>DBFADZ010000044.1:0-8171 GCA_048195375.1 Collinsella sp.
ATTGTTTTTCGTGAGCAATTGGCGGCTTGCAAGGCCAATTGTCCGAGCGTATTCGGAGTTGATTTGTGAAAAATGACGATTCGAGTTAACTCGCACTATCTGCTGAGGAAAGTGAGGGAAAGGAATACGAGCAGCTCGCGGTCGTGTGAATCGCCCATGTCGAGGAGTGCTCGAATACGCCGCAACCGATATCGGACGGTGTTGGGGTGTTGGTGTAGGCGATCGGCGGTGTCGATGATGTCGCCGCTGCAGTGCACAAAGGCACGTGCCGTTTGGACCAGTTCGGTAGAGTTTTGTGTGTCGTAGCTTTCGATGCGGTGGCGAAAACCTTGCGCGGTGCGCTCGAACATGGGGTTGGTCTGCGCTGCATAGGAGAAGGCGCCCATGGACAGATCCGACCACTCAAGTCTGCGCGTTCCGCTCAGATGGGCTTCATTGAGAAGGATTGTTGCCTGACGAATGGAGATATCTGCCTCGCCGAGGGGCACCAGGTCGCCTATGCCGCAGTAGTTGACGCCAACTCCTCGAATGGCATTTTCTAGGTCACAGAAGACGCCCTCGTGCTGTTTATCGGTGGCATACGAGACGAAAACGAGCAGCGCATCGTGGTAGCGAAACGCGCATGCGTTTTGGACATCCTCGTGTCGCTGTCGAAACGAGTCCAGAAAATCGTTGAGGGTGTCTTGAATTGCGTACAGTGAGCAGCGATCATCTTTTTCGGCAGAGATGGCAATGCAGCGCATCGTCGATCCGGTAAGGCCCGCCAACTTGTTGATCTCTTGTCTTACTTGGGCTTTTGGCTTTCCCGATAGGAGCGTGTCGACTGCGTCGCTTTTGTCGGATGCGTCGAGATCGCGCTGCAAGAGGTTGAGCGACTCGAATGCGACGCGCTCATGGTAAGCGCCGGAATAGAGATATACCGGGACGCCCATGCGTACACTTGCTTGGGCGACTGCATCGGTAAAACATGGCGAGTACACACGTTTAACGGCAATGGCTGCGACACGCCTTTCAATCATGGCAATGAGCGACGCGTCGGATAGGTCGGGGTCTTCATAGCAAAAACCAAGATTGGTGAGAATGAACTCGCCGGGCATGTATGCGCTGTAGTCGTTGATTGAAGGAGGGCAGTCTAAGATACCAACGTTGTAGACGCGGTGCTCCCCGGCATCTTCGATGGGTGCGACTAAATCAATCCGCTCGAATGCCGGTAAGGCCAAAATGTCGGCAACGGTAATCATGGATGCCTCCGAACGACGCCGGGTTGCTTGAACTGCTTTGCGATATACGTGATCTTCTCATTGATACAGCATGAAGACGCGTGTATTGAAATAGTAGACCATTAATGCCTTACCGCATCGACGGGCAAACAGTTGCTTCGGCGCACGAGCGGGATGATATTAAGCTTTCATTCTGTTTTTGCGGCGAAGGGGAATGGTCGTCGCATACAGCATGCGATGCGCCGTTTACCACCGCAGGTTTGGCATGACCGTGCGGTGGGCATAATGGGTGACATCGAATGAAATCGAAAGGATCATTATGCCCGCGCTCATTACGCATCATCTGTTTGGCGAGGAAAGCATCGACCGTCTTCCGCAGGGCGTTATTACGTCCGACGAGGAGCGCATCGCCTTTATCCTGGGAAACCAAGGTCCCGACCCGTTTTTCTTCCACATGCTCACGCCGCGCATTTCCGACTGTATGTTGCTTGCTCAGGTCATGCACCGCTCGCGCATGTCGCGCCAGTTCTCGTGCCTGCGCGACGGCGTGTCGCATCTGCTGCCGCGCGACGCCAGCTTGGGTCGTGCCTTTGCGCTGGGCCTGCTGTCTCATTACGTGCTCGACCGCAACGCCCATCCCTTTGTCTATGAGCAGCAGTTTGGCATTGTCGAGTCCGATTCAGAGCTTGAGGATTCGAGCAGTCAGGTCCATGCCGTGATCGAGAGCGACCTGGATGTGCTGATGCTGCAGCTTAAACGCGATGGCGCTACGGTTGACGATTACCCGCCGGCGGGCGAGATCGTCACCACCGATCGCATCAATCGCGTGGCCGGCGTGCTGATGAGCTATGTTGCCGGACGCGTGTACGGCATTGACATTCCGGCGGGGGAGTACGGTGCTGCCGTTGCCAATATGCAGCGACTTTACCGCGCGATTGAGCCGGCCGGCTCCGCAAAGACGCGCGCGATCTCGCTGGTTGAGGGCTTGGTGCACGACTACTCGCTGCTCGACGGCCTTGCCCATCGCGTGACGACGGAGCTGCCCGAGCGCACCGGTAACCTGGGCCATCTGACATGGAAGAATCCCTTTACCGACGAGGTCTCGAACGAGAGTTTCCCCGAGGTCTTTGATCGCGCGCTGGTCGATTACGAGTGCACGGTCGCACGTTTTATCGAGACCGGTGACATGGATGCCGTGACCAGTCACGTCAACTACAGCGGTCGCGTGCTCAATGCCGATGAGGAGTTCGACCGCGAGGAATAGGGCCCGTGCGTGCCCCTTTGCCGAATCCTTACCGGCGGTTCTGGACAATTGGGGTACGATGAACTAACTGCATATCGGGCGAATACGAAGGGTCCCTGTCCATGAAATACACCAAGCTCGAGCGTAACTGGGTTATGTATGATGTGGGCAATTCGGCCCTCGTGCTGCTCAATACCTCGGTGGTGCCCATTTACTTTAACGCCATCAATACCGGCGCTTCTTCGGCCGACCTGGTGGTCGCCTGGGGCAATGCACAGACGATCGCCTCGCTGGTCATCGCCATGCTCATGCCCATTCTGGGCGCGCTTGCCGACTACGCCGGCAACAAGATCAAGTTCTTCTTGGGCTTCTTCCTCACGGGCCTGGTGCTTTGCCTGGCGCAGGCTATCCCAATGTCCGCCATGGCATTTTTGACCGTGTACGTGCTGTGCACCATCGGCCTTAACTCTTCTATGACGTTCTACGACGCCATGCTGCCCGACATTACCACCGACGAGCGCATGGACGCCGTGTCCAGCTCGGGCTATGCCTGGGGCTACATCGGTTCCACCGTGCCGTTCGTCATCTGCCTGGCGCTCATCATGGGTGGCCCCGCTCTTGGCGTCCCTACCATGCTGGCAACGCGTCTGTCGTTTATCATCACTGGTGCCTGGTGGCTCATCTTTACCCTGCCGCTCATTCGCACCTATAAGCAAAAGTACGGTCGCGAGCGCGGTCCCGAGGACACTATCGGCCACATCGTGGGCGGTGTGTTCTCCGAGGTCGGACACACCATGCGCGAGATCGCCCACAACAAGACCGTGCTGGTCTACATGATCGCGTTCTTCTTCTATATCGACGGTGTGCACACGGTCATTTCCATGGCCACCAGTTACGGATCGGCCTTGGGCATCGATTCGACGCAGCTGGTGCTGGCGCTGCTCGTTACGCAGTTCGTGGCCTTTCCGTCTGCCATCATCTACGGCAAGCTCGCCGGACGCGTGGGCACGCTCAACATGATCTTGGTGGCGGTCGCCGCCTACATGGGCATTGTGCTGTTCGCCGCGTTCTTCCTAAAGACCGCCTTTGAATTCTGGGTGCTTGCCATTATGGTCGGCCTGTTCCAGGGCGGCGTGCAGGCCCTCAGCCGTAGCTACTTTGGCCGCATTATCCCCAAGGAAAAGTCCAACGAGTACTACGGCTTCTTTGACATCTTTGGCCGTTATGCAAGCGTTATGGGCACCTTCCTGGTGTCGGTTGTCACCTCGCTGGCCGGCAACCCGTCGCTGGGCGTCCTTTCCATTGGTGTGCTGCTGGTCGTTGGCTTTATGCTGCTGGTCCGCCTGTCTCGCATGACTCGGGCGGCAGAGCATGCCGCATAGGAGCGAGCGGCTATTGTGCCTGTCCGCGGTACTCTTTTGGGGTTATCCGCAATAAACATTGCGACTTGCGAGCAATGATTTGCCCAAGTGGGTATGATGGAATCAGCTAGGTCGCGGGGCGTCGCCTGTGTTTGGCGGCGTCCCGTTTTTGTGTTGCAGGGAGGGTAAGGCATGAACGCCACGGTCGTGATTCCAACGTATTGGGCGGGCGATGACGCTTGCGCAAACGCCCCTGGCACCTATGACCATTCGACGCGACTCAACGCCGACAATCCCGAACTCGACCGCTGCCTGGCCTCGCTTGAGCAGGTGCGCGACATCCCGCGCATCATCCTTTTGGTGGTCTGTCCCGTTTCTGCCACAGCCGATGTGTCGCTGCGCGTGCACGAGATTGTCGACGCGCATCCCACGCTCAAGGTCACCGTTGTCACCAACACCCAGGCCTCGCATATCGCAGACCGGGTTGCTCAGATCGCGCCCAAGGGTTCGGGCGAGTGCGTGAGCCTGCGAGGCTACGGTGCCATCCGCAATATGGGGCTAGCCTGTGCCGCTGTGCTGGGGCATGACGCGGTTATCTTCTTGGATGACGATGAGACTGTCATCGACGCCGACTTTATGAAGCGCGCGACCTATGCGTTGGGGCAGCAGACGCGTCAGGGCTTGCCGATCTTGGTCAAGAGCGGTTATTTCTACGATCGCGACGGCTCGCCGCTGGCTCCCACGGACAAGGCGGGCATCTGCCATCGTTGGTGGACCAAGCGCATCGAGTTCAACCGTTGGATGAAAAAGGCGCTCTCGGGCACCCGCATCTCGCGTTCCAACTACGTGTGCGGCGGCCTGATGGCCCTGCACGCCCGCGCCTTTACGCGTGTGGCCTTTGACCCGTTTATCACCCGCGGCGAGGACTTGGATTACCTCTTTAACATGCGCATGTTTGGCTACGACGTGTGGTTCGATAACGAGTGGACCGTGCGCCATCTGCCTCCGGAGTCCGAAAAGCGCTCACCGCGCTTTATGCAGGATGTATACCGTTGGTACTACGAACGGGCCAAGTTGACATTCGCCGCGCATCAAAAGGAGCTCATTCCCGTTACGGCGGCATCACTCATGCCCTACCCGGGCCCGTGGATTTCGCGCGAGCTCGACGACCGCGTGCGCAAGACCGCTATGGTCCGCAGCGTGTTTACCCGCGAGCATGAGGGCTACCTGCGCATTTGGCGCCATGGTATCGGCGAGGCAAAGGCCTATGCGCGCCAAAACGCTGCAAGCTACCTGCGTTTCCAGAGCTTTTGGCCCAAGATCATGGACGGGCTTTGGCGTGACGCACAACTGATCAGTATCCTGGAGGGGGCCGAATGATCGACCGCCGCGCCCAGCGCGATAGTTCAATATCAATCTTTCGCATCATTGCCGTTGCCTGCGCCATTTGTGTGCTGGTGTACTTTATTTTTGCCTTGGTGACCGGTATCGAGCCGATCGCCACGGTGATTGCCTGCGCGCTGCTGTGCATCTTTCTGTGCATCTTTATCTTTTTGACGCTCAATCCCGATTCGGTGCGCTCCCAGTACACCGAGGAGACGCTCTCGGTGGCCTCGGCCATGCTCGAGGACATTAAGGGCGGTCTGACGCAGGAGTCGGCGCGTTTGGTGTGCCGGCGCATTTTGCCCGAGACGCGCGCCATGACGGTGGCCATCACCGACGAGGGCAACGTGTTGGCCTGCGCAGGCGAGTTTGAGGAAAAACTACTGCCAGATTCTCCCATCCACACGCTTGCCACACGCTACGTTATCGAACATGGCATCGTGCAGTCGTTCAACCGTATGGTGGATGTCGTGGGCTCGGATGGCTCGCACAACCAAGTCCCCGCCGGCATTATCGCCCCCATCAAGGTGGGCGATCGTACCGTCGGCACGCTCAAGTTCTACTACAAGACCCCGCGCGCCGTCGACCGTACCCAGTACGCGCTTGCCTCGGGCTTTGCCGAGATCTTGTCCACGCAGCTCGCCATCCACGAGCTCGAGGTGCAAAAGGAACTCACGGCGCGCGCCGAGGTGCGTGCGCTGCAGGCGCAGATTAACCCGCACTTCCTGTTCAACACGCTGAACACCATTGCATCGTTTACGCGCACCGACCCGCTGCGGGCCCGCGAACTGCTTCGTGAGTTCTCATCGTTCTATCGTGCCACGCTCGACAACTCGGGATCGCTTATTCCGGTCTCGCGCGAGGTCGCACAGACCAAGCGCTACCTTACCTTTGAGAAGGCCCGCTTTGGCGAGGACCGCGTGCTTGCGACGTTCGATGTGTCCGAGGACGTGGAAGATACGCTGGTGCCGGCGTTCGTGATCCAGCCGATTGTCGAGAACGCCGTACGTCATGGTATGGGCGATGACGACGCCCTGAGAATCGACGTGACCGTTCACCAAGACGGCGAGGATGCAATCTTGATTGCCGTGGCCGATAATGGCGTGGGCATGGATGAGGGTACCGCCGCCAGACTGTTTGACGAGCGTTCTGCCCGTCCCGACGCCAGCTCTCCCCAGGGTGGCGGCGCCGGTGTGGCCATGCACAATATTTCGGAGCGCATCCATCGCTTTTATGGGCCGCACTCCTATACGCGTGTCGAATCGGCGCCGGGCAAGGGCACCAAAGTGCTCCTTCATCTTGATTTGTCAGAGAGCATCTTCGACATTCAACAGTAAAATAAAAGGCTACGGGCTCAACGTCATGCGACGGATGCCCGGCGTAGTTAGTTGACGAAAGGTTTTATCCCTATGCTGCGTGCGATGATTGTGGATGATGAGGCGCCGGCTCGCTCGGAGCTTCGCTTCCTGCTCGAGCAAACGGGCAAGATCGGCACGATCACGGAGGCGTCGAGCGTCCGCTCCGCCATCGAGATGCTTATGGAAAGTCGCGTGGATGTCGTGTTTCTCGATATCTCGATGCCCGGTGCCTCGGGCCTGCAACTTGCCGAGGCGCTGCATAAGCTCAAAAATCCGCCGGCGATCGTGTTTGTGACTGCGTATAGTGACCATGCGGTCGAGGCATTCGACGTGGATGCCGTCGATTATCTGATGAAGCCGGTCGAGGAAGCTCGCTTGGATCGCGCGATCGAGAAGGTCATGCAACGCACCAAGCCGGTTACGGACAGCAAGGTGACCATCGAGCGTATCCCGGTGGAAAAGGGCGGCCGCAAGGTGCTCATTCCCGTGGACGACATTCGCTTTATCATGGCCAAGGACGATTACTCCTGCATCTATACCGTCGATGATCGCTTTTTGTCGACGACCTCGCTGGCGCAGTTTGAGGCCAAGCTCTGCGACTTTGGCTTCTTCCGTGTTCACCGCCGCTATATCGTCAACTTGGCGTGCGTCACGGATGTGGAGACGGTGCCCTCGGGCGCCATCCAGCTGGGCATTACGGGCGTCGACGAACGCGTGCCGGTTTCGCGCCGCCGCGTCGTGCCGCTCAAGAAGGCTCTGAGTCTCTAGCACACTGGCCCCGCAGCCCTGTAGACCCATCGTCTGCGGAGCCGTGGGGCCTTTTTGTATGTATCTGCCGAATCGTTTTTTTGCGGAAGGGATCCCATGAACAGTGCAAGCGCCAAGCGTATCGACATCATCTCGGACACCCACGGCTATTTATCGCCTGCGCTCCTGGATGAGCTTGAGGGCGCAGACCTGATCATCCACGCCGGCGACCTCACGTCAGAGATGGACTACGAGCACCTATGCACCATCGCCCCCGTGCGGGCCGTACTGGGTAACAACGATTACTACCGCGACTACGGCCCCGATGTAGACCGTCTTGCGCTCTTTACCTACGAAGGACTCAAGTTCGCCGTAGCCCACTACCGCGAAGACCTTCCGGTGGGATCCGTAGACGTAGCCATCAACGGCCACACCCACGTAACCAAAGAAGCCCAAGTGGGCCGTTGCTTAGTCCTCAACCCGGGCAGCGCCAGCTACCCCAGAGGCACCCGAGGCCCCACCATGGCCAGAATGCTAGTAAAAGACGGCAAGATCATAAGTACCAAGTTTATTGACCTAGACTAACCGCAACAAAAACGGGGGATGCACAATGCATCCCCCGTTTTTCTTTGAGCCAAAGGCCGAAGTTCAACAAGATCCATCAGACCAACCCCGCCGAGGAGCACGCGGGCTAGCCGCGCAGCGGCGCACGCCCGCAAAACTGGTTGAATAATGTGACGGCAGGGAGGGTCTCCGGGGCTGAGGGCGGGGGTTAAGTTTGTCGCGAGTTCCGCACGCAAAGGAAAGCACTTAATGTGCTTTCCGTCTTGCGCAGGACTGTAGAGCAGCAAACTTAACC
>DBFADZ010000014.1:0-7631 GCA_048195375.1 Collinsella sp.
CCCTTCGACTCGAATTCTTGACGGCCTGAACAATCGTCAATATCGGTCGGAGGGGTGGCTTTGTAAAGCCGTTCGTCTCCACCCGCGTAGCGGGTGGTTTAAAGCTGGCCGCTGCGCGGCCAGCAGACTAAAGTCTTGAACGAATAACGGCCGCCCGACATTACGCCAGGCGGCCGTTTTCATAGCCAGCCGTTTTAGAGCGGCTTAACCAAGGTGACCTTTACGCAGCGAGGCGCTCGAGGACGTCGATGAGCAACTCGTAGAAGCGCTCGGCAGAAGCGAGCTCCATGCTCTCGTCCGGGGTGTGGACATCGGAGAGCGTCGGGCCCACGGCGATGGCGTCCAGGCCGTGCAGGGCCTCGGCAAACAGGCCGCACTCAAGGCCGGCATGGATGGACTCGATGCGCAGCTCGGAACCAAAGAGCTCACGATAGCTCTCGACGAAGACGTCACGGATCGGCGAGTGCTCGGCATAGCTCCAGCCGGGATACTCGAACTCGAACTTGGCGTCGAAGCCCAGGACATCGGCAAGCGTCTGCAGGCGGTCCTTGAACTCGTTCTGCAGCGAGGTGATCGAGGAGCGCGGGGACAGCATGATCTTGACCTCGTCGTCAGAGGTGGCAACCACACCGATGTTGGAGGAAACCTCGACGGAGCCGTCGGTGGCGACGTTGCGGCGAATCACGCCGTTAGGGGCAAGACGCAGGGCGCGGATGAGGGCAAGCGCGGACTTCTGGTCCATGGCCTCGACCTCGGCGTCGTCGGCAATCTCGACGGTGCAGGTAAAGCCAGGGTCGAAGACCTCGAGCTCGGCAGTGACGTCGGCGATGATGCCCTTTGCGATCTGGGCCGCGGCCTCGGCGGCAGCGTGGTCGGCGTAGACCAGAACAGCCTTGCACTCACGGTTGATAGCGTTGTCCTTGGTGCCGCCGTTAAAGCTAACGATGGCGGGCTCGCCGGCAACCATCAGGCGGTCGATGATGCGGGCCATGATGAGGTTGCCGTTGCCGCGCTCCAGGTTGATATCACTGCCGGAGTGGCCGCCCAACAGACCGGAAATGTCGAGCGTGAGGGTGCTACCGGTCTTGTGCTCGCGCACGATGGGACAGGTGTAGGTAACGACGACGCCGCCGGCGCAGCTGACGGTGGCAACGCCCTCCTCCTCGGAGTCGAGGTTGATCATGGTGCGGGCGCTGATCTGGGACTTGTCGAGCGTCTCGGCGCCAACCAGGCCGGTCTCCTCGTCGGTGGTGAACACGCACTCGAGGGCGGGGTGAACAATCGAATCGTCATCGAGAACAGTGAGCATCAGAGCGACGGCGATACCGTTGTCGGCACCCAGAGTGGTGCCGTTAGCGGTGAGGACGCCGTCCTTGACGACCAAGTTGATACCGTCGGTCGTAAAGTCGTGCTCGACGGAACCCAGTTTGTCGCACACCATGTCGATGTGACCCTGCAGCATCACGGTCGGGGCATTCTCGGCGCCGGCAGATGCGGGCTTGCGAATGATGACGTTGTAGACCTCGTCCTGGTACACATCGAGGCCGCGCTCCTTGGCAAACGCAACCAGGAAATCGCTGATGCCCTTCTCGTTGCCAGACCCACGGGGGATCGCGCTGACCTCCTCAAAGAAATGGAACAGCTGGGCGGGCTCGTAGCCGGTAATCTTGTAGTCCATGGTGCCTCCTTGGCGCAACTGGTTAGACAGTAAGACATGCGACTTGTATATTCCCAGACTTTGCGTGCATAAACCAGTCGAAAACGCCGAGCGCCCTTGCATCATCGGCTAACGGTGGACCGTATAGCGTAACGGTCACAACTTCCGCAGCTCTACAAATCGAGGCGCCCTTTCCGGAGCGCCTCGATTGCGCGTATCAAATTGTCGCCACGCCCTACAGCGCGCCGGAACCGGCTTGCATCATGCCGCCGGGGCCCGAGCTCACGCCACTGCTCACAGGCGCGGCGTTTCCGGTGTGCGGCGCCGCCGGAGCGGCATCGCCGCCGAGTACGCCCGCCGGACGCGGCGCCGGGATCTCGCCCGTGCCGTGGCTAAAGACAAACTTGCCGTCGGCCACGTCGCACAGGACGGTATCGCCCTCGCCCCACTCGCCGGCCAGCAGCTCCTCGGACAGCGGATCCTCGATGAGCTTTTGGATGGCACGACGCAGAGGACGCGCGCCGTTGGTGAGGTCGGTACCCTCCGCCACAATCTTGTCGTAGGCCGCATCGGTAAGCTTGATGTTCATGCCGTTTGCGATCAGGCGCTGGCGCAGATCGTCCACCAGCAGGTGCGCAATCTTAGTCAGGTTCTCGCCCGAGAGCTTCTGGAACACCACAATATCGTCGATACGGTTGAGCAGCTCGGGGCGGAACAGGCGCTTGAGCTCGCCCATCGCACGACCCTTGATCTCACTCGAGGTGAGGCCCTGCTCGCCGGTGGTGCCAAAGCCAACGCTCGCATCCTGCGCGATCTCGCGGGCGCCCACGTTGGACGTCATGATGATCACGGTATTGCGGAAGTCGACCGTCTTGCCCTGGCTATCAGTCAGGCGGCCCTCCTCCAGCACCTGCAACAAAATGTTGAAGATGTCGGGGTGCGCCTTCTCGATCTCGTCGAACAGCACGACCGAGTACGGGTGACGACGAACGGCCTTGGTGAGCTGACCGCCCTCGTCGTGACCCACGTAACCCGGAGGGCTACCGATAAGCTTGGAGACCTCGAACTCGCTACCGAACTCGGACATGTCGAAGCTGATGAGCGCATCCTTGCTACCAAAGAGATACTCGGCGAGCGTCTTGGCGAGCTCGGTCTTGCCCGTGCCGGTGGGACCCAGGAAGATAAAGCTGCCGCCGGGACGACGCGGGTCCTTGAGCGGCGAGCGGCTGCGGCGCACGGCCTTGGCGACGGCCTCGACGGCCTCGTCCTGGCCGATAATGCGGGTCTTGAGCACGCTTTCGGTCTGCAGCAGGCGACGGCTCTCGCTCTCGGTGAGCGAGGAAACCGGCACGCCAGAGGTCACGGACACGATGTCGGCAATCTGACTCACGTCGATGGTGAGCGGGCTGGCGTCGAGCTCGGCGGTCCAGGCGGCCTTGGCTTCGGCGAGTTCAATCTCAGCGGCCTTCTGCTGCTCGGTGATCTCGGCGGCCTTGTTCATGTCATCGCTCTCGGTGGCCTCCTGCGCGGCGGCCTTGAGCTCCTCTATACGATGCTCGGCCTCGCGCACCGGCTCGGCCGCGCGATTCGCGGCGATGCGAGCGCGGGCACCGGCCTCGTCGATGAGGTCGATGGCCTTATCGGGCAGGAAGCGATCCTGGATGTAGCGGTTGGAAAGGTTCGCGGCGGCCTCGATAGCACCCTGCGTATAGCGCACATGGTGGTGCTCCTCGTAGCGCGGCTTGAGCGCGGTCAGGATCTTAACCGTGTCCTCGACGCTCGGCTCCTCGACATCAATGGTCTGGAAGCGACGCTCGAAAGCCGGGTCCTTGGTGAGGTACTTGCGGAACTCCTCGGCCGTGGTGGCACCGATGATCTGGAAAGCACCGCGCGCGAGCACGGGCTTGAGCATAGAGCTCGCATCAATAGAACCCTCGGCAGAACCGGCACCGATGATGGTGTGCATCTCGTCGATAAACAAGATGACGTCGTCGGCTTCGGTCGCCTCCTGGATCACGTTCTTGAGGCGCTCCTCAAACTCACCGCGATACTTGGCACCCGCGACAAGACCCGGCAGATCGAGCGTCCAGATATTCTGGTTCATAAGATTCTCGGGCACATTGCCAGCAGCAATCTGCTGCGCCAGGCCCTCGACGATAGCCGTCTTGCCCACGCCGGGATCGCCCAGGATAAGCGGATTGTTCTTGGTGCGGCGCGAAAGGATCTCCATCATGCGCTGGACTTCCTTTTCGCGGCCAATCACGGGATCGAGCTCGCCGTCGCGCGCCTTTTGCGTGAGGTTGGTGGCGAACTGCTTGAGCGTGTCAGTGCCGCTCCCCTTTTGCTGAGAGGCATCCGAGCCGCTAAAGAACGGCAGGCCCGCACCGGGACGACCAGCGCCAGCGCCAGCGAGCGGACGCTTCTTGTCCTGATCCTTGGCAGTGAGCTTTTCGATGGCCTTTTTTATGGAAGCAGACGACACGCCCAGGCGCATGAGGATGTCCATGGCCATGCCGTTGCCCTCTTCGACGATGCCGATCAGCAAGTGCTCGGTCGAAACGTAGGTCTGGTTGTTCTCGCGTGCCACGCGGAAGGAGCGCTCCATCACGCTGATGACGAGCGGCGTAAAGGCGAGCTTGGCAGCCTCGGTCTCCTCGCTGGGCTCGGGAACCGTGGTCTGGACCTCTTTGAGGGTATCCATGATGTCATCGTAGGAGATATCGAGCGAGCGCAGTGCCTCGGCGGCAATACCCTCGTCCTCCTTAGCGAGCGCGAGCAGCAGGTGCTCGGTGCCCACCTTATTTGAGTGCAGATCGAGCGCCTCTTGCTTGGCCATGGACATGACCTTGCGCGCGCGATCGGTAAAACGGTCTAACATGCTAGTTCCTCTTAGACGAGCTAGTTTTTCAAACGCAAAGCGCCACTCGTGGCGGCGCTTTGGTCTCTTTACCCATATGGAGTATATGTTAACCGCTGGGGCCTTTTCCGCATGCAGCCATACGACAACGTCTACAAAAAAGGAATCGCCGGGTGCGGCGGGCGCTCTAGGTTAGAGGCTGTTGCCTAGCAGGCAGGCTCGGCGCCCATGCTCTCGGCAACGTCATTGACGGCATCGGCAACGGGAGCGCCAGGCATACGCACAAGCTCCATATGCTGCTCTTCAAAGACGGTTCCCATGGGGAAAGCGCGGCGGAAGACAAAGCGAGCAACCGGACCAGCCACCAGCAGGTTCCAGGGCAGGGCCATGATAAAGTTGCGCGGAATGTTGACGAGCCACATCATCGGCAGCGCCTGCAAATTGGCAAGCGGGCCGCCGGGCATATGGAACAGGCCTTCACACGCGCCGTAGAGCGACATGATGATAACCATGGGAACGACCATGCAGGAGCTGACGGCGAGCGTCATGGCAAGCGGCGAGCTCTTGCCCGGCGTGACCAGAAATTTAAAGGCGAAACCCTTGGCAAGGGGGCTGGCAACAAACCAGTCGCAGCACATGGCAAAAACGTAGGCAACGGGGAAGCCGAGCCACGCGGCGGCAACAACCTCGCCGTTGATGACCCCATGCTGCAGGGCAACGTTGTAGATGCTCATCCAGAGCACCATGCAAAAGCACATGATAAAGGTGAACAGCAGGCTCTCTCGTTTGTTGATAGGCATAAAGGGCATGGTCCTTTCTGTGTTACGCCGCTACGCCACGCAACAAAAACGGGCGAGCAAGATGGAGCTGTTGGGACTTCATCTCGCCCGCCCGTGGTACGTGCGTCTGCGACTACTTATGTGGTGGAACCAGCCTAGCACGAAAAGCACGTGCTTCGTAAGCGTTGAGTTTATGAAAATGCGAGGCGCAGTTGATCCGTTGGGACGTCCCCAACGACTAATTAGCTGGTGTGGCGCCAGCGAGGGTCGGTGAGAGTTCTCGCCACGCCCAAGCCAACGGGCAGAAACGCCACGATGAGCACTGCACGCACAAACCAACCGAGCATATTGACCGTATCGAAGGTGCACATGTAGTACATCGAGCGATAGAGATAGAGACCGGGCACCATGATGACGATCGACGGCACCGTGAGGGCGATTCGCGGGTAGGTGAGCCTGATCTCTGCCAGGCTTGCCAGCAGACCCGATACGAGCGCCCCGATAAATGCAGCTGCCTCGGGAGGCATTCCCGCGCTGAGGCCCAGGAAGGGAAGCATCGTCGGCGCATCGACAAGGGTCAAACGCAGGGTATTGGACACGGCACCGATGAGCCCTGCCGCCGCTGCCATCTTTACCGGGCTGTTGAACATGACCGAGAAGCCAAACACGCCAAAGAAGCTCATCACCACGCGCAAGAGCGTAAGGGCAAGCGGCGAGAGGCCAAGCGGGGCAAAGTCGTCCGGCGCCAAGCCCACACACTCGGCAACCATCCAACCTACGAGCGTCGCCATCACAATAATCGAGACGGCATATGACAGACGTTCGATACCGCTTCGCATATCGAGCTTTGCGATGTCGAGTCCCGCCGTGATGAGGGGAAAGCCGGGAATCACAAAGAGCATGGCGCCGATATAGCCTTCTTGGTGCGACATTGCCCCCGGAATCACCTGGCCAAGGCCGAGCAATGCCAGCAGATACGAGATACAAGCAAGCGCGACGCCGGTCGTCAGCGCACTGAACTGGCCAAGACCCTGTTTGAGAATATGGGAGCGAGCAAAGTTGCCGACACCAGCGCCCACGAATGCACAGGCCATCTCGATGGGGCCGCCGCCGAGCAAAAAGACGAAAGCGCCGCAGGCACAGGCCGCGGCAAGCCCCTGCTGCCAGGGAGTGTAATCGGGCTTTGAGCTCTCAACGGTCTTGAGCATCTCGTGATACTCATGCACCGTAAAACGGCGCCCATACGTCTCGATTTCCTTTAAGAAGCTCTCCATCATCCAGATGCGATGAGTATTGACCCCCGTTGTGGGCAGGCTGACAACCTCGTTAAAGCAGTGGCCGCCTTCGATGCAGGTGCACTCAAACGACAGGAGGCTCAGGTCGACGTGAATCGTGACGCCGAGTACAGCGGCAACACGATTCATGGTATCGCGCACACGCCAGGCACCTGTTCCGCTTGCCAGCATAAGCATGCCGGTGCGGCAGATAATGGATGACTTATCGATGAGCGGCGCATCGACGGCAAGCTCATCGCCTGCCGTCACGATCTGGCGCCAGTCAGTTTTCATATGAAGGGCACCGGCACGAACACCGTGGTGCAGAGGGACTCTTGAGAGTAACGAATCATGGTGCGAAGGCTGTGGGGGTTCCGCTGAATCGACCTCGTCCTCGTCGGGCTCTTCATCGACAAGGTCGAAAGTATCGAGCGCCGCCGGCTCGCGACGATCGATCAGCTCCTCGTCCTCATCATCAAAGTAGTTGAACTGATCGAGCATGTCCTCTTCGATTGCACGATCGCTCGCGTCGTCCATCCCGGTGCTCCCTTCCTGTCGACTAACCCCCATCCTAGGCAGCGACGGCTAAAGGAAACATAAAAGAGACGACTGTCATGCGAGCCATGTGCGCAATATCCGTTGGGTAGTCATTGGGGACGTTCTTAAATGACCAGTCAAACAAGAACGTCCCCAATGACTACTCCGGCAACGCCGATGTTTTGGCAACGCCAGCGAGCGACGTCCAGGGCGAACAAGTTGGCATGAAAAAGGCAAGGCATAAAACAAGAACGCCCCAATGACTATTGCCGGCCAAGGCAACGCCGATGTTTTGGCGACGACAGACACTATGACCCAATCCGAGGGCACTAAAAAGACAGGAGCCCCCGCTCGTGACCGCGGGTCGGGGCTGCGACAATGATGTCGAAGTGCCATAGGCGCAGCCGCGCCGCAACGAGGTTGGGAGGCTCCCATGCCAAAGTATTCTACCGCGTTCGGGATGGACGTCCACCTGAGGTCGACCACCGTCTGCGCCCTCGACGCGGACACCGGCGAGGCCGTGACGA
>DBFADZ010000005.1:0-42296 GCA_048195375.1 Collinsella sp.
CTAGATATTCTACCGCCTTCGGAATGGACGTACACCTCAGGTCCACCACCGTCTGCGCGCTCGACGCGGAGACGGGCGAGGCCGTGGCGAGGAGGTTCCGCGGCAACCCCTGGGGCGAGGTCGCGGAGTGGATGTCGGGCTTCCCCGGCCCGTCGCTCGCCGCCTACGAGAGCGGCTACCTCGGCTTCACCCCGCAGAGGGAGCTGTCGGCCCTCGGCGTCGACTGCGTCGTCGCGGCCGTCTCCAAGGTCCCGAGGTCGGCGGCAGACCTCTCGTCCAAGAACGACCGCAACGACGCGGCCAGGATGGCCAAGGCGATACTGTCGCACGATATCTCCCCGGTATGGGTGCCGTCCCCCGAGATCGAGGGGCTCAGGGACCTCGCCGCCGCCCACGACGCGGCGACCGCCAGGCTCGCGGCGGCGAAGCAGCGGCTCCTGGCGTTCCTCGCCCGCCGGGGCTACGTCTACGGCGGCACGACGCCGGCGGGAAACCCCCGGAAGTACTGGACGTACGACTTCCTCAGGTGGCTCGACAAGGTGCGGCCCGCCGACGACGGCGGCATCCGGGCGCTGGCGGCGCTGAGGAACGAGGTCGAGGCGGCCGACGAGGCAAGGGAGGCCCTCCTCGCCGAGTACAGGGCCGCCGTCGCGGCGGGCCCCCTCTCGGCCGAGGTCGAGGCGCTCCAGTCCATCAAGGGGTGCGGGTTCGTGCTCGCCGCCGCCTTCGCGTCCGAGGTCGGCGACTTCTCGAGGTTCCGCTCCGGCAGGCAGGTGACGTCCTATTTCGGCCTCGCGCCGAGTCAGAGGTCGAGCGCCGACTCCGTGCGACTCGGCGGAATCAGCGGGGCCGGCAACGCGCTCGTCAGGAGGCTGGCGGTCGAGGGGTCCTGGAGCTACGTCCGGGCCGGGCACCAGCCCAAGCTGATGCCCAAGGGCTCCGGAGTCCCGCTCGAGATAAGGATGCACGGGAGGAAGGGTTCCGAGCGCCTGCTCCGGCGCCGCGAGGAGATGCTCGCCAGGGGCATGCCCCAGGCGAAGGCGAACGCCGCCACCGCCGCCGAGCTCGTGAGGTGGCTGTGGGCCCTCGGCGCGATGTGCCGGGAGGCAACCGAATAGACATAGCCCCCGTCCCGGCGAGCCGGGCAGCCTTCGGGGATACCCCCGCTTTCGCTGGGCGCGCGGCAGCGGCCGCATGCGCGTAGTCAGACTTGGGGAGCCCCGCCGAAGGAGAGGATTGCGGGCCGCCGGAGCGGTATCCGCGGATATGAGACTGAGCCGAAGGCGTCGACGACATGCCGGGGGCGGACCGGGACGGGTTCAACGGCAGGCCCCGCCGACCGATTGCAAGCGGTCGGCGGGGCCATTGTGGCTCTTGACAGCGGATTGGGTCATATGAGCGAATGGCACCGCATGCGGATGCCGACAGCAAGGCATCCCCCCTCAATACACCCTCATGCCCATTTAAATAGCAAGGGGCCCGTATCTGTTGGGATGTGGGCCCCTTTCGGCCATGACCTATCTCAGCAACAAAGACTACTTGCGGCGAGCGCGGTAGAACTCGATCGCACTATCTTATCCGAGCCGGGGCACGTTCGCACAGCGCGCGTATGACGGTTGCAAAACCACCCCATTTGAAACAAAGGCAAAAAAGTACTTGCAAAGACGCGTTCCGACATATAAGTTGATAAAAGACCGCCGTTGCGGTTTTAAGTAGATCGAGCATATGAAGTTTGAGTTTTAGCGTGTAAGAAAAGGAAGATCGGCAAAGTACAACCCCAAACGCAATGACAACTTAATGAGGTAACTGCCACATGTGAGGCACCCAGGGCATTGCTGTCTCGATTTTGAGCACGATGCCTTCCGCCTTGCATGGGCCGTTCCATCCCACCCCTGCAGCAACTGCCTCACGGGCTCATTGAAAACCGCATAGCACCCCAACGTCAGCACATCACCCACGGCAAGCACATCACTCACGACAACCAACACATCAACAAACAGCACGAACATCAACCGATTGGAGAAGCTATGACAAACCACCACGCTGAAGACGGCGATAAGAAAAGCATTCTGGATGCCCGCATTGAGCGAGCATATGCAAACGAATATGACGCCGCCTTTGCCGCCGCGACCATCAAGAACTACGCGTCGCTACCGCTCGCGACGATCTTGGCCGACCACCCTCAACTGCTGAAGCGCTGCACAAAGATCATGGGCGACCCCGACATTCGCAAACTGACAGACCCCTATGCCCCAAAACGCGACAACGATTCGTACGTTCTTACCGTAGGCTGCCTAGCCCATATGCTTACGGCGCTCGACACGAAACTCAAGCTCGAATGGGAACCCGACGAGCGTCATGAACTCGAAAGCAAGCGGAACACCCTGCGCACCGCACTGTTCCTTCCGTTGGACGACCTCAAGCGCTGCAACGTCGAGCTCAATACACAGGCGCGGCAAAAGCCCGGGACCACGGGGCAGAAAACTCCAAGACCCCATGTGGCCATCGTCGACCGCAACCGATATAACCGCATGACCGCGCACTTTTCCGCCGAGGGAGCAGCCATAAGGACGCTGATCGACCTGCTGTGCCTCCTGAGCATCAACGAGCTATTTGAGGGCTATCTCGCCCTTGTTCCCGCGACGGTACCCAAGTCGGTAGCAAAGATCATCGAGACCTGCAGACGCCAGTTTGAGCGCCATCGCAATGGCAACGAGATGAACGCCAGCATCGCGCAGTACTACGCGGCTCATTACAAAGATGACGGATGTGCCCCTGTCGAGCATCAGCTGCGGCTTGCCTACACCACGCCCGCCGCAACGCTCCATCGCTTTGGAGCCCTTGGCGCTTGCGAGCCGCACGAACAGGCAGCCTGTCCCACAACCGAGCTCGATCTCAGGCTTGGACGAACCCTGTAGCCCGCCAGCCCTTCCGCGGGCAACAATCCTATTCCACAACACAACCAACAGAAAGGAGTCCTCATGGACACCAATCATTCCCCCATCATCAGCCCCCTCACCATGCGTGAATCCGCCCGAGGTATCACGCTCACCAGCATTTACGATGAGATGCTCGCCCGTCGCGAGCTCTCCGTCATGGGAAACATCGAAACCCCGATGGCCCACGACCTATGCCAGCAGATCCGCCTGCTCGATGCCACCGACCCCAGCCGCCTCATCACCATATTTGTCGCCAGCGCCGGCGGAAGCGTGCGATCGGGTCTTGCGATCTATGACGCCATGCGCCTCGCATCGTGCCCCATCCGCACCGTCTGCCTGGAATTCGCCGCGTCCATGGGCGCTGTGATCTTTATGGGCGGCGACGATCGCCGTATGGCGCCCCATGCAGAGCTCATGATTCACGACCCGCTGATCCCCCAGGGGGCAGGCGGCTCGGCACTTGCGCTGCAGGAAACCAGCCGGCGTCTCATGCAGACCCGCAAGACCCTCACGCAAATCCTCTCGGACCGCAGCGGCCTCACGCCCAAGCGCATCCAGTCCCTCACTGCAAAAGACACCTACCTTTCGGCCGAGCGCGCCGTCGAGCTCGGCTTTGCCCACGAAATCCTCTCGACCACCAAGGAGGTCGCCCATGTCTAACCTCGCCAGCCGCCTCGCCGCATCTGAGTCCGCATCGTCCACCATCCTCGCCAAGGATCGAACGCTTTCCTGCGACACCCGCCAAACGGGACTCAACAACAACGCACTTGTGATCGGCCCCTCGGGAGCCGGCAAGACCCGAAACGTCCTCAAGCCCAACCTGCTGCAAATGAACGCAAGCTACATCGTGCTCGACACCAAAGGCACGCTCTGTCGCGAAGTGGGACCCTTGCTGGCAGCCCACGGTTACCGCGTGCAATGTCTCAACTTCGCCGACCTCAACACCGTCCCGGCCCTTGCGCCCGGCATCGAGCGCTGCGGCTACAACCCCCTGAGGCACATTCGCCGCAAGGCGGACGGCAGGCCCAACCAGCAGGACATCCTCTCGGTGGCAAAGGCCATCTGCCCCATCGAGGACAACAACCAGCCTTTTTGGGATCATGCGGCGGCAAACCTGCTGTCGTGTCTTATCGCCTACGTCACCGAACAGCTACCCGCCGACGAGCAGACGATCAGCTCGGTCATCAAGCTGATCGAGCACCTGCAGGACGGTGCCACGGGTCGATTGTTTGACGACCTGATCACGATCGACCCCCAAAGCTATGCCCTCTCGCTATGGCGGCGCTACGCCATTACGCAAAATGCCGAGCGCATGCACGCGAGCATCGTCGTCATCCTTGCCGAAAAGGTCATGTGTCTGGGATTCGACGGTGCGGCACAGCTCTATCGTGAGTGCCATCAGGTGGACTTCGCTTCCATGGGACACACCCCCTGCGCCCTGTTTGTAACCGTGAGCGATATTGACCGCAATCTCGATCCGCTGACCGGCCTCTTTATTTCGCAGGCGTTTATGGGCCTCATTCGTGAGGCCGATAGGCAGCCCGACGGCAGCCTGCCCGTGCCCGTGCGCTTTATGCTCGATGACTTCGCAAATCTGCAGATCCCCCAGATCGACAATGTGCTCTCGATTATCCGAAGCCGCAACATCTGGGCAACGCTGCTGCTGCAGTCGACCAACCAGCTCGATGCGCTCTATGGCGAGGCACGCGCACGCTCCATCATGGGCAACTGCGACACGCATCTGGTGCTGGCGTTCCAGGATCCCGAGAGTGCCCGGGTGTTTTCCGACCGCGCCGACGCGCTGCCCAGCACGCTCATGGCGACGCCGATCGATCGCTCGTGGCTCTTTGTACGCGGTCGCACTCCCGAACAGATCGAGCGCTTTAGGCTCGAAGACCATCCGCTCTACGGGGAGCTGCCCGAGGCGCAGCGAGGCCATGCGGAGGCCGAGATCTAGGCGCAGGGTTCTCGCAGCGCGCGGCGCCCCGGCGATGTTCCACAAAGGCGGTGCGCCCCGGGACCACGGCAAAGCAAAGGGGCCCGCATCCGATAGGATACGGGCCCCTGACTATAAGGCGCGATGCGTTAACAGCAGCGACTACTTGCGATGCGCGCGGTAGAACTCGATGAGCGCCTGGGTCGAAGCGTCCTGCTCGGCCTTGGCGGCGTCATCATGGAAGGCAGGGGTGATCTGCTTGGCAAGCTGCTTGCCCAGCTCGACGCCCCACTGGTCGTAGGAGTCGATGCCCCAGACCGTGCCCTCGACAAATACGATGTGCTCGTACAGGGCGATGAGCTCGCCGAGCGCAAACGGGGTCAGCGTGTCGCCGAAGATCGAGGTCGTCGGACGGTTGCCCTCAAAGCAGCGGGCCGGGACGATCTGCTCGGGCGTGCCCTCGGCACGAACCTCGTCGGCCGTCTTGCCAAAGGCGAGCGCCTTGGTCTGGGCCAGGAAGTTGCCCAGGAACAGCTCGTGCACGTCCTGACCGCTATCGGTCGCAGGGTTGGCGGTATTGGCGAAGGCGATGAAATCGGCCGGAACCACCACGGTGCCCTGGTGCAGCAGCTGGTAGAAGGCATGCTGGCCGTTGGTGCCGGGCTCGCCCCAGAAGATCTCACCGGTGTCGGAGGTCACGGCGCTGCCGTCCCAACGGACGTGCTTGCCGTTGGACTCCATGGTGAGCTGCTGCAGGTAGGCCGGGAAACGGTGCAGGTACTGGCAGTACGGCAGCACGGCGTGGCTCTTGGAACCGAAGAAGTTGACGTACCAGACGTTGAGCAGGCCCATCAGCGCGACGGCGTTGTTCTCGAGCGGGGTGTTGCAGAAGTACTCGTCGATGGCGCGGAAGCCCTCGAGGAACTGTTGGAAGCGCTCGGGGCCGAGCACGACAATCAGCGACAGGCCCACGGCCGAGTCAACGGAATAGCGGCCGCCAACCCAGTTCCAGAAACCGAAGGCGTTGGCGGGGTCGATACCGAAGGCCTCGACCTTCTCGAGTGCGGTGGAGACGGCGACGAAGTGCTTTGCCACGGCCTCGGCGTTCTGCTCATCGGAGCCGTCGATGGCGCCCTGAGCCTTGAGCTGCTCGAGCATCCAGGTCTTGACCTCGCGGGCGTTGGTGAGGGTCTCGAGCGTGGTGAAGGTCTTGGAGACGATGATCACGAGCGTAGTCTCGGGATCCAGGCCCTTGAGCTTCTCGGCCTGGTCGTTGGGGTCGATGTTGGAGATGTAGCGGCAGTCGATACCGGCGTCGGCATAGGGACGCAGAGCCTCGTAGGCCATGACCGGGCCCAGATCGGAGCCGCCGATGCCGATGGACACCAGATGCTCGATCTTTTTGCCGGTAACACCCTTCCACTCACCGGAGCGCACGCGCTCGGCGAAGGCATACATGCGATCGAGGACCTCGTGCACGTCGGCGACGACGTCCTGGCCGTCGACGATGAGCTGGCCCTTCTCGGTTACCGGGCGGCGAAGCGCGGTGTGCAGGACGGCGCGGTCCTCGGTGGTGTTAATGTGCTCGCCGGAGAACATGGCGTCGCGGCGCTCCTCGAGCTTCACCTCGCGGGCAAGATCGCACAGCAGCTTGACGGTCTCATCGGTCACCAGGTTCTTCGAAAGATCGAAGTGCAGGTCACCGGCGTCAAAGCTCAGCTTGTTCACGCGGTCGGCGTCAGCAGCGAACCAGGCCTTGAGGTCGATGCCCTCGGCCTCAAGCTTCTCCTGATGAGCCTCGAGCGCCTTCCAAGCGGCGGTCGACGTAGCGTCGATAGGTGCGGCAACAGTTGCCATAGAGTCCTCCTCAGCATACGGGCGCACGCCTCCATGCGCCCGGACATTCAGATGCCACTATTCTAGCGCAGGTCAAGACTACAATCAGCGAGCGTTGCCAATCGGCCCCCAAACGGCAACCGATTAAAAAGGGACAGGCTTATTTTGGCAGGTCAAACGCTTTACCAACCAAAAATAACCCGTCCTTTTATGGCAAATATTAGGCCGCGGCGCAGACGCTACCGAGCAACTCACGCAGAGGAGACCCGATGCCCTCCAGCAGTTCGGGCGCGATAATGGCAAAAACGGGAACCTCACCGGTGCCCACGACAGCAGGCACCTTGCCCTCCGAGAGAATGCATCCATAAGGGACAAAACCGTCTTCGCCGGCATCGAGCGCCGCCATGCGACGCGCGAGTTCGCGCGCAAAGCCGGCAGTATCGGCATCGCCAATCGCCAGGACAAAGTCCACGCCTTCGTCGGTCGCCAGGGCCACGGCCTCGTCGATCAGCTCGTCTCCCCTGTCGCCCTCAACCGAGCCGCAACGAAAAAGTACGCGCTCGAGCAGAGCTCGATCAACCGAGCCGAGTGCCGCCGAGACAAGCTCATCGTGCGTATGCTTGTCGCCGCCTAGCACCACCAGCGCCTTGGTGCCGCCATAGTGGGCAACCAATCGCCCGCACCAGCGAGCCACATCCCCATCCGCAACAAGGCGCGTCGGCATACCAAACCCATAATTGACCATCTTTCCCACAACCCTTCCGTACGTATAGGCGGTATCAATCGTTAGGCTCATGCTACGAAGCAAGGTTTTCCGAGCTGTTTCGCGCTCTTTAGAGCTGCGTTAAAACCCGATGCAGCCGCACGACCATACCTGCCAAAAAGGGACAGGTTTTGACGATGTCCGGACGAGCGCGTATTATCGAACATGTATTCGTTAAGAACATGTGTTTGATGGGAGGACGCGTGGGGCACGAGCGTCACACCTATATCTGCATCGACCTCAAGACGTTTTACGCCAGCGTCGAGTGCGTCGACCGCGGGCTCGACCCGCTCACCACCAACCTGGTCGTTGCCGACGAATCACGCGGGCGTACGACCATCTGCCTCGCCATTACCCAGGCCATGAAAGACCTCGGGATACACAACCGCTGCCGTCTGTTCGAGATTCCCGACGGCATCGACTACATCAAGGCCGTACCGCGCATGCAGCACTACATGGAGGTGTCGGCGCAAATCTACGGTATCTACCTGGAATATGTCAGTCCGCAAGACGTTCACGTCTACTCAATTGACGAGTGCTTTATCGACGTGACGCCCTATCTGGACCTCTACCATACCGACGCTGAAATCTTCGCCTGTATGCTGCGTGACGAGGTCCTGGGGCGCACCGGCATCACGGCAACGGTCGGCATCGGCCCCAACCTATTCCAGGCCAAGGTGGCACTCGACATTACCGCCAAGCACGTACCCAGCCGCATCGGCATACTCGACGACGAGACGTTCCGCAAGGAAATCTGGCCCCATCGCCCCATCACCGACATCTGGGGCATCGGCCCCGGCGTGGCGGCCCGTCTTGAGAAATACGGCGTCTACGACCTGATGGGCGTCGCCGCACTCGACGAGAACCTGCTCTACGACGAACTCGGCGTCAATGCCGAGTATCTCATCGACCACGCCTTTGGGCGCGAGCCGACAACCATCGCCGATATTCAGGCCTATCGCCCGCAGGCAACCTCAACAACCACGGGGCAAGTGCTATCGAAAGGCTATGCCTATGAGCAAGCCTACACCGTGTTGCGCGAGATGGTCGACAACGCCGTGTTGGACTTAGTCGATAAGCACGTGGTCTGTGACAGCATCTCGCTCTTTGTGGGTTATGCGAGCGAACGAGCCGACATACGCCGGCTCGATGCCAGCGGTACAGCGCAATATGTGGACGGATGCGGACACCTACGCTCGAGCACGTCGAGTATCGAACCCACCGCAACCGCCGGCCCCGAGCTCGCGCCCCGTGCGCCCAAGCCCGTCCAGCGCGATGACGAACGGCGCCGCCTGGTGCGCGAGGCGCAGGCAATCGATGGCATCTTTGTGGGAGAGCACGGCGGCAAACCGCGCGGTGGCTATGCTGCGCTCTTTGCGTACTCCAACGCCTCGCGAAAGCTGCCCGAGCGCACCAATTCGTTTAAGAAGATCATGGGCTATTTCGATGAGCTCTGGGCGCAGACTGTCGATCCCAAACGACCGGTCAAGCGCATCAACCTAGGATTTGGCAACCTCATGCCCGAGGAATTTGCCACTATCGACCTGTTCAGCGATGTTAAGGCCGATGAGCGCGAGCGCGACCTGGCGCGCGCCGTCCTGGCCGTGAAGGGCAAGTACGGCAAGAACGCGCTCGTCAAGGGATTAAGCTTTACCGCCGGCGCCACCGCACGCGAACGCAACGAACAAGTTGGAGGACACCGTGCCTAAACCCAAACAACAGCCCGTGCGCCCGCCGACCGCCTTCGAGCGCCTGGCGGACCCCGAGGGCAGACGCCGCGCCGCCGACCCCAACCTCACTGCCAACGGTGCCGTGCGCGCCAACCGCGCCGCACAGTTTATGCCCTTTGCCGCCCTCACGGGATACTACGAACTCGTGCGCAAGCAGGAAATCACCGTCGAGCCAAAACGTGAGCTCACGGAAGAAAAAGCCCTCGTGCTTTCTAAAAAACTCGAGGGTCTCAAACGTGGCGACTTGGTTCGTGTCACCTATTACGATACATACGGCTATCGCAGCCGCACCGGCATCCTCGACGAGGCGCTCCCCGCCTTCAAGCTCCTCAAGCTCCGAGACATCGCCATCGACTTCGACGACATCCAAGACATCGAACTGCGCGGACGAGCCTAGCCAAGGAAGCGCATCCAGAGCGACGCTTACAGCGTCATGACGTAGTAGCCCGCGTCTTTCACGGCCGTCTCGAGGACATCACGATCCACCGGCTGCTTAGAGCGCACGCGTGCCGTGTGGTCCGCATACGTCACCGTTGCCCACACGCCATCCAGTGCATTGAGGGCATTGGCCACGTTCTGAGCGCAGCCGTCACAGCTCATGCCGCCGATGAGCAGCTCATCGCTATAGGGATAGTGTGACGCATCGGTATCCACCACAACAACCTTTTTGGCCTTCTTGCCGCTCGCACCATCGCTGCAACAACTCTTCCCGTGTGTCGAAGCGGCAATGCGACGCAGTCCAAAAAACATGCCGACGGCAATGACGGCCAGCACGATGAAATTCGCAGGGCTGAGCAAGTCACTCATGCGTTCCCCTTTCAAGTAGCCCTATCTAGATACCCCCATGGGGTGTCCCCATCTTAACCCAAAATCATGTCTGTTCGGTCAATTAGTTTCCCTCTTCAAACTTTTTTGTTGACCATGGCTTACTTTCGTGTATAAGTTTTCCTAGGCTAACAACTGAGGACCCGAAAGGGGCATCGTGACTCGGACCATTGACATCCCAACATACCAAACGGCTGTCGTGCGCAACTGCTCCCCTACGCTCGCAGGTATCAAGCCGGCTTCGCTCTTTACCTATCCCGGCGTTTACGCCAACCAAAACGGAAAACCCAGCGCCGCCCATATCGAAGAGCGACGCTCTCGCCTGCTCGCCGTCATAGCCCAATGCAACCGCGAGCTCCAGCCACTCGGGATCCATATGAGCGTTTTGGTCTGGCGCCCCTGCGGAGCGCTCATCTATGTGTACCGCCCTGCAGACCTCATGCGATACCTCTCCGACCCCCGCGCCACGACGGCGCTTGCCGCCGAAGGTTACGATGTCCGCAACCTGCCCGCGTCCCTGGTGCATCTCGCCGCGCGCATCACGCTGGCAAGCAGCAATGCCGCAGAGAGCGCCTATGACGGCAGCGTCTGCGCGCTCGCGCGAAATAGGCACTGCGATACGGGGTGCATGTGCGAGTTCCCCCACGAAATTGGCTATTTTTTGGGCTATCCCTACGAAGATGTCCATCAGTTTATCGTCCAGCACGGCGAAAACTATAAGGTCTTTGGCGCATGGAAGGTATACACAAACGTTGAGCAGGCGCTCACGACCTTCGATTCCTATCGCGCATGCACGCAATACCTTACCTACATCTATCAACAGGGCTGCACTCTGGGACAACTTGTCCAGGCAACCCGATAGAGCATACAAAACGCGGCCGCACGCCGCACAACCGAAAGGAAGACATATGAGCAAGATCGCAGTCGTCTACTGGAGCGGTACAGGCAACACCGAGGCCATGGCAAACTTCGTTGCCGAGGGCGCAACCGGTGCCGGCGCCGAGGCAGAGGTCATCTCCTGCGCCGACTTCTCTGCCGACAAGGTCGCCGAATATGATGCCTTCGCCTTCGGCTGCCCCGCCATGGGTTCCGAGGAGCTTGAATACGATGAGTTCCAGCCCATGTGGGATGAGGTCAAGGAGACCCTCGGCGACAAGAAGGTCGTCCTCTTTGGCTCTTATTCGTGGGCCGAGGGCGAATGGATGGACAACTGGAAGGCGGACGCCGACGAGGCGGGCGTCAACGTCGTGGACTCCACCATCTGCTACGACGCGCCCGACGACGAGGGCGAGACCGCTTGCAAGGCCCTCGGAGCCGAGCTCGCGTAACGAACCCAGGGCCTCCAAGAGAGCCTGCATCAAAGCGTATCCCCATCCCTACAAAAGAGCGGGGCTGGATTCAAGTCCAGCCCCGCTCTTTTGCAACGGCAGTTACATCAACCGGCTACGAGATATTGCCCAAGAACGCCTTGGTGCGCTCGCTCTTGGGGTGGTCGAAGACCTCGCTCGGCGTGCCCTCTTCCACGATAACGCCGCCGTCCATAAAGACGACGCGATCGGCGACGTCGCGAGCAAAGCCCATCTCGTGGGTCACCACGATCATGGTCATACCGTCACGTGCCAGGTCGCGCATGACGCCCAATACATCGCGGACGAGCTCGGGGTCGAGCGCCGACGTGGCCTCGTCAAAGAGCATCACGTGCGGGTTCATCGACAGGGCGCGGGCGATGGCCACGCGCTGCTGCTGGCCGCCCGAAAGCTGACTCGGCATAAAATCGATGCGCTCGGCCAGGCCGACCTTGGTCAGCTCCTCGATGGCGATCTTCTCGGCCTCTTCCTTACTGCGCTTGAGCACCTTTTGCTGCGCAAGCATGACGTTCTTTTTAACCGACAGGTGCGGGAACAGGTTGAACTGCTGAAACACCATGCCCAAGTGCGTACGTACCTTATTGAGGTCGACGCCCTTGGCACACACATCCACGCCCTCAACGACAATCGAGCCGCTCGTGGGATGCTCCAGGCGATTGATGCAGCGAAGCATCGTCGACTTGCCCGAGCCCGAGGGGCCCAGGACCACAACGACCTCACCTTTGTGCACGTCCAGATCGATATCACGCAGGACCACGTTATCGCCAAAAGCCTTTTGGAGGTTCTTGATGCTGACAACGACCTCGTTGGAATTCGTTTCACTCATGACAGGACCTCCTTACAGACCGGCGATATGATCGGCGGGCGTCGCGACAACCTGTCCGGCGCTCTTGGTGGGACGCTTCTTCTTGGTCTCGGCCGTGCCCAAAAGCCTCGCCTCAAGACCGCTCACCAAGCGCGCAAGCGGCAGGGTAATGACCAGATAGAACAGAGCGGCAACCACATACGGCGTGATGGAGCCCGTCGTGGCCACGATGGTGCGGGCGTTCATGACGATCTCGACGACACCCACGGCGGCAAGCAGCGACGTGTCCTTGTAGAGCAGGATGAACTCGCTGGTCAGCGTAGGCAGGACATTGCGGAACGTCTGCGGAATCATGACATAGAGCAGCGTCTGGAAGGCATTCATGCCCAGCGAGCGAGCAGCCTCGTTTTGACCCTTGGGGATCGACTGAATACCGGCACGGAAGATCTCGCACAGGTACGCAGACGAGTTCATGGCCATGACGATAACACCCAGCACATAGTCGTCCACTTTGACACCGGCCAGCGGCAAGCCAAAGAACGCAATGTAGATCTGCAAGAACGCCGGCGTGCCGCGGATGATATTCACATAGATGCCGGCAAAGCAGCGAAGGATGCGCGACTTGGAAATGCGCATGAGCGACAGCGCAAAGCCAAAGGGAATGGCCAACGGAAATGCCACGAGCACGATCGAGAGCGACATAAGGAAGCCCTTGAAGACGATCGGCAGGCTCTGGACCAAAATGACCGGGTTCAGGAACAGGCGCAGGAACATGTTGGAGTTCCACGCCTCGACCCACGGCTGCTCTTTAAGGTCAGCCAGGAAGTTATCGAAGGCCGTCACTCCCTTGATCTCCACCGACGGAATCTTGGAGATCTTCTTGGTCGACCCGTCGGCGAGCGTATAGGTGCCGCTAAAGGCCTCATCGCCGCCCTCGACGGGGAAGGTCACGCCGTAAACCTCGACACGGAAAAAGCCGCCGGCAGGCGCCGTCTCGCCAAAGTCAATCTTGAGCGTCTGGCCGTCAGCCTTGCACGTGGGCTTCATGGGCGTACGATCCATGAGGTCCTCGCCCGAGAGCATCGTCAATCGCGTGTCATCGGTACCAAACGTCGTGCCGTCGACAAACGTCAAAGAAAGACCGCTCAGCTCCTCGTCGGCATCGGCCTGAACTTCCCAGGTAATGCGCGTCTCGGTGCCGCCGACCACATCGCTGCCCGAACCGGTGTTGGGTCGGGCGGTAATCTTTGCGGTCTCAAGCGCCTGGGCGGTCGTGGGCGCATATGCCCCCGCGCACACCAGCGCGAGCGCCACGGCCATGACGCAGGCTAGCTTTTGGAGCAAGGCGGACAGTGGAAAACGCTGCTCCGCGGCCCCTTTGTTCAGTCGAGACAAGGTGGCTCCTATCGTAGAAGTTGCCGGCAAAACGAGACGGAAACGCTCTCCGTCAAGAGAAGCGCAAAGGCCCTCTCCGCAAAACGGAAAGGGCCCGCGCGCAATCAAGTAGTTATTTTACTTGATATTGTACTTAGCCATGAGGGCGTCGACGGTACCGTCGTCGGTCAGGTCCTTGATGGCCTGGTTGATGTCGTCCTTGAGCTTGGTGTTGCCCTGGTTGATGGCGATGGCGTACTCCTCGCCGGTGCTGATCTGCTTGATGGTCTGGCAGGTGTTGAACTGCTCGGCGGTCAGCTGGCTGGCAACGGAGCGGTTGGTGACTACGGCGTCGCCCTTATCGGACTGCAGAGCGCTGAAGCACTCGGTGGCGTCCTTGTAGGGGACGATCTTGGCCTTCGGGAAGTTCTCCTGGGCAAAGGCCTCGGCGGTCGAGCCAGACTGGACGATGATGGTAGCGTCGGCGTTGTTGAGCTTCTCGCTGAAGTTATCGGCCGTGATGTCGGTGTTATCGACCTTGGTCACGATAGCCTGATCGTCCATGTAGTAGGAATCAGAGAAAGTGACTTCCTTCTCACGCTCGGGCGTGTCGGTGATAGCCGCGATGGAAACGTCATACTTGGCGCCCGAAGCGACGCCCGGAACCAGCGTGTCAAAGTCATTGTTGACATACTCGACATCCAGGCCCAGCTTGTCGCCGATAGCCTTGATGAGCTCAAGGTCAAAGCCCTGATAATCGCCGTTGTCATCCTTGTACTCAAACGGAGCGTACTCGGCAGAGGTGCCGACGGTCAGCGTACCGTCCTTGACGAGCGCGTACTCCTTGGAGCCGTCGACCTTCTCGACCTTAGCGTCGTCAGAGCTGCTGGAACCGGCATCAGAACCAGAGGTGGCGTTGGACGAGCCGCAGCCCGCCAGAGCAAGGGCGAGTGCCATAGCACCCGTGGCGGCAAATGCGCCAAGCTTCTTCAGCTTCATAATCAGTCTCCTTCCGGTGACCTCGTTTGATTCAGAGGTCTGCAAAAACTGTTGGCTATTATGCACCCGGAATTACGAATCTGCAATGAGAAAACTGATTGAAACAAACCCATAACGTGAATGGAATACTCTACTTTGTGACAGTCATTACTGCTGCAATGACCTTAATAGTCTAATTTCAGCTGCATAACCTGCAAGTTCGTTCGGAGTCTCCAAAATAAACGGCAGCGAACGCAAGTGGCCATTCGATACAATATTCTGCATAACCTGCATACCGCCACCAAATTCCTCGCTGCCAAGGTATCCCTTGCCGATGCACTCGTGACGATCTTTATGGGCGCCACAAGGGTTCTTCGAATCGTTGATGTGTACGGCATGCAAGCGATCGATACCCACCACGCGGTTGAACTCGTCGAGTACGCCGTCCAGATCATGGATGATGTCGTAGCCGGCATCGCTCACATGGCAGGTGTCCAAACAAACGCCCAGCTTATCGGACAGCTCTGGGCGCTTGGCGGCAACGCCCTCGATAATGCACGCCAGTTCTTCAAAGCTACGGCCCACCTCGGTGCCCTTTCCCGCCATGGTCTCGAGTAATACCGTCGTCTGCTGCCCCTCAAACATCACCTGGCACAGCGTGTCGACAATCATCTGAATGCCGACGTCGGAGCCCTGTCCCACATGCGCACCGGGATGGAAGTTGTAGTAGTTGCCGGGCAGTGTTTCCAGACGCTGCAAATCTTCCGCCATAGCCTCCAAGGCAAACTCGCGCGCCCGCTCCTTAGCGGAGCAGGGGTTATAGGTATACGGGGCATGCGCCACCAGCGGTCCAAAGTCGTTTTGCGCCATAAGCTCGCGCAGAGCCGCCACGTCATCCATGTCAAGGTCTTTTGCCTTGCCACCGCGCGGATTGCGCGTAAAGAATGCAAAGGTATTGGCGCCAATGGACAACGCCGTCTCTCCCATTGCCCGATAGCCCTTCGTCGTCGAAAGATGACACCCGATCGTCAGCATCTCCAACTCCCCCTCATCAGTTGCGGTGAAATACGGTCTATTGGTGCCTTATTTTGGCGCAAACAGACCATATTCCACCGCAAGTTATAAAAGAGGCATCAGGGGAAAAGGCCTCCAAGGCATTCCAGGCGTTGGCGCCATGCCCCCACGCCCTAAAGTTTCAAGCGAATCGCATCGATGATGTGCGCACAGCGCTGTGTAGCGGCTAGGGGCATGATGGGGCTTTCGAGTTTCCCCGCCTGAATGAGCCGCGCCGCATGCGACACCTCACCGTAAAAATCATCGACCTCAAATGGTGCATCGATTTCGAGTACTCGACCGTCGGAATACTTCACATGAGCGAGCTCGGGGCGATGGAGACGCTCGATTTCCAACGAGCCCCGCTCACAGGCAATCGTTAAGCGGCTTTCATATGCTGCTTTGCCGTCGCACACCATATGAATGGGTATACCGCCGACGCTCATATGGATCTCGTCGGCCCAATCGACGCGGCCGCCTGATACGTCACGCCAGCGAACTTCACGGGACGAAACCTCGCACGCGCCCGCGAGCAAATCCTCAAACCAACCGACTGCATAGCAGCCCATGTCATATAGACAGCCGCCCTGCAACGGATCAAGCAGATAGCCCGAAGGAGACTCGCCGTAATCGAGCTTTTGCACGCTTTCAATCGAGACAATACGGCCAAGCTCACCCGACGCAAGCAAGTCCTTCACGCGAGTGCGCATCGGGCAAAACCGATTCTTCATCGCCTCCATAAACAGCACGCCGCGCTCGCGAGAGGTGGAGGCAATCGAGAGAGCCTCTTCCTCACTCAAAACGGCCGGCTTTTCGCACAGCACGGCCTTTCCGGCGCACAGCGCGCGACAGGCCCAACGCGTATGCATGCCATGCGGAAGAGCCAAGTAAATTGCGTCGACATCGGGGTCGGCAATCAGCGCGTCATAAGCCGCATCGCCGTTATCGTCGACCGAGGCATGGCCATGCGCAGCATCAATCGAAAACGCTCGGCAAAATTCCTCGACATGTGCAGGAGTGCGGCCGGCCGCAGCCACCAGCCGTGCCCCGTCGACCTTCTTGAGCGACGATGCAAATCGATGAGAAATGTGCCCAGCGCCCAAAATGCCCCAACGAACCTCACGCGAATCATCCCATGAATCCCGATGGCCCACGACAGCCCCCTTCAGTTGCGGTGGAATAGTCCCTGTTTAAGCCCTATTCTGCCGCAAGCAGGAACTATTCCAGCGCAAGTTATAAAAGGGTCACGAGGAGCGCGTTTTGCTGAAGACTTTAAGCATGACCGTTACGGGGCCAGGCTGGAAACGTCGGCGCACGTCATCGAGACGCTCGGGGATATCGATATGCTGTGGGCAGTGGCGCGCGCATTTGCCGCACTTGACGCAATTGCTCACCAGCTTGGCCTCGCTTGTGCGCACCGCGCTCGCCGTAAAGTACTGCGATAGACCCGTAAACCAGCCGTGCGCATAGCTCGCGTTGTAGGCGGCAAAGCAGCCGGGAATATTGATGCCCTTGGGACATGGCATGCAGTAGCCGCATCCCGTGCAGGGCACGCGATTCGATTTTTCAAACTCCGTCAGCACGTGCGCGATGGCATCGAGCTGAGTAGCTGTCATCGAATCCGGCAGAGCCCGATCGGCCAACACCGCGTTCTCATCCACCTGCGCGGTATCGGTCATACCCGAAAGCAGCATCGTCACCTGAGGATGGTTCCACACCCACGAAAGACCCCAGGCGGCAGGAGTGCGCAAATGCGGGTCACGGGCACTATCGAGCACAGCGCGAGCCCGTGGCGGCAGTTTGCCCGCTAAACGCCCGCCCAGTAGCGGCTCCATCACAAACACCGCGAGCCCGCGCTCGGCGGCGGCCATGAGCCCCGCCGTTCCCGCCTGATAGCGCTCTCCAGCGTAATTGTACTGGATCTGGCAAAAGTCCCACTCATACGCATCGAGCATCGTGAGGAAGTCCGCCGCGCTGCCGTGGTATGAAAAACCGATCTGGCGAATGCGCCCCGAAGCCTTTTGGCGCGCAATCCAGTCCTCGATGTCCAGTGCCACCACGCGCTCCCACTGGGCGGGCGAGGTAATGTTGTGCATAAGGTAATAGTCGATATGGTCGGTCCGCAGGCGACGCAGCTGCTCGTCGAAGAACCGATCGAAATCCTCCGCGCATTTGCACGAAGCATGTGGCAGCTTGGTCGCGAGCAAAACCTGGTCGCGTAGGCCTAGGCGCTCAAGCGAAGCGCCCACACAAGCCTCGTTGCCGGGATAGAGATAGGCCGTGTCCAGGTAGTTAATCCCCTGCTCCACCGCACGGGAGATGATGGCGTCGGCGGTCTTCGCATCCGGGCGTCCCGGCGCACCGGGAAACCTCATGCAGCCCAGACCCAGAGCGGATATTCGGTTACCACTTTTGGGGTCAACGCGATATTGCATGGCCCCTCCCTTCGCCATCAGCGCCCCGGCAAGGCGAAACACAATGGTCACGCAGCCGAAACATCGTGGAATCGCAATCGAGAACGTATCGTAACGCAGCAGAAATCGAGCTGTCACGGCACCGCTTTAACATCAGCAAAAAGCCCGATGAAAGGAGCCGACCATGCCCGCACTCGACCTTTGGAACCTTGCTTCCCAGCTCAAAAGCACCGATTATCGCTGGGTCGACCTCACCCATACGCTCTCGTGCGACACCCCGCACTGGTTTGGCTTTAAGCCGTTTGAGTCCACCAAGCTCTTCGACTATCTGCCAAACACGCCCGAGGACATGCTCGCGCCCATGCGCTGCTTCCAGTATTCGGTCGCTTCGCAGTACGGCACGCATGTCGACGCTCCGCGGCATTTCCATGTCGACGGCCGCTCCCTCGGCGAGATCGAGCCCATCGAGTTTATGCATCCGCTCTGCGTGATCGACAAGCACGAAGAATGCGCCGCAAACCCCGACTTTATCCTAACCGTCGAGGACCTCAAAGCCTGGGAGGACGAGCATGGTCGCATTCCCAAGGACGCCTTTGTCGCCTTCCGCTCCGACTGGTCCAAGCTCGCTGACCTCGAAAACAAGGACGAGGACGGCCAGCCCCACTACCCCGGCTGGGACCTCGACGCCATCAAGTGGCTCGTTGAAGAACGCAACATCGGCGCTATCGGCCACGAGCCGGCTGACACCGACCCGGCGAGCGTGACCACGCGCGAGGACGCCTACCCCTACCCCGGCGAGCAATACATCCTCTCGGTCGACCGCTATCAGATCGAGGTCATGGACCATCTGGACGAGCTTCCCGCCACAGGCGCCGTCATCTTCTGCACCTTCCCTAAGGTCCGTGATGGTGTCGGGTACCCCGCGCGCGTCTTTGCGGTCTGCCCCGCAGCGTAGCGTCCAGGCAAACGTTTCTTTTTTATAACAGCCGCCCCGCGCACCCACCAATCACCCCGGCAGCATACAATCCATCAGGCGCCCCTTACGCGGGCGCCTTTTATATGGGGAGATGATTCACATGCAGATCAACAAGGTCGCCTTTATCGGCAAGGGCGGCGTCGGCCTGCTCTACGGCAGCATGATTGCCAAGGCCCTCGGCAATGACGCCGTCGAATACGTTATGGATGACGCCCGTTTTGAGCGTCACGCGGGCGATGCGCTCACCGTCAACGGAAAGCCTTGCGATCTCACGTCCGTCCGCGCCAGCGAGGCAGCGCCCGCCGATCTGGTCATCCTGACGGTCAAGACCACCGGTCTCGACCAAGCACTCAAGACTATGGAGCGCGTCGTGGGACCCAACACGCTCATCGCCTCGCTGTGCAACGGCATTACGAGCGAGCAAAAGATTGCCGAACGCTTTGGCTGGGAGTATACCGTTCTTGGTATCTGCCAGGGCATGGACGCCGTGTTCCTCAACGGCGCGCTCACCTTTACCAATGCGGGCGAGATCCGCTTTGGCGCGGCGGCCGGCACGGACCCCGCGACCGTCACCGCTATCGACGGGCTCTACACGCGCTGCGGCATCGCCCATACCGTCGAGGACGACATCGCCCACCGCATGTGGGCCAAACTCATGCTCAACGACGGCATCAACCAGACCTGCATGGCCTACGGCGGGACCTACGGAAGCGCCACGGAGCCGGGCTCCGAGCAGCGCCGCTGCTTTGTTTCTGCCATGCGCGAAACGCTTGCGGTCGCCAACGCCGAGGGCATTGAGCTGACCGAGGCAGACCTGACGCAAATGGTGCACCTCATCGAGGGAATCGACCCCGCCGGTATGCCCTCGATGGCGCAGGACCGCATCGCACAACGAAAAACCGAAGTCGAGGAGTTCGCGGGCACCATTTGCCGCCTGGCCGCCAAACACGATATCCAAGTGCCGCAAAACGATTGGCTCTACCAGAGGATTCGCGAAATAGAAAGCAGCTGGTAGTGCTCGGCATACTGCAGCCAACAGATCCAATGGCAAAGCCGCCGCAAGGGGCACTCCCCTCGCGGCGGCTTCCTTTTTCATCTTTGGCCAAAAATCACCTTCACAACGGTTAGAGCTGCGACTCCGACGCCTGGTCCTCATCGTCGCGACAAAGGACAACACCGGCGCTTCCCAGCAGCGTGGCCGCGATCAGCGCGCCGACCACAATAGGAGCAGCCCCGCATGTCCCCTGCATACCCGCGACGAGCGCGGCCGTAGGACCAAGGCAACCAAGCGTCAATGCAACGGCGGCAACGGCGATATCTCGAGCGTTCACAAGACCACTTCCTCCACGAGAAAGACCTTATTTCTCATGAACTAGTGTGCCCCGCGCCCATATGCGTGGCGTACTGCCACGGTAAGCACTCTGTTAACTCAAGCACGCACAAAAAACGGACGCCCCTACGTTGTGCCCAAAGGCTCAGTAAAGACGCCCGCCCGTCATCTCCTATTGGCTTATGGCAGATTACCAACCGGTATAGTAGTCGGTGGTTCCGGCAGCACAGCCGGAGTCATAGACCTTGCAATCACCCTTAGAGCCCGTAAAGGTCGAGCCCTGGGCCATATCGCCCGCGGCAACAACGTAATAGCCGTCGGAATCGCGCCAGAAGCCCTCAGAATCCTGAGTCCATTCGCCCGTGCGATAGTGATAAAGCACATTGCTGCTGTAATAGGTCTCGCGGCGCCCGTTGTAGTTATTGACACCCGCAGAGCGCGTCAGGCCCGATCCGTTCGCGTAGGACGCGGCAGACGCGTAGGACGGAGTGTAACCGGCGTTGTAGTACGAAGCCTGGGCGGCGGCAGCCTCCGCCTCGGCGGCGGCTGCCTCGAGCGCTTCGCGCTTGGCATCCTCAAGCGCAGTGCGCAGCTCATCGAGCTCGGTCGACTTGGCGTCGACCTCCCCCTTCGTCAACAGGTTACCCGCACCGTCGATGCAACCCTGCAACACAGCGCGCTCGTCATCGGTAGCATAGTCGCCATACATATTCATAATGATCTGGGCGCGCATCTCCAGGGAATCACGCTTGGCCTCCATCGAGGCGTTCCACTCCTGCATAGAGCCATAACCGTCGCTGCGGTAGTCGACGGGCTGCACCAGCGTCGCTTCGGACGGCGTAGGTCCAACCGTATCGGATAGTGTTGCCGCGTGGGCATCAGTTGCGCCGGCGCCCGCCAAAAGTGCCACGGTCAGAGCGGCGGAAAGGGCGGCGACTTTCGGTTTTCGTGAATCGATCCTCATGTAGCTGGAAACCTCCGTAGTGCGTTTTTGCTGCGTTTGAGCTGCGTGTGATTCGATCGCGCTGCATAGTACCCCGAGCAAATCGCGACCTGCGGTTTTACTCAAAAGGCGCACGTCAATTGCGTAAAACTCACATCCTCTCAACAGGAGTTTTTCACAACTCGAATGCATAAAGCGTGTCAAAAACCCTGTTTTTGCACCCGCTCTATGCAAAAAAGGCGCCTGTGCAACCATTGTTCGCACAGGCGCCTTGAGCAGGCATTTTATGCAGTTATACTAATCGAGTCGCAAGGGGTCCTTGCACAAGTCGCCTTACTCGTCCAGCGCGGCGAAGGCCTGCTTCAGATCCCAAATGATATCCTCGGCGTTCTCGGTACCGATGGAAAGACGGATCGTGGAGGGCGTGATGTTCTGCTCGGCGAGCTCCTCGGCAGAGAGCTGGGAGTGCGTGGTGGTAGCCGGGTGCACGACGAGCGACTTGACGTCGGCCACGTTGGCGAGCAGCGAGAAGACCTGCAGATGATCGATGAACTTCCAAGCTGCCTCCTGGCCACCCTTAATCTCAAAGGTAAAGATCGAGGCACCGCCGTTGGGGAAGTACTTCTGATAGAGCTCGTGATCGGGGTGCTCAGGCAGGCTCGGGTGGTTCACCTTGGCGACGTGGCTGTCGCCAGCCAGGAACTCAACGACCTCCTTGGTGTTCTCGACATGACGGTCAACGCGCAGCGACAGGGTCTCGGTGCCCTGGAGCAGGACCCAGGCGTTGAACGGGCTGATGCAGGCGCCCTCGTCGCGCAGCAGGATAGCGCGGACATAGGTTGCGAAGGCGGCGGGACCGGCAGCCTCGGCAAACGAAACACCGTGGTAGGAGGGGTTGGGCTCAGCGATCTGGGCGTACTTTCCGCTCGCCTTCCAATCAAAGTTACCGCCGTCGACGATCACACCGCCCAGCGAGGTGCCGTGGCCGCCGATGAACTTGGTTGCGGAGTGAACGACGATGTTGGCACCATGCTCCAGCGGACGGAACAGATACGGGGTGCCGAAGGTGTTGTCGACGACAACCGGCAGACCGTGCTTCTTGGCGATCTCGGAGATGGCGTCGATGTTGGGGATGTCGGAGTTGGGGTTGCCGAGCGTCTCGAGATAGATGACCGTGGTGTTGTCCCTGATGGCACCCTCAACCTCTTCCAGGTTATGGGCATCGACAAACGTGGTCTCGACGCCAAACTGGGAGAGCGTATGCTCCAGCAGGTTGTAGGAACCGCCGTAGATGGTCTTCTGGGCGACCACGTGGTCACCGGCCTGGGCGAGAGCCTGCAGGGTATAGGTGATGGCAGCGGCACCGGAGGCGACGGCAAGACCTGCCACGCCACCCTCGAGTGCGGCGATACGGTCCTCGAAGACGCCCTGGGTGGAGTTGGTCAGACGGCCGTAGATGTTGCCGGCGTCGGCAAGACCAAAGCGGTCGGCGGCGTGCTGGGAATTGCGGAACACATAGCTCGTGGTCTGGTAGATAGGCACGGCGCGGGAGTCGGATGCGGGATCGGCGCTCTCCTGGCCAACGTGAAGCTGCAGGGTATCGAAACCAAAGGTGTGCTCGGGGTTGTTGATGAACTGGCTCATGATGATCTCCTTGATCGAACAAAAGTAAATAAAAAGAGAGAAGTAAGTCGCTGTCTCCTGATCACGCCGACGGGCGCAAACAGGAGCCCGGCATTCGTCTTGGTAAGCAATTCATATGCGGGCCTCCTTTCGCATCCCGGTTCCGTGGTTGGCTTAATTACCTACCGCCTTTGTGTGTTTTGAATAGTACGAGCATTGTTTCCCTCGGTCAATCACTTAAAAGCGCTAACCTGTTATCGGTTTTTTAGATAGCTATCGAAAGGACGGGCGCCGATGACCCTCCAGCAGCTTCGCTTTCTTATCGCCGTGGCAGAATCCGGCTCAATTAACGCCGCAGCTCAGCGCCTCTATACCGCTCAGTCCAACATCTCAAACGCCGTCAAAAGCCTGGAACAGGAACTCAATCTGGAGATCTTTACGCGCTCCAGCCGCGGCGTCACGCTCACCAACGACGGCACCGAGCTTTTGGGTTATGCACGCCAGGTCGTAGAGCAGGCCGACATGCTCGAGGCCCGCTACGAGGACGGCGGTACCCCGCAAGCCCGCCTCGCCATTTCCGCCCAGCACTACGCCTTTTCGGTCGAGGCCTTTGTCAACGTAGTCGAGCGCTGCCGCGACAGCAAGTTCGAGTTCATCATGCGCGAGACCACCACATCGCAGATCATCGATGACGTCCGCGCATTTCGCAGCGACATCGGCATCCTCTATCTGGACGACTTTAACGCCCGCGTTCTGCAGAAGGCTTTTGCCGATGCGCGCGCGAGCTTCCATCCCCTATTCGACGCGACGGTCCACGTCTTCGTTAGCGAGCGCCACCCGCTTGCCCGCCGCCCGCAGCTGTCCCTTGCCGACCTCACACCATATACGCGCTACAGCTTTGAGCAGGGAACCTCAAACTCCTTCTATTACGCCGAGGAACCTTTTAGCTATATCCCTTGCGACCGCAACATACGAATCTCGGACCGCGGAACACTTACTAACTTACTTATCACGTCGAACGGCTACACCCTGTCGACCGGTGTCCTCTCCAATGAAATGCAATGGGGTATGGCATCGATCCCGTTAGCAGACGCCCCGACGATGCATGTGGGCTACATCATGCATGACGACCGCAAGCCCTCTCCCCTCTTGCAGCAATACCTCGACGAGCTCAACCGCATCATCCATGCCAACCAACTGTCGGAAGACGGGGTAGAAATCGTAGATTGCTAGCCCCCGGCGGGCATGGCGCTACAATGGTCACTCACGCGAAACGTACCCAACGAAAGGAACCATGTGAAGGTCATCATCTATACCGACGGCTCGGCCCGATCAAATCCGGGACGCGGCGGCTACGGCGCCGTGCTCAAATACACCAACCCCGCCGGCAAGACCTTCACCTCTGAGCTTTCGCGCGGCTACGCCAAGACCACCAACAACCGCATGGAGCTCATGGCCGTTATCGTGGCACTCGAGGCGCTCAACCGCCCCTGCGACGTCGAAGTCCATTCCGATTCGCAGTACGTCGTTAACGCCTTCAACAAGCACTGGATTGACGGATGGAAAAAACGCGGCTGGAAGACCGCCAACAAGCAGCCCGTCAAGAACCGCGATCTGTGGGAGCGCCTACTCACCGCAAAGAGCAAGCACAAGGTTGAGTTCATCTGGGTTAAGGGTCACGCCGGCCATGAGCTCAACGAGCGCTGCGACGAGCTCGCCACCACGGCGGCCGACGGCAGCAACCTCGATATCGACACCGGCTTTAACGAGAGCGACCTGTAACGGCGTTTTCGTACGCTATTTCCTGCCCCTTCGCGCTACACTCATCCTGTAAACCGAACGGCACGAGGGGGATACATGCTGCGTATAGCGACCATCGGCACATCCATGATTACCGACGACTTTATCCAGGTCGTCAACGCCAACGACCAAGCCGCGTTTGTGGGCACGCTCTCGCGCGATGCCAATCGCGGTGCTGCCTTTACCGCCGAGCGCGGTGGCGAGCGAAACTTTACTTCACTCGATGAGCTCGCGGCAGCCGCCGACGTCGACGCCGTCTATATCGGCAGCCCCAACGCACTTCACTACGAGCAGGCCCTTGCCTGCATCGCCGGTGGCAAGCACGTCATCGTCGAGAAGCCCTTCTGCGCCACCGAGGCGCAAGCGCTGGAAGTCTTCCGCGCTGCCGAGGCAGCAGGTGTCGTGGCCCTCGAGGCCATGCGCCCCCTCCACGATCCCGCCTTCCACGCCATCGAGGACGCCCTGGGTGAGATCGCCCCCATCCGCCGCGCCTCATTGCGCTTTGGAAAATATTCCTCGCGCTACAACGAGATTCTCGCGGGACGCGCCACCAATATCTTCGACTGCAATATGGCCTCGGGTTCCCTCATGGATATTGGCGTCTACACCGTCGAGCCCATGGTCGAGATTTTCGGCATGCCCTCCGGCCTTACGAGCATGACCACCCTGCTCGATCCCACCACGCGACAGCTCACGCACGGCCCCATCGACGGCTGCGGTTCCATCCTCGCCAGCTACGGCGGTGGCCGTATCTCCGTCGAGCTCGCGCACTCCAAAATTACGAATGACCTGCTGCCCTCGCAGATCGAAGGCGAGCGTGGCACTATCCAGATCGACCATCTGTCCACGCCCCGCAACGTCCGCATCGACTATCGCGGCGACGTCGTACGCGGCTCGGCGACCGAGGCGCCGCGCGAACAGGGCGACAACGGCCGCGTGCTCGACCTGCCCAAATCGAGCAACACTATGGAATACGAACTCACAGACTTCATCACCGCCATCGGCGGCATCGATAACGTCAAGGAAGAGATTTGGGAGACCCCGGCGGGACGCCACGAGCTTGGCCACTACCGCGATATCACACTCGTCTCACTACGCATCATGGATGCCGTGCGCCAGCAGGCCGGCATTACCTTCCCGGCCGACGCAGGCAAGCAGGCATAGCGATGGGCCTCTTCGATACGTTCTTCTCCAGCGTCACCGGCGGCAGTCGAGAGCCTCAAAAACCATCAAACGTCGAGCTCGAGCTGCGCCGCAGGCTTACTGTGCTCGCAAGCGACGAGGCCACTCAAGACACTCCCCTGCGCTATTTCCTGCGCTGGGAGGGGCAAGTCCAAGGCGTTGGTTTTCGCTTTACCAACACCAACCTCGCGCAGGCACGCGCACTCACCGGCTGGGTGCGTAACATGGAAGACGGCTCAGTCGAGATGGAGATACAGGGAGCTCCGGCAAATATCCTATCTCATCTCGAGGCGCTTCATGCCTCCTACGAGCGCATGGGAACGCGTTTTCGCCTCATAGACGCTCAGGCCCGAGCCCCACTTGCCAATGAAGACGGTTTCAGTCCTCATTATTAGTATTGTGTGCTAAATACGGTATCATTTACCTACGACCGTTGATAGAAAAGAGGCGAGGCGCATGGCGGTGCAAAGAAGGAATACCAGGCAGCGAAAGCTGGTTCTTGACGCCGTGCGCCAAAGCTATAACCATCCCACCGCCGACGAAATCTACAACGCCGTGCGCGCGCAGGATGACAAAATCAGCCGCGGTACGGTCTACCGCAATCTCAATCTCTTGGCCGACGCCGGCGAGATCCTCTCCATCAAGACGCCGGGCGGCAGCCGCTTCGATCGCACGATCGAGCCGCATGCGCATATCATCTGCACCTCGTGCAGCCGCGTCATCGACGTACCGCTCCCCTTCGATGCCCAGCTCGACGCCAAAGCGTCCGAGCAAATCGGCTGGCACGTCACGTCGCACTACACCATCTTCGAGGGTCTCTGCCCCGACTGCCGGTAGATGTTCGGGACATGCCTTAAAATCCACCTTTCCGCGCTTTGCAGCAAACAGTACATTTCTAGGCATGTCCCGAAAACCTACTCGGCGAGCAGGCGGTGCAGTTCTTCTTCGACCGTGTGCACGTAACGGACGCGATCGTTGATACCGCGCATGGTGGGGTTGCAGCTCTCCATCAGATAGGGATGGCCCACGACGTTGAGCATGTCGCGATCGTTCTCATTGTCGCCAAATGCCATCATCTCATCGGGCGAAATCCCCAGGACACGACCGTAATCGACAAGCGCGGAGCCCTTGCCCGAACCGAAACCGATAAGGTCCGTCCATGCGGTTCCTGACGTCATCACATCGACACGGTCGCCAAAGAGGCGCTCGAAATACTCCCGGGCCGCCGGATAATCCACCTCGGGCGTCTGGAAGCCAATCTTAATGACATCCTCGTCGATGTCCTCGGGACGGTCGACCACCGCCACATCGCAGTGGACCACATAGCGCAAATGGTCGACGAACGCATCGTTGCCGCTCATGGTGTAGATGTGCCCCTCACACGAAAGGGTCATGTCGGTATGGGGATACGCAACCACGGTATTCGCGATAACCATAGCAAGGCTACGCTCCATGGAACGCTTGACGACGGCACGCCCCTCGCTCATCACCAGGGTTCCGTTTTCGCATACATAGGCGAGCTCATCGGCCACCGGGGCAAACAGGTAGCGCAAGCTCGCATATTGACGGCCACTCGCCGGCATAAACACGATACCACGACGATGCAGCTCATCGATAAGCTCAAAGGCCTCGGAACGCAGCTCGCGCTCCCCCGGATGCAGCAACGTGCCGTCCAAATCGCATGCAATCAGTTTGATTCCCTCAAGACCCATATGCTTCCCCCAAAGCCTCATATCAACAGCAAGACGGACCTTGATCGGTCGCCCCTCAAAGCCCGTCTTGCGCATACGCGCGCTTAGCCGCGCGCCTTTTTTACGATGGTAAAGTCGGGAGCCATGCTCACGACGACCTCCGCCGCACTCGACGCAAAGCGCCGGTCCGCATCGAGTTCACGGGTAACCAGCGAGAGCCGAACACCCTCGACACCCCGGAGCATGCGGCCCAAAACAGGCTGCACCGGCGTATACATGCGCACAGTATGCTCGTCCGAGTCGCCCCGGAAGAGCGGCGCATGCATGTTGCCGATCTCCCAGCACGAATGCGCGAGCGCAATCGGGTCCATGCGGTCAACTTCGACCAAATAAACCTCGGCGCTGCGCAAGCGCACGACAACCGCCACGGGCACCATGCCCGAACGGTCAATGGCGAGCACGTCGCCGTCGGCAAGACGACCGCCGTCGGCAGTATCCAGCCGAACATCGACCGTGCGCCCCAGCTCCGTCACGCCCACAAACGCGTATACATCAGCCTGGTCCCAATCGAGCAGCAGATCGTCAACTTCAAAGACGCCGCCCAACTTCCGGCGAAGCAGGAGTTCATAGGACGGATCGTTGAGATTTCCCAAGCATGTCGTCGAAACCAAGCGTTCAGGCATACTCTAACCCTCGACCTCGACGAGCTCGATATCAAAGTTGAGGTCCTTACCGGCCAGCTCGTGGTTGGCGTCGAGCGTCACGGCCTCGGGCGTTACATCGATGACCACGGCGGGGACGGGCATACCGCTCGGCGTGGACAAGAAGAGCTTCATGCCCTTCTCAATCTGCTCGATGTTGGGAACCTGTTCGGCCGGGAAGGTCAGAACCATCTCGGGATTGTGCTCGCCGTAGGCATCGGCAGCAGGAATGTGCACGGTCTTCTTCTCACCCACCTGCATGTCGACAACAGCGGCGTCGAAGCCCTTGATCATCTGGCCGGCGCCGCAGGTGAACTCCAGCGGCTCACCGCGATCGTAGGAGCTATCGAACTGCGTGCCGTCGTCGAGCGTGCCGCGATAATGAGTCTTGACCTTCTTGCCCTGGTTGGACATGGAAACCTCCGTGATAAGGGCGGCGCACAACACGGGCCGCCATGAACATATGGCGCTAACTATACCCTAGTCATACAATTTGAAGACAGTTTGCAAAGAAACGCTGCAACCGGAGGAACCATGGCATATCCCGTATTTGACCTACACTGCGACACCGCCGACCGAATCGGCTGGGCCACGCTCGATCTCGACCTGCGCTTTACCGCCGGCACCGACGGTTATTTCCCCGGCGACGAAACGCATCCGCAAGATTTCGACCTCATCGAGGGTAACGCCTGTGCCATCTCGCTCGCAAAGATCGGCAACACGCCGTGGGCACAGTGCTTCGCCACGTTTGTCCCCGACGAGATTCCCACCGCCCACGCCGCGCGCTTCCAGGCGCAGATCATGGCGCATATGAGCGGCCAGGCAATGCTCAACCACGACCGTATGGTCAACGTGCGCAGCGCCGCAGACATTCGCCCCGCGCTCAAGGACGGCAAGGTCGCTTGCATCCACACCATCGAAAACGCCACGTTCTTTGCCGAGGACCCCGCGCTGATCGAAGTGCTCAAGAGCTTGGGCGTGCTTATGTCGTCACTCAGCTGGAATGCGCAGGGGCCGCTCGCGAGCGGCCACGACACCCACGCCGGCCTCACCGGCGCCGGCATCGAGGCACTTACGCAGATGGAGCACGCCGGCATGGTACTCGACGTCTCCCACCTCAACGATGAGTGCTTTGACGAGGTTGTCGCCCACGCCACGCGTCCCTTCGTCGCCAGCCACTCCAACTCCCGTGCGGTTTGCGGCGTCAAACGCAACCTTACCGACGACCAGTTCCGCACCATTCGCGACATGGGCGGTATCGTCGGCCTCAACTACTGCAGCGAGTTCCTTTCCAACGACGCAACCGACAAGACCGCCGCAGACGTCACCTTCGACCAGCTAGCGGCACATATCGAGCACTGGCTCGACCTGGGCGGCGAGGACGTCATCGCACTCGGCGGCGACTGGGACGGTGCCACGGTGCCCGCTTTCCTCTCCGATGCCAGCAAGATGCCCGAGTTCCAGAACATGCTTTCCAAGCATTTTGGCAAGACCGTGATGCAAAAGCTCTGCAGCGACAACGCGCTTGCCTTCTTTGAGCGTTATTAATTTCACATCCCTTGAGCAGGTCGGCATGCCGAACGGTTGACATGCCGGCCCGTCCCCAATCTGAAGGACCGCTTTTGACGCAGCAGTTTACGATTTCCGTATCCCGACCGCATGGGACGCCCATCCCCGTCGTCGTTACCAAAAAGCGCGTCAAGAACTTCAACCTACGCGTCACATCGAGCGGTGAGGTCCACGCCAGCGCACCGCTCGGCGCCAGTCGCGAGCGCATCGAAGCGTTTGTGAAGCGCAACAGCGCCTGGATTATCAGCCGGCTTGCCCAGCGCGAGCAACGTCAGGCGACGGCACGAGAGCCGCTCAGCCCCTCGTCCATCATTGCGCTTTGGGGCAAGCCCATCACGGTACAGGACGCACTCGATCACAACTTTGCATCACCCGCACCGCGGCCCAAGCAGGCCACCTTCGCAAGTTTTATGGGTGCCGACGAGCCAGACGAACGTCCGCAGGCCAAGTGGAATGCGACCCTCGACGGCTTAACGCCCAGTGAGATCCAAGCCCATATTGACCAGCTCTATACGTCCGAAGTCACATCGGCGCTGCGTGATATGGTGCACGCATACGAAATCGCAATGGGTGTCGCTGTTTCCCGCGTTTCCGTGCGCAGCATGAAAACGCGCTGGGGATCATGCACGCCCAAAACCGGCGCCATTCGCATCGCACGAGAACTTGCCGCCTACCCCGTCGAGTGCCTTGACATGGTTGTCGCTCACGAGCTCGTCCACCTGCTCGAGCCGAGCCACAATCATCGGTTTCACGCGCTGCTCGACACGTACTGCCCCAACAACAGGGCTCTGTCGCAGCGGCTCAAGCAGCCACCCATAGAGACGTATTAGAACCGGTTAGCGCACACGCTCGATCTCGACGCCACAGCTTGCCAAGGGCAGGCCAACAGGCGCCCACGGCTTATCGAGCTTGATGCGCACACCAAGCAGCGAGGGATAACGGCGCAGCAGCATCTGGGCCGTACCTTCAGCTGCCGCCTCGATGAGCTTAAACGTATGCTCGCGCAGATAGCCATCGACATCGTGGCACACCGAGCCGTAGTCAATCGAGGCGTCCAAGTTATCGTGCTCTCCCGCTGCACGCAGGTCAGCATAGAGTACCAAGGACACGATGAATTTCTGGCCCAGCGCGTTCTCTTCGGGATACACGCCGTGGTTAGCAAAAACCTCAAGACCTTCAACGGTGATGCGGTCGGCATGGCGCAGATCGTCATAGTTCACGTGGGGCACCGCCGTTGCGGTGGATATTTCGCCCCTTCCACGGCGGGCGAGCTCGGCGCCTTCAGTCTTGGTTGCATTCTCGGGCAGTTTCTTGTTGCTCATCGCGATCGTCTCCTTCGTTTAGAACCCCGACCGCGTAAACTAACTACACGCGAATCGACAGGTTCTTTTTATCATCGCTCCAGTTGCAAGCATTGCGCGCGGGGCATGCAAAGCAGGCGCGCGACGCTTTGTCGGCTGCATAGAGCAGGCGCTCGAGCGGTTGGCTGTTCACGCGCAGCTTTCGATGGCCCAGAATGGCCGTCTTAATGGCTGCGGCATCGGCCGGCTCAAACGCTACGTCATCGGGCATACCGCCGAGAATCGCATCAGCGACGCGTTCGCTTGCAACATCATGGGATATACCCGATTCATACTGTTCATCTTTGCCGATATCGTGAAGAAGTGCCGTGGCGTAGATGACCTCGCGGTCAAATTCGAGCTGTTCCTCGAGATTCTTGATCCACATAATGCGAGCGACATCCAGCAGGTGGTCAATACCGTGGCGGCAGAAGATGCGCCCCGATTCCAACTGTGCAATGCTGCCCAGGTGCCGCCGGAACAGACCGTTGGCACAGATGTAATCAATGCGAGGCATGGCACCAAAAGGCGCCAGGCCCGAAGCCATAAAACCGCGACGCGGCGTTCCCTCGTCAGTATTCGATGTAAAGTCGTTGACGACTCTCATAGTTAGCGTCCCAGCATCCTAAAGAATCGCTCCTCGAGCGCCGGATCGGCCTCAAAGACGCCGCGACGAGCGAGCGTCACGGTCTTGGTGCCAGGCTTTTGCACGCCGCGCATGGTCATGCACATATGCTCAGCTTCCATGAGCACAATCGCTCCCTGGGGAGCGAGATACTCCATGAGGGCATCGGCAACTTGTGCGCACAACTGCTCCTGCAGCTGCAGACGACGGGCGTAGACCTCTACCGTGCGGGCAAGCTTAGAAAGCCCTGCGACACGGCCGTTGGGGATATAGCCAATGGCAGCCTTGCCGTAAAACGGCAGCAGATGATGCTCGCACAGCGAGTAAAACGTGATGTCGCGCTCGATAACCAAATCGTTCGAAGCGACGGCAAAGGTTTTGGACAGGTGCTCCTCGGCACTCTGGTCCATACCACCGGCGATCTCACCATACATACGGGCAACGCGCGCCGGGGTCTCCAGCAGGCCCTCACGAGTTGGGTCCTCGCCTATGCCCTCAAGCAACAGCTTAATGGCGGCCTCGACTTTTTCCTGATCGACCATCTGGGCCTCACTTTTCCGATTTTGCGTTCGCGCTATGGTACCACGCCCTTTGGCATCGGCCACAAGCTACATAGTATGGGTCGAATAGACCGGATCGTCCCGCCAAAGCTCCACAGCGTCGCAAAGCGCAACGCCCTCGCGCACAGCACGGGCGCGCGTGGCGTTCATATCAATCACGCGCTGATTGCTCGAGCCCCTAAAACGCAATGAGATATCGTACAGATCCTGAACAAACGGGCCATCCACCAACATATCGAGGCAGGCAAGGATACGGTCCGTCGCCTCGGTATGGTGACGACCACCCGGCATAAGCTCCTCGAGCACGTCGCCGGTAAAGCACCAAATGGTCTTGCCCGACCCCGCGGGATAGGCCGCACGCACGCGTTCGATAAAGTCAACAAGCCCCGCCTGATTCTCGGGCTCCATAGGCTCGCCGCCCAGAATCGTCAGGCCATCGATAAAGGGATGGTCGAGGCTCTCGATAATCTTGTCCTCGACGGCACAATCGAACGGCTCACCCGCAGCAAAGTCCCACGCGACAGAGTTAAAGCAGTTCTTGCACCCACGACGGCACCCGCTCACAAACAGAGAAGTACGAACGCCTTCCCCATCAGCAATGTCGAAATACTTAATGTTCGCGTAATTCATAGGTAACTCTCCCGGGAGGCCGGGACATATCATCCCGTCCTCAAACATTCTCGGCCTTCGGCCTGCGAAACTGCGGGCGGGACGATATGTCCCGGCCTCATGCAAAGGGTAACTCAATGAACGAAGCGAACATCGAGTATAGGGTTCGAGGTCCAATAAAAACCTTGTTGCAACTCAACCGCCATCGCAAGCAAAGCGTTGTTGCAAGTCAACTCATTTCCGCTTAGAACTTCGAGGAGTGAGCAGACCGCATGCCGTATCTCAGCTACGTCAACTTGGCTGAGCCGAGAGGGCCGCTTGGGCGTTTTCGCGATATGTGTTCCGCACGCAAAGAAGGCCACTTAATGTGGCCTTCGTCTTGCGCAGGACTGTCCGAAATAGCGAGCAAATGCCCAAGCGGCCCTCCCGGCTCAGCCCCGGAGCGGTATTAGAGATGCAGCACGCGGTCGCGGATCTCCTCGGTTCGGCCCTGGTTCCAGAACTGGGTACCGATGTAGCCGCACGTGCGACGGGCAACATTCATCTTCTCCTGATCGCGGTTGCCGCAGTTAGGGCACTCCCACACCAGCTTGCCGTCATCCTCGACAATCTTGATCTCACCGTCGTAGCCGCACACCTGGCAGTAGTCGCTCTTGGTGTTGAGCTCGGCGTACATGATGTTGTCGTAGATGTACTGCATCACGCGAATGACAGCCTTGAGGTTGTCCTGCATGTTGGGAACCTCGACGTAGGAGATGGCACCGCCCGGCGAAAGCTGCTGGAACATGCCCTCAAACTTAAGCTTATCGAAGGCGTCGATCTCCTCGGACACGTGGACGTGGTAGCTGTTGGTGATGTAGCCCTTGTCCGTCACGCCCGGGATGATGCCAAAACGACGCTGCAGGCACTTGGCGAACTTGTAGGTCGTCGACTCAAGCGGGGTACCGTACAGCGAGAAGTCAATATCGCTTTCGGCCTTCCACTCGGCGCACTTGTCGTTCATGCGCTGCATGACGGCCATGGCAAACGGCGTGCCCTCCTTCTCGGTGTGGCTGTGGCCCGTCATGTACTTGACGCACTCGTACAGGCCGGCATAACCCAGACTAATGGTGGAGTAACCGCCCACGAGCAGCTTGTCGATCGTCTCGCCCTTCTTCAGACGAGCGAGGGCGCCGTACTGCCACAGAATCGGTGCGGCGTCAGAAAGCGTACCCATCAGGCGCTCATGACGGCACAGCAGGGCACGGTGGCACAGCTCAAGGCGCTCGTCGAAGATCTTCCAGAACTTATCCATATCCTGATGCGAGCTCAGCGCGACATCGGGCAGGTTGATGGTCACGACGCCCTGGTTAAAGCGACCATAGTACTTGGGCTTGTTCGGGTCGTAGTTTAGCGCGTTGGCAACGTTGTTAAAGCCGTTGCCCGAGCGGTCGGGCGTCAAGAAGCTGCGGCAGCCCATGCAGGTATAGCAGTCGCCGTTACCCGCGGTCTCGCCCTTCGACAGCTTGAGCTCGCGCATCTTTTTCTCGGAGATGTAATCGGGCACCATACGCTTGGCAGTGCACTTGGCAGCCAGCTGGGTCAGGTAGAAGTACGGGGAATCCTCGTGAACGTTATCGTCCTCGAGTACATAGATAAGCTTGGGGAATGCCGGGGTGATCCATACGCCGGCCTCGTTCTTAACGCCCTCGTAGCGCTGGCGAAGCGTCTCCTCCACGATCATGGCAAGGTCGTGCTTCTCCTGAGGCGTACGGGCCTCGTTAAGATACATAAAGACCGTCACGAACGGCGCCTGGCCGTTGGTGGTCATAAGGGTCACGACCTGATACTGAATCGTCTGAACGCCGCGACGGATCTCGTCACGCAGGCGATCCTCAACAACCTCGCGGACCTTTTCGGGAGATGCGGAAACGCCGAGCTCCTCGAGCTCGCGGGCGACCTCGACGCGAATCTTTTGACGGCTCACCTCGACGAACGGGGCAAGATGGGTCAGCGAAATCGACTGGCCACCATACTGGGAGGAAGCAACCTGGGCGATGATCTGCGTCGCGATGTTGCAGGCGGTCGAGAAGCTGTGCGGCTTCTCAATCAGCGTACCCGAGATAACAGTACCGTTCTGGAGCATATCCTCCAGGTTCACCAGGTCGCAGTTATGCATGTGCTGGGCAAAGTAGTCCGAATCATGGAAGTGGATCAGACCCTCATTGTGAGCATCCACAATCTCCTGGGGCAGCAGCACACGCTGGGTCAGGTCCTTGGAGATCTCGCCGGCCATGTAGTCACGCTGAACGGAATTGACGGTCGGGTTCTTGTTGGAGTTCTCCTGCTTGACCTCTTCGTTGTTGCACTCAATCAGCGACAGAATCTTGTCGTCGGTCGTGTTCTTCTGGCGCTTCAGGCTCTGAACATAGCGATAGATGATGTAATGGCGAGCGACCTCGTAGCAGTCGAGACGCATGATCTCGTCCTCGACCAGATCCTGAATCTCCTCGACCGACACGGTGTGGCCCGCGTTCTCGCATGCCTCGGCGACGTTTTGTGCCGCGTAAACCACCTGGCGGTCGGTAAGACGAGAGCTCTCCTCGACCTCCAAGTTTGCGGCGCGGATGGCATTGACGATCTTATCGATGTCAAAGACAACCTCGGTGCCGCTGCGCTTGATGATCTTCATCCTCTTGCCTCTTTCGTATCGTAGCCTCATCGCGCTTCAGAGCCAAACGATACCTGGCAGGGCTTGCCCCTGTCTTGCGGCGCCGTCGCGCAATCTGTGTTCTCGATAAACCATAAGCCTCCATGCGGACATTCCCTGGAGCCGATCAAGCGGCTCAAGGACACGTTCAAAAGAGGCAGTTAAGGTCTTCGTTCTCTGTCCGCCATCTATCATACGACAAAGAGGCATCTATATCCTGTATTCTTTTTTTAGGTCAAACACAACATATAGTGTTTCAGCAGGTCAAAGCAATTAGTCATTTTGCAGACGCATTAAAAATGAGGGGTTCTTGGCAAGTCGGTAAAACGCTACCAACACGGCTACCTGCATGGCAGTTATAAAACCCCCTTAGTCAAGCCGCTGACAAATCCTACCAAAATCAAGTCGCTCACGCCAAAAGAATCCAAAAGATTATGCTTGACCAACATGTTGCGGTCACGATCGGCCAGGACGTATGCAATCTGCCGGCACCTCTACGGGATGCGAAGACCATCGCGTACAGACCTTGGATCAATATTTGGTGGCTTATATTGGCGGCGTGCTTGGTGGCAAAACAAAACAGCCCAGAGGATATAGCCTCTGAGCTGCGAACATTTGGTGGGCGTTAGAAGATTTGAACTTCTGACCTCTTCCGTGTCAGGGAAGCGCTCTCCCCCTGAGCTAAACGCCCAAATGGAGCGGACAACGGGGCTCGAACCCGCGACCCCAACCTTGGCAAGGTTGTGCTCTACCAACTGAGCCATGTCCGCCTGCGAAGATTTAATATACGGGATGATCCACCCAAATGCAAGAACTTTTTTTAAAAAGTTTTGCGACGCCCTCGCGAACCTCGCGAAGACATCAGCCACCACGGAAGGCGCAGGCAAACGCAAACTCGCCGCAAGAGGCCACTACATCTCGCCGAGCATGATCCAGGCAGAGCTGTCCTGCGCGAGCCTGCCGTCTGCAAGCGGTGATGAGGTGAGCAGGACCCTGCCCGCCGGCAGCTCCACAGGTGCTGCACCGAAGTTCGTCACACACGCCCAGCCGTTATCGCGGCGATAGGCGATGACGCCGCCCTCAGCGCCCTCGGCACCATCCGCAAGACCGGTGCGCCCGTCAAGATCGAGCCACGCAAGATCGTTGGCGCACCCGCGCAGCTTGCGCCGCAGCCAGAGGGCGTCACGATAGAGCGCAAGCATCGATGTCGGGTCCGCTTCTTCCTTATCGGCAGCATAATCGGAAAACCATGCAGGCTGCGGCAGATGAGGCGCTGCATCGGCGTCTGCCGGCGAAAACCCAAACGATCCGCCATGCGCGGGATCGTCCGCTGCCACCCACGGCAGGGGCACACGACAGCCGTCGCGCCCCTTCTCACGCTTCGGTCCGTGCGTATTGGTCGCAGTAGGGTCTTCGAGTGCAGCCCACGGGATATCAGCCACCTCAAAAAGGCCGAGCTCCTCACCCTGATACACGTATGCCGAGCCCGGAAGCGCCAGCTCAAGCAAAAGGGCCGCCCGCGCGCGGCGCTCGCCGAGTTCACGGTCCTCGTCATAAGACGACCCGTCGCGCAAGAGCCAGTCGAGCGCAATCTGGTGGTAGCGCGTCGCCTTGATTTGCGGCAGGGCATAGCGTGTCGCCACGCGCGGCACGTCGTGGTTGGAGAGTACCCAGGTCGAGGCGGAATCGGATTCGACGGCTGCCTTCAAGCCCTTCTCGATTGCAGTGTGCATGTCATCATAGGTCCAAGTGGCCTTGGCAAACTCAAAGTTGAATGTCTGGCCAAGCTCGCTGGGACGCGCGTAGAGATACTGGCGCTCGGGCAGCACCCACGCCTCGGCAACGGCACTGCGCGGCGGATTATAGCGGTCGAACACGCGGCGCCACTCGCGATAGATCTCGTGGACCTCATTGCGGTCCCACAGCGGATGGGTGCCGTCGTCAACCATGTCATCGCCCTCGGCGAGATGCCACCGGTCGAGGTCATCGCGGTCGAGATCCTTGGCGAGACCCTGCGCCACATCAATGCGAAAGCCGTCGACGCCTCGATCGCTCCAAAACGCCAGGACGTCGCAAAAGAGCGCGTGAACCTCAGGGCATGACCAGTCAAAGTCCGGCTGCTCGGGCGTAAACATGTGCAGATACCACTGACCGTCCGCAACACGCGTCCATGCGGGGCCGCCAAAGTTGGCATTCCAATTGGTGGGAGGCAGCTCGCCATGCTCGCCGCGACCATCGCGGAAGATATAACGGGCGCGTTCGGGCGATCCGGGGCCGGCGGCAAGAGCGGCTTTGAACCAGGGGTGCTGGTTGGATGAATGGTTGGGCACGATGTCGACGATGACCTTGATGCCGCGCGCGTGAGCCGCAGCGATCATGTCATCGAAGTCGTCAAGCGAGCCGAGACGTGGGTCGACATCGCAGTAGTCCGCCACATCATAGCCGCCATCGACAAGAGGCGAAGGGTAAAACGGGCTCAGCCAGATGGCCTCGATACCCAGTCGCTCAAGATAGTCCATCTGCTGGGTAATGCCCGCGATATCGCCCAGACCCGAACCAGTCGAATCCTTAAACGAGCGCGGGTAGATCTGATAGATCGCGGCATCGGACATCCACGAGCGCGAAGAAGACTTTTCTGTAGCCATGGGGCGTATCTCCCTTGCAACGAGGTTATGCGAGATGCCCACGATGATACGCCCAAAGCGGACATTCGCGACAAACAACGCCACAGCCACGCCCCAAAACGATCGCTCCCTCGCGGGTTCGAGCCCAGGCGACGGGTACGAAAAAGCCCGGCTACCGTAGTAGTCGGGCTGTTACGTTTGGAGCGGACAACGGGGCTCGAACCCGCGACCCCAACCTTGGCAAGGTTGTGCTCTACCAACTGAGCCATGTCCGCATATGTAAAACAAAACGGGCGCCGGAGCGCCCGGATGTTGCCTGGAGGCGAAGCCCGGATTCGAACCGGGGGTAAAGGCTTTGCAGGCCTCTGCCTTACCACTTGGCCACTTCGCCGAAAAAGGACCGCCTAAACGGTCCGGAAATGCAATGGAGCGGACAACGGGGCTCGAACCCGCGACCCCAACCTTGGCAAGGTTGTGCTCTACCAACTGAGCCATGTCCGCTTGCGGGTTATTAATTTACGCGAGTTGTCCAAAAGACGCAAGTACTTTTTTCAAAAAACTTGTCTGCCGCATGTTCTTAATAGCCAAACGCGCTAAAGCGATTGGCTAGGCACACGATTCCAGCGCTCCGCTAAACAGCTTCACCATCTGCACGCGCGTGCCGGCGCCGTCCGTACGACGAGCAACCTCCACGTTATCGACGAGCATACGCATAAGCTTGATACCACGGCCGCGTTCCTCAGATGCAACCGGCTCGCTCGTTTCATCGATAGAATAGCCGGCACCTCGATCAAGCACCTCAACCACAACGCGATCGCCATAGGCCTGAACCGTCAGGACGCACCCGATACCGCCCGCATGGTCATAGGCGTTACCCAGCGCCTCCCCCGACGCCAATGCGACATCGTAGCGCTCGTCACGGCGCAACGGAAGCGATTCAAGGAGTTCGGCGATGCGATGTCGGTAGTATGGAAGATTCTCGATACCCTGACGGACCTCGACGCTCTTACTCCAGCGAGGCAGCTCCCCCACCGGAATGGCGGGAATAGACTCCCGTGCCGGCCCCGCGACATGAAGGATATCGACAAGACGAGCAATCTCCAAAAAGCGAACAACTTCACCTGATGCATTGACGAGCGAAAGCAGGCCTTCTCGCCTCATGAGCTCACGAGCGCGCGTAAGCAGGAATGCCAAGCCCGTCGAATCGATAAAGCTAACAGCCTGACAGTTGATGACAACACGACGCACGCCGCGGCCAATCAAAGCATCCAACCGCCGACGCAGCGCAGGCACCGTGGCGATGTCGATATCGCCTGGTGGCGTCAAAACCGCTATGTCATTCCACTCATTCATACGACCATGGTTCCCCAAAAAAGCCCACTCGATGCATTCGTTTCCCCAACCGTGCGGATTCAGCCCGTTCAGCGCCGTCTATGAACGACCCCGTAAAAACTCAAGGGACACCAATGCAATGTCATCGTCCAGCGCCGATTCGGTAAATCGGTCAAGCTCGCCCAAGACCTTGCCGCAAATGCCCGACACGCCCTCCCCCGAAACAGAAAGCAGAAGATCGCGCAAGCGCTGCTCGCCAAAGAACGCTCCGGTGCGGTCGCGGGCCTCAATCGTTCCATCCGTATACATGAAGAGCATGTCGCCGGGGGCGAACGTAAACACGCCTGTCTCGTACACCATACTCTCAAAGGCACCGATTACACCCGATTGGCATCCAAGTAGCTCGACCTCTCCCCCACGAGCCTCGCCGCCACCCAGTGGCATCGACTCTGGCCTGATGACCATGGTCGGAGGATGGCCCGCCGAACAATACGTTGCGCGTCCGGCTTTCAGGTCAATCTTGGCGATAAAGGCTGTCACGAACGTCTCGACCCTCGAAAAGCCCATGAGCATACTGTTAAGGGAGCGTGCCATGCGGGCCGGTCCAGCGCCCTCCCACGCATATGCCGTCAGAGCCGTCTTGACGAGCGCGGACATCGATGCGGCCTCAATGCCTTTGCCAGACACATCACCCAGAATCATGACGGCGCAGTCGTCGGGAAGACGGATGAGCGTATAGAAATCGCCGCCGACCAACGCCGAGTTCGTGGCCGACAGGTACACCGAATCGGTTGCGATACCCGGAACATCCCCCAGGGAATTTCTCATGCCGATCTGAAGGGTCTGAGCGATATGACGCTCCTCGCGCTTTTGAGATTCACCTTCGTAGATCAGTTCAAAGTCATGCGCCAAGTGCACCAAGTAGTCATATTCAAGGTCATCAATCGGCTCTTGGCTGCCATCACGAAGCAGTAGCGCGCGCGTCGTCGGGCTCTTCGCAACAGAAGCAGGAACAATTGCGTCGTTACTGTGCTTGCCATCACCCTTAGAGCGTGGTCGCCCCGCCTCGATGCCGGAGTCGACGTAGAGACCTTGACAAGGCAGACCATGCGCCCTAAGCCAGCCTCCCATAGGCATCGATTCGTCAACGCGAGTTATACGGACGTGTTTAAGGTCCTCGGCACTCGTACCGCCCAAAACAGATGCCTCAAAGCCATCAGGGCCAGCCCCCAGACGTGCCGCTGGCGCCGTCGTGGAAAAGAAAAGCTTCTCGGGATCGTCCGGCAAAGCAACGCGACTGCCGCCTTCAAAATCTATGACGTAGGAATCCAGACTGGCGTCATACTCAACAGGGCAAAAATGGCAGTTGAGCATATTGCAGATCTCGGACGATACCGCCTGGGTAGCCGCGACGGAATCGTCTAGAAAGGTAAACAACTCATCACGTAAGACATTGAGCGAGCGGCCAAGCTCGGCCGTGCGACGAGAGCGAAGACTCGATGCCATGCCGACCAGTTGGATAGACAAGTAATCGCAAATGACCTCGAGTACATTAACGTCATAGGCGAGCGGTGCCTGGGGGCGTTTCCAACCAACTTCCAGCACGCCAAGGATCTGCGTACCGTAAAAAACGGGAAGACAGATCTCGCTGCGGTACGGAGGCATATCCTGCATGCGCAACAGGTGCTTAGAACGATTGTCCAGGTCCATAAACATACCGGAGGCGGCCTTATCACCCTTAAGGTCCTGTTGAATCGACAAGCGACAGGCACGCGACTCACGAAGAACATACGTCGGAATGCCAGCGCCATACGGCAAAAACTCAGGCAGGTAGCTGTCGTACAGCTCCTTGGAAACACCGCGAAGTTTAAAACCGCCGCTCTCAGAAAAATAGATAGCAGCACCCGAAGCATCGAGCGTTCCTACAAGCTGGTTCAAAACGGTATCAAGTAGGCTGGGCAGCTCATCGGAGCCCACGGTACTCATAATGACCGAGAGCGTGCCAGAGAGGCGCTTGTTAGCCACTCTAAGCTCCGAAAGAGCACGCTTGAGCTGACGGTCGTGCGAATACTGTTCTTCGATGCTATGGAGCGCCACCAGGACACGTGGCGCGCGGCGCCCAAAGATGCGTGGAGGCGTTACGGAGCCCGCACGAACCAAGACGGGGATAAAGGAGCCGTCACTCAGCTTGAGCATCAGTTCGTTCTCGGAGCCATCAGTTTCAAATGGCAGACGATGTTCCGTCGCACGTTCAAAAGCGGACGAGTACAGGACGTCTTTAACATCTCCACCAATGACGTCGGCGCGTTCCTCGCGCATCAAACCAAGTAAGCGATTATTCACATGCAGAATGGTTCCGTCGAGCTCGCAGATGATGACAGCATCGCTCGTGATCTCGACTAGTTGGGCAACGTCTGCCCACTCGTTGCGTTCAAGCGTTTCCATCGTGGACCCCACCGTCTATCGGTAACAAAAAAGCCTCCGAAGAGGCTTCTCAAATGCGATGGTGTCGGAGGCGGGACTTGAACCCGCATGACCAAAAAGCGGTCACTAGCACCTCAAGCTAGCGCGTCTGCCAATTCCGCCACTCCGACATGCTATGTTGTTGATTCGCGGTTCGTTTTGTTAGACCCGCGCGTTCAACGAGGAAGATAATAACCTATGATTCGAGAACTGTGCAAG
>DBFADZ010000022.1:0-5165 GCA_048195375.1 Collinsella sp.
CTCTGCTTCTGGTGACGCTGCCGAGGTCTACTTCCTCCAATTCAAGCCCGAGGTCGACAAGGAGTGGAAGGAGATCGCCAAGGCGTACAAGAAGGAGAAGGGCGTCGAGGTCAAGATCGTGACCGCCGCCTCCAACACCTACGAGGAGAAGCTCAAGTCCGAGATGTCCAAGAGCTCCGCTCCGACCCTGTTCCAGGTCAACGGCCCCACCGGTCTTAAGAACTGGAAGGATTACTGCGCCGACCTGTCCGATACCAAGCTCCGCGGTGAGCTCATTGACGACTCCCTGGCTCTGCAGTCCGATGGCAAGGATCTGGGTATCGACTGGGTCCAGGAGAGCTACGGCATCATCTACAACAAGCAGCTGCTCGAGAAGGCTGGCTACAAGGCCGAGGACATCAACTCCTTCGACAAGCTGAAGGCTTGTGCTGACGACATCCAGGCCCGCAAGGACGAGCTTGGCGTTGAGGGTGCCTTCACTTCTGCCGGCATGGATGACTCCTCCAGCTGGCGCTACACCACCCACCTCGCCAACCTCCCGCTCTACTACGAGTTCGAGAAGGAGCACAACCAGGAGGACGACGAGATCAAGGGCGAGTATCTCGACAATTTCAAGCAGATTTTCGACCTGTACATCACCGACTCCACCTGCGATCCTTCGCAGCTTGCTTCCAAGACCGGCGACGACGCCACCAACGAGTTCGCAACCGGCAAGGCCGTCTTCTACCAGAACGGCTCTTGGGCCTACTCTGACCTCGTCAAGGCCGGTATGACCGACGATCAGATTGGCATGATGCCGATCTACATCGGTGTTGACGGCGAGGAGAACCAGGGCCTGTGCTCCGGCGGCGAGAACTACTGGTGCGTCAGTTCCCAGGCTTCCGAGGATGCCCAGAAGGCCACCGAGGACTTCATGTATTGGTGCGTCACCGCTGACACCCCGACCAGCATCATCGCCGACAAGATGGGCCTGACCGCTCCGTTCAAGAGCGCCAAGGAGACCACCAACGTCTTCTCGCAGCAGGCCGTTGCCATGGCCAAGGACGGCAAGAAGACCGTCGCTTGGGACTTCGTCTACATTCCCTCCGAGGAGTGGAAGAAGAACCTCAAGCAGGCTCTGATTGCCTACGCTGCCGATAACAGCAAGTGGGACGGCGTCAAGAACGCCTTCGTCGATGGCTGGAAGACCGAGAAGGCCGCTTCCGAGTAAGCAGTTGCTGCCCAAGCTATCTGATTAGCGACAGGGGGCGGGCAGACGTTGGTTTGCCCGCCCCCTGCATATTGAAAGGACCCTTTTATGGGCAAAGCACTCAAGCGCTGGTGGCCGCTCTTTATGCTGCCCACGTGCCTGGCGTTTATGATCGGGTTCGTGATCCCTTTTATCCAGGGCTTCTATCTCTCGTTCTGCCAGTTTATTATCATTAGTAACGCGCACTTTGTCGGTATCGAGAACTACGTGCGCGCGCTGTCCGATCCGCAGTTCTCCACGTCGTTCTTCTTTACCGTGGCGTTTGCCTTCCTGTCGACGGTGCTCATCAACGTGATCGCCCTGGCCATTGCGCAGGCGCTCACCCGCAAGGCGCTCAAAGGCACCAACATCTTCCGTACGATCTTCTTTATGCCTAACCTGATCGGCGGCATCGTGCTGGGCTACATTTGGCAGATTCTGATCAACTGCCTGCTCTCCAACGTGGGCGCCCAGCTCATCGCTCTTAACTCTGCTGCTGGCTTCTGGGGCCTTATCATCCTGACCCTGTGGCAGCAGGTCGGCTACATGATGATCATCTACATCGCTGGTCTGCAGTCCATTCCGTCCGACTACATCGAGGCCGCCAAGGTCGACGGCGCTACGGCATGGCAGACGTTTTGGAAGGTTAAGATCCCTAACCTGATGCCGACCATCACCATCTGCCTGTTCCTGTCCATCACCAACGGCTTTAAGCTGTTCGACCAGAACCTCGCCCTTACCGGCGGCGCCCCCGCGCACTCCACCGAGATGCTCGCCCTGAACATCTACAACACGTTCTATTCGCGTGCCGGTATCGCATGGCAGGGCATTGGTCAGGCCAAGGCGGTTATCTTCTGCATCCTGGTCGTGGCCATCTCCATGATCCAGCTTAAGGCCACGAGGTCCAAGGAGGTGCAGCAGTAATGAAACGCGATAAGGTTATCAACCGCGCGCTCTCGATTTTCTTTACGATCCTGTCGCTCGCGTGGATCTACCCCGTGTTCATGATTGCGCTTAATTCTTTTAAGAAAGCGACCGCAATCAGCACCACCACGGCATTCGATTTGCTCACGCCCGAGACGTTCAACGGCCTCGCAAACTACATGCACGCCCTTAACGAGCAGGGCTTTGCCTCGGCATTTATGTACTCGCTCATCATCACGGTCACGTCGGTCGTGCTGATCTTGGTGTGCTGCTCCATGTGCGCTTGGTACGTGGTTCGTGTCAACAACAAGATCTCGAACTTCTTCTATTACCTGTTCGTGTTCTCGATGGTCGTGCCGTTCCAGATGCTCATGTTCACGCTGTCCAATTTGGCGGACCGCATCGGCTTTAATACGCCGTTCAACATCTGCTTTATCTATCTGGGCTTTGGCGCGGGCCTGGCGGTCTTTATGTTCGCCGGTTTTGTAAAGAACATCCCGCTCGAGATCGAGGAGGCGGCCATGATTGATGGCTGCAACCCGGTCCAGGTGTTCTTTAAGATCGTCCTTCCCATCATGAAGCCCACCTATCTTTCGGTCGGCATCCTCGAGACCATGTGGGTCTGGAACGACTATCTGCTGCCCTACCTTACGCTCGACTCCACCAAGTACAAGACCATTCCTATCTTGATCCAGTACTTCCGCGGCGGCTACGGCCACGTCGAGCTCGGCCCCATGATGGCCTGCATCATGATGGTCGTTATCCCCATCGTTATCATGTACATCCTCTGTCAGAAGTACATCATCGACGGCGTGGTGGCAGGTGCCGTCAAGGGCTGATGCCGTAACTGTTTTGCAAGTTTCTGCGGCGCCCCTCAGCGCGGCGCCGCATATCGAAAGGTAGAGACATGGCCGAGATCGTTCTCAAACATGTTCAGAAGGTGTATCCCAACAACGAGTCAAAAAAGAAGGGCTTCTTTGGCAAAAAGAAGAAGACCGAGGAGAAGAAGCACAACCTCAAGGTTACCGAGGACGGTGTGCTCGCTGTAGAGGACTTCAACCTCACCGTTCACGACCAGGAGTTCGTCGTCCTCGTTGGCCCCTCTGGCTGCGGCAAGTCCACGACGATGCGCATGGTCGCCGGCCTGGAGGACATTACCTCGGGCGATGTGTTCATCGACGGCAAGCGTGTCAACGACGTGGCGCCCAAGGACCGCGACATCGCCATGGTGTTCCAGAGCTACGCTCTGTACCCCAATATGACGGTGTACGAGAACATGGCATTTACGCTCGAGCTCAAGAAGGTTCCCAAGGACGAGATCGACCGCAAGGTTCGCTCTGCTGCCGAGATTCTGGGCATTACCGAGTACCTCGACCGTAAGCCCAAGGCGCTCTCCGGCGGCCAACGCCAGCGTGTCGCTATCGGCCGCGCCATCGTGCGTGACCCCAAGGTCTTCCTGATGGACGAGCCGCTGTCCAACCTGGACGCCAAGCTGCGTAACCAGATGCGAGCCGAGCTCATTAAGCTGCGTCACGAGATCAAGGGCACCTTCATCTACGTTACTCACGACCAGACCGAGGCTATGACCCTCGGTGACCGTATCGTGGTCATGAAGGACGGCGTTGTCCAGCAGATCGCCACGCCGCAGGAGGTCTTCAACCATCCCGCGAACATCTTCGTCGCCGGCTTCATCGGCGTGCCGCAGATGAACTTCTTCGATGCCCAGCTGGTGCGCTCGGGCAACGGCTTTACCGTCAAGACCGAGGATATGAACGTGGCGCTTGCCCCCGAGACTTGCGCTCAGCTTGCCCTCAACTGGGACGGCGGCGACGTGAAGGAGATTACGGCCGGCGTGCGTCCCGAGCAGATCCTGCTTGCCGACAAGGACGAGGAGGGTGCGCTCCAGGGCACCGTCGAGGTGACCGAGCTCATGGGCTCGACCGAGCATGTCCACGTGACCGCTCCCGACGGCCAGTTTGTTCTGATTATCCCCGTCGTCGACCTCGAGGCCAAGGGCGCGCTCAAGGCTGGCGACACCATCTGGTTCAAGTTCGAGAAGAACGCGACCCATCTCTTCGATAAGGTATCTGGCAAGAACCTTATCTAGGCCCGGTGCATCCAGGCCCTCCCTTTGGGCGACTGCGGTATTGCCATCCTTTTGCCGCGGTCACATATAAGGCTCCCCTCCCGTCCACTGGGCGAGAGGGGAGCCTTTCTTTGTGTTGGGGTTGTCCATCGGCCAGTTTGTCTTGATTTGTAACAGGAGGAAGGCCAAATTGGGCTTAGATGTTACAGATTGAGACAGCGTCGAGCTGCCCGTCCTTTCATCTCGATCTGTAACACGAAGGACTGATTTCGGCGGTTACCTGTTACAGTTCGAGATTGTTTTAGCCGCCTTGCCCGTCTGTCTCAATCTGTAACAGGTGGACCCAATTTTGCAGGCTAGATGTTACAGATCGAGATTCTTCGGTCGAGTCGGGTCACAGGGTAGCGTGCGGGCACAAAAAGCGGAGCCGCGTTGCCACGACTCCGCTTTCAAGAGGATGGGTAAAGGAAACGAAATTAGCTCAGGTGCCAAATCTCGTCGTTGTACTGGGAGATGGTGCGGTCGGACGAGAAGGTGCCGGCGTTGGCGATATTGATGAGCGCCTTGCGCATCCAGGCGTCCTGGTCCTCATAGTCGGCCAGCACGCGCTCCTTGGTCTGGATGTACTCCTCAATGTCGAGCAGGGCCATAAACCAGTCCTTGCCCTTAATGTCGTCGTGCAGGCGCTGCAGGCGCTCGGCATTGCCGGTCGCCATAAAGGCCGGGTTGGTGATGAAGTCCACCAGCAGTTTAATGCCGGGCTTGCGGTAGAGCACACCGGCGTCATAGGTGCCGTTGGCATAGAGCTGCTCGACCTGTTTGGAAGAGGCGCCAAAGGTATAGATGTTCTCGTCGCCCACGAGCTCGGCAATCTCCACGTTGGCACCGTCGAGCGTGCACAGGGTTAGGGCGCCGTTGAGCATGAAC
>DBFADZ010000025.1:0-181166 GCA_048195375.1 Collinsella sp.
CGGATGCCCGCCAGCATGAGGGTGGACAGCGGGTAGTAGATCATGGGCTTGTCGTAGACCGGCAGCAGCTGCTTGGAGGTCACGAGCGTGAGCGGGTACAGGCGCGTGCCGGACCCGCCGGCGAGGATGATGCCTTTCATTGTGCTATTCCTTTCCAAGTTGAGTCATTGAGTGTCTTTTCCAGAACAGTCGCGCTGCGCATCTGCTCATTTCCCTCGAGTAAGCACTCGCTTGGTCAGGGCAAGCATGTCTCGCGCCGAATGCCTGTTCAGTACCAAGTAAGCTACGTAAAGCGTCAAATACCCCACGACGGCAACAAGCGCGGGCGCGCAAAGCGCTAGCGCCACAAACGCGGCGGTGAGCACGACCTCTTCGATAGGAGCGGGTGTTGCGGAAACCCCAATTTTTGAGTTCAAGTGCCGTTCCGACCAAAGGGAACGGCAAACGATGCATGCGACCGTGCCAAGTAGGACGGCATCGAGCGATCCGATCACGTAAACGCCAATGGTGCAAAGCGCTATGCTGCCCGCTAGCGTGCAAAGGTTCACCTTGAGGAGCGTACGCTCCTCCCTCAGGACCTTGAAATACGTGGTGCAGCACAGGTTCATCTTCGTGTCGAACACGCAGACGGGCAGCAGAATCGCGAAATAGTGCATGGTGTTGGCGTATTGCGGAAGCCAGAGGGACAGCACCCATGCCATCGGGAAATAAAGAAGATAGACCACAGGAAACGTCACCTCCATCATGTCGCGAACGAAGCAATAGAAAGCTCTTCGTTCTCCCTCGGTGCCCTGCCTAAGCGCCGGGAACAGCACCATGCTCGCCTGCGATACGAAGGTGATGAAGAAGTTCACCATCGAGAGCCAGAACGACACGCGCCCGAAGGCCTCAATTCCCCAGGCGTTGTCTACCAGCGCGCGCGCAACACCCAGGACGAGCATCGAGGCCACGTTCGATATCATCAGCGCGAAGCCGACCTTCATACTCAAAAGGCTCAGCCTGGCGGCCTCCGTCAAGGACAGCGCCCCGGCCGCGAAGAAATCACGGGATCGAACGATGCAATAGGCCAGCGAACAGGCTTTCGAAATTAGATAGGCGAAGACGTAGGGCTCGAAATCAGGGACCCGGATAAATACCATCACGAGGATGATGGCCAGGAACACCAGGCGGTCGATCATGGTGGAATACGAGAAGAGCTTGGTCTCGTTCATCGACTGAAAGATATAGCCAAGGAATCCGGCAAGGTTATAGAGCACGGTATAGAGGGCGAACGCCAGTAGGACGAACGAGCGCTGCGCTTCGGGCGCCCAAACAACAGCGATGACGGTGATGAAGGCGGCCACGACGAGCTGGAATGCCATGCCGAAGCGGAACTGAGAGTTCACAGCTCGCTTGTCTATCTCGCTTCTCGTGTTACCGCCCTCGATGAGGTAGATACCGTCGTTGAGACCGAGCATGAAGAAGCCAGAGTAGCCCGCGTAAAAAATAAACAGCTGCCAATATCCGTACGTCTCGACGCCGAGCACCTTCGGCACGAGCAGTGACATAGCGACGCTCGCCAAGAACGAGATGCCCTGGGCCGCGAACGCGACAACCATGTTGCCCGCCAGAGACCTATAGTTCATGCCTATCCCCTAGCTCATCCAGCAGCTCCCCAATGGAGTGCTCGCCTAGCGGACGATAGAGCTGTTCGATATGCGTTTGCACGAAACTCATATCCACCTTCGAGTAGTCGAGTGCGAGGAGCTGATCGATGACGTCCTGGCTGAAGCGTTTCTTGATAGGTTTTGCCGGCACACCCCCAACGATCGTGTAAGGTTCCACGTCCTTGGTGACGACTGCTCCTGCTGCTACGATCCCTCCCCGGCCTATATGGACGCCGTCCAAGATGGTCGCGCCGTAGCCAATCCAAACGTCTTCTTCGACGACGATACCGCCGTTACCGCATGCCTCATCGTAAGTTTCCTCCAAGACAAAGCGGCGCAGAGGAAACGTCGTGAAATGGTCGATGGGATGGTTGTCGTGAATAACGAAAGTCACATTTGGCGCAATCGAGCATAATTCGCCAATGGCGAGCTTGGGCTGCTTGGACGCCGTAAGAACGTTGATTTCCCCGTAGGAGTAATCGCCAATTGTGACATTGTCGAGCCCGATTGCCCAACGCCCGAGTTGTGTTCTGTTATGCCCATTGGCTTTGGCCCACTTCAAAGAAGCGGTTAAATGCCTAATTTTCGTTCGGATTCCTATCATATGAAGCCCTAAGTTTTATTAAACCAATATTGAATTGCTGGTAAGGAGCGGAACTAACACCGTGTTTAGGTTCATGCTCATCAAGACCAACAACGTGACGCCCATGAGGGCAATGCCCAAAAGACAAGCAACGCCAAACAAGTCAGCCTGCTCTTTTCGGATGTTGCTACCCCCGGCGCAGCCAACCGAGTTGACCGCAACAAGGTAATAAATCAAGAATTGCGAAGTCTCTATACGGTAGATGTCGGATGCAACGCCAACGAGGGGAATCAATGCGAGACAAAACAGGTTCGCATTTAGAATCACCCGGACGGCATTCGAATCTCCCCTGGTCTTTTTCAAATAAAGGCCAAACGCCATCCAAGCAAGAGAAGGAACGGCCAGACGAATAACATTGGCAAATCCAGAGCCGTCAACGCCGCCAACCATATTAAGTCGTGCGGAGACGCCCAGAAGAGTTGCAATTTTAGTCAGTAAACTGGTTCGTGTCACCACAATTAGGCCAAGAAAAACAAGAATGCACAACTTTCGAGCGTCACGATGCGATAGCTCTTTGGCAAATAGCAGCAATGCAAAGAAGAGAACAGCCGCATGGAAGCTGAAACCAATTAAACATGCAAAAAAGAAAGCAGCCGCTTTTTTCTTCAGACCACCTTTGGCCTTTGATACATAGAGATATCCAATCAGAACAAAGGAGATGGCAAGTGAAAACCTAAGCTGTACTGCATCCATGCAAAAAGGGAAAATCGAATACAGGGCCAAAAACAAACCTGGCCTCTTCGTTAAATTCCAGCCGCATAGACCAATAGAGACTAGATAGAAAGTTCCGACGAGCAGCTTCAACTGAAATAGCGTCGCGCCGCAATCCGATAAGAACTTGATTAACAGACTGTAACCAATTCCCTTGTCCTGCGCTAAAGTCGGGTTCATCAAATGCAGGCTGTAGTTGAAATCGTCAGCCAGTCCATTGCTGAAAACGAATACAAACCAAAGAAAAATCAAAAGGGCGAGGAAGGGTACTTTGCTCTTCTGGAACACCAATGCCGTTAAATCAAGAACAAGGAGGCCAGCCACAAGAATCATTTTGAAGATACTCCCGTTCTTGGCGTTCCCATACGGCTCTGCAAGCCATCGACAATTCCACACATAAGCCTCGATATCTTTGAAGCCTTATTGTCTTCTAGCAATAGAGCCTTGAAGAATTCCTGCGATATTTCTCGCACGCACTCTGCGCTGCTAATTTCACCCTTCTTCGCCAATAGAATCTTGTTTCTGGCTATGTAGTACTTGCGAAAACTGCTGTGGTTGGTGATGTGAATTACCTTGCCGAGAATCCGGACGCACCGCATGTCTCCAAGTTCATGGGACAGCGAAGTCGCAGGGTCAATGACCACGCGATAGCCGGCTCTACGAAGTCGAATGCAGAAATCGCGATCAACGCTGTCGATGAACAATGCCTCGTCGAAACCGCCGATCTTCCTCCAGGCATCAATGCTCGTCAACGACGCGCTGGTAATCGTCCATTCGACCTCGTAGGGCCCGTCTTGCGGCAAATCGTAATATTCCTCGTTACCCGCGTAAGAAATCCAAGGTGCCGCAATCCCAACGTCTTTGGCCAAATGCGCCGCCAGCTTCTCCACCAAGCCATCTTCGCATATCGAGTCCTGATCGAGCGTCAATACGGCGGTGCAGCGCTTCTCGTCTGCGGCAGTACATCCCATGTTGAGAGCGGCCGCAATGCCTTTGTTCTCCCCCAGGGGAACAAAAATGGCATTGTCATATTCACGGCAGAGCGCTTCCACCCCGCTCGTCTCATTTGAGCCGTTGTCCACGACAAAAACGTGTTCCACCTGTTCGGCTACAGCGGACAGACATTCCGAAAAGCGCGCAAGTTCTGGGTTGTAGGTAACGATGCAGGCCGCAATGCCCCTCATCAACGCCTCCTTAGGGCGACAATGAGGTTCACAAGGCTAATTTTCTCGTTGGCCATCGGCCCCTTCTTAATCAATTGCGCTATAAGCGGAAGGGGCTTTCGCTTTTCCATGGCATTAACGGCAACCTCGCGTGCCGCAATCTCCTCATCGAGTCGGTCAAGCGTACCGGAATCCAGCTCGTTGGCGCAGTACTTTCTACATGCCTCAATATGCTTGAGCTGATGCCTTCTGCCTTTAATGTGCTGCTCGGGGTTTGACAGTCTCGACTTCAGAGAATAGGTGGGCGTGGACGCGTTGCTCCTGTGAACCCTGTGCAGGACAAGTGCCTTTCCGCCGACGCGGTAAAATCCTCCCTTGGCCGCCGCGAAGAGCCCGAGCGGCGAATCGTACACGAGGTCCTCGCGCTCGATGATGGGAGTCATTTCATCCATAAAGGAGCGCTTCACGCCAAGCGTCAGGCCGCTACTGAGCATAGATGAAACTTGCTGGTCGAATTCAACCTTCCATACCCCCTTCTCCGTGCGCCTGAGCGAGGTCTGAAAGGTGTTGTCAGGTCTGTCGTCCTGGTCGATGATCGTCGTGTCGCATGAAACGACGAGCGCGTCCTCGTGCCTTTCGAACACAGCCATCATCTCGGATATCTTGCTATCCGCCCAAACGTCGTCTTGGTCGGAGAAGAAGACGACGTCACCCTTCGCGAGCGAGCATCCCTTGAGGTAGTTGCCAACGAATCCGAGGTTCTTCTCGTTGCGATAGATCCTCCATGTGTCCGTCAGGCCATGCTCATCAATGTACGCATCGATGTATTCCGGCGTGCCGTCGCTCGAACAGTCGTCGACAATCACCACCTCATCGGCCTGTCGCCCCTGCGAAACAATCGAGTCAAGCTGCTCCCGAAGAAACTGCCTGCCGTTGTACGTAGCCATGACGATGGTGGCCGTCATTTCCCTGTGGCTAACGCCTTCCATATTAGCCATCAGCAGCCCCGAACTTCTGTGGTGCGCCGCTGCAAAATCAAGGAATCGCTGGGAAACACGCCTTTCACGATGCTTCCCAGCGCGACCACCGAGTTCGACCCGATTTTCGTTCCTCGAAGGATTATCGTTTCCGCGCCTATCCAACAGTTTCCTCCAATCTCCACTGGAGACCATTCAAAGGAGTCCTATTTGAGGGGCCCTCCCTGAAGGTTTGGTCGTGGTCATAATCGAGGACGTTTGGTCCGAACGCTGTGCCAGCGCCGATAGTTTCCGCGTCATGGCAGATGACCATGCAGCTGTAGTTGATGCGGACGTTGTCGCTGATTGCAAGGTTCGAGCCTTTTCTCGCCTTAATCTTGCTTCCGCTGTGGATTTGGGAAGTGCTCCCGATATTGACTTTCGAGCCCTGGTTGAAGTCGCAAACCACATTGGGTGAAATCCTTTGGATCGCGCCTTTGACGTGAAGGCTTCCCATCAGCCGGATTTTCCAAACCGCTATCCTTAAAAATGTCCATGCAAAGCTGATAACGTTGTTCACCGCTCTCCTCAACGGCGCGCCTCCTTCGCTTCTTCCGCAGCCGCCATTTCCTTCAGGTAGCGCTCGACGATTATCTGCCTGTCGAACTTCCTCTCGACCTTTCTCCTGCCGTTCAGGCCCATCTCCCTTTTCTCGGCATAGGGCAGGGCAAGAAAATTCTCGATTTTTGAGATAAGGTCTTCCGCGTCTCTCTGCTTTACGACGAAGCCATTGACGCCGTCATCCACGACCTCCCTGCACCCAGGCCGGTTCGTCGTGATGATCGGTCTGCCGCAGGCGCAGCTCTCTAGCAGCACATTCGACATCCCCTCCGGATAGAAAGTGGGATGCACCGTGCAGCTCGACACGGCATGCATCTCCCGAACGTCTTTTACGCTTCCGTGGTAGATGACGACGCCGCCTTTCTCGCAAGCCTCGAGGGAGCCTCTGTATTCGTCCTCACAGCTGCCGCAGACATGAAATTCCGTATGGGGGTATTTGCTTCTGATTTGTTTAGCGGCTTCGAGGTATTCCTCTATACCCTTTTCCCGCATAACGCGGGCGAAGTAGAAGAAACGTGTGGTTCCGTCGTCTTCCGGATAATCCAAAACCTGGAACCGCTGAAGATTCACCCCGGAGCCTGACAGCAACTCACAACGCCCCGCAACGACTCCCTTAGAGAGCATAAAGTCCCTGTTTGCCTCATTTTGGAAGAAGACGACCTGGGACTTTTTCAGCCCAAGCTTGTAGAGCCTAAGAGTCAGCTTCTGAAGCGGCCCCTCGTTCTCGACCGCCGTCCCCAACCCTGTGACGTTCACGAGATACGGGATGCCCAAACGCCCGCACAGAATGCCGCCGTACACGTTGGGCTTTATCGTGTACGTGAACACGATGTCCGGCTGCACCTCTTTGAGCGCCTTGCGATAAAAAAGTACCAGCTTCAAATCATCCACGGGGTTGGTGCCTCGGCGGCTCAAGAACGGGCAGGCGATGAAGGTCGCCCCGAGCTTCTCAATTTCAGAAACAAATTCGCCGTTTGGTACACAGAAAAATACTTTATGGCCATCTCGAGCGAGTTTTTCAATCAACTCGGCTCTGAACTGAAACAATCCCTCATCTTTGTTAGCAAGAATCAAAACTTTCAAGCTAGAGTGTTCCCTTCCCACATGAAGTCGCACTCGTCTCAATGCGCATACAATGCAACTCGTTGTACTTCATCATCACGATGCCTTCGTCGTAGGCCCCGATGCGTGGCTCGTTGGCGATGCCGTTCAGGTTGTTGACAATCATCTCGACGTGGTCGCAGCCCGCCTCGTAAGCATGCGGGTAGCCGCCGCCGAAGCGCGGGTTGACCTCCGAGATGTAATACTCGCCGCCTATATCGAAGATATCGATGTCAACCTGGCCCCTGAAGCCTGTCTCCTTTACGAATCTCTCAATCAGATCGAACAACCCTTGGTCCTTGAACGAGACGGCTTTGTCGGTCTCGCCGGCGCGCATCTTTAGTTTCTTCTTGGTGAAGATAGAGACGACTTCACCGCTGACCATATCCACGTAGACGTCGGCGCCGATCTCCTGGCCGTCGAGAAATTCCTGGATCATGAGCCCGTCGCCCTGGGCGAGCATAAGGTCGAGGTAATTGGCGTCCGAGACCTTGGAAATGGCGAGACTCGCGCTGCCCCTGGCGGGCTTCACGAACACGGGGAACCCGACCTCGCCGCATTCGAGGGCTCGGTGGAACTCGCCGCGGTCCATCCAGGAGCGTGCGCAGCGGTAGCCGTGGGAGGAGAGCCACTTGAACATCTCGAACTTGTCGAGCGCGAGCTCACAAAGGTCGTAGGAGGATCCGATGACCGTGGTCCCCGCGGCCTCGAAACGACCTGCGTTCTTCGCGAGCAGAGAGAGCTCGGGGTCGATGAGAGAGAACCCCTTTGACGTCGTTGTCTCTGCAGATCCCGAGTATGACGTCGAGGTATCCCTCGTCGGTCATACTCGGTACGATGAAGTGCTCGTCGGCCTCGTAGATGGCGGGTGCGTACTCACTCATGTCGGTAGCGAGCACTCTGCCGCGGCCCGCGAGCGAGCGCTTGAAGTACTGCACGACCTTATCGCGCGTTCCCGCGCTCAGGATGAGGATGTTGGTTCCGTTACTCATCGGTTGCTTTCCCCCTTGCGATCTCGCGGGACCTGATTTCCGCGAAGTTGCCTTCAGTTGCGGCGGTATTGTCCGAGACGTCACTGCGGCTCAGTGCCTTGCCGATCGTCCTCAGGAAGATGTGAACGTCATTGGCGAGGTCGATGCTCTCCACATACTCAACGTCGAGCTCAAAGCGCTCGCCCCACTTGAGGGAGTTGCGCCCGTTGACCTGCGCGAGGCCGGTGAGACCGGGTCGCACGCAGTGGCGGAGCCTCTCGCGGTCGTTGTAGTAGGGCAGGTACTCGACTAGAAGCGGCCTCGGCCCGATGATCGCCATGTCGCCCCTCACGATGTTGAACACCTCGGGCAGCTCGTCCAGACTCGTTGAGCGCAGCGCACGGCCGAACTTCGTCAAGCGCCGCTCGTCGGGCAGCAGGTTTCCGTCGACGTCACGCTCGTCGGTCATCGTGCGAAACTTATATAGGTTGAACACCTTCTCGTCGCGGCCGGGGCGCGGCTGGCGGAACAGCACAGGACTGCCCAGTTTTACGCGCACCAGAATTGCCACGATCGCCAGTACCCACCAGAAGAGAATGAGCAGGACAAGAGACAGACACAGGTCAATGACTCGTTTGCCATATTGCTGATAGAACGTCTCGTTACCAAGCCTACTCAAAACAACGCCTAATAACTTCGATGATTACGTCCTGCTGCTCGGGAGTCATCTTGTTGTCGGAGGGCAGACATAGACCACGATGGAAGATATCGGCGCCAATATCCAAAGGCAAGCCATCTGCACTCGTTGCACCACCGGAAATATACGCATTGGTCTTAGCTCGACCATTGCCCTCGCGCGTCACGAAAGCATTCATGCGATAAATTGGCTGCATGTGCATGGGCTTCCAAATGGGACGACCCTCGGCATTGATGGCGGCTATAGCCTCGAGAATCTCAGTGGGACAGCTCTTTCCAGGTTCGCTTACATAAAGCGCCTCACTCTCACCACGAACCTGTTTGCACATTGCTTCGGGTTCGATCAACATGCAAGACAGCCAAAAGTTTGGCTCACAAACGTTGGGGTCATAGGGGTTCATGCTCACCGGCAGACCCTTGAAGCCCTCTTTGTAACGCATGTAAATAGCCTTCTTTTGGGCAATATGCTCCTCTAGATACGGAATCTGACCACGCACGACACCGGCAATTACATTGCTCATGCGATAGTTATAACCAAGCTCCTCATGCTGGTACCAGGGAGCGGCCTCGCGCGACTGGGTCGACCATTTGCGCGTTTTATCAGCTGCCTCTTTGCTGTCCGTCAAAAGCATGCCACCAGCGGAACCAGTAATGATCTTATTGCCGTTAAAGCTAATGGCGCTGATATCACCAAACGTGCCGGTCTGACGACCCTTATACGTGGCACCAAGTGACTCAGCGGCATCCTCAACAAGGACAGCCCCATGCGCATCGCAAATTGAACGAAGCTCTTCGACTTTACCAGGCGTTCCGTAAAGATGCGCCGCCACAACGACCTTTGCAGTCGGATGCAGTTCAAAGGCCTTTTCAAGAGCGACGGGATCCATATTCCAAGTGTCACGCTCGGTATCGATAAATACAGGGACACCGCCCTCGTAAACAACTGGGTTCACCGTAGCGTCGAACGTCATATCGCTGCAAAGGACCTCATCACCGGGCTTAATTCCAGCGAGCTTCATGGCAAGATGCAACGCAGAAGTACCGCAAGAAAGAGCAACAGCATAGCCGCAACCAATCTTTTCGGCCATTTGGCGTTCGATTTCGTTGATATTCTCGCCTACCGTCGACATCCAGTTGGTCTCATATGCCTCGGTAACGTATTTGAGCTCATCGCCGTGCATGGTCGGCGAGCTAAGCCAAACTTTATTCTCGAAGGGTTTAATGTCCATCTTGGCTCCTTATCCCTAATCTTTAAACTGCGGATGATACGTAGGTACAACCTCGGCAAGAACGGACTTAACCGTGTCATTGTCCTTATTGAGGCAGTCGTGAAGCTTCTCGAGCTTGTCTTTGATCTCTTCCATCTTGTCGGCCTCGGCTGTGGAAATGCGGATCTCGGAATGCTCAGTCGGCAGGAGTTGCTCGTTGTCCATAAGGAGCTCCTCGTACATCTTTTCGCCAGGACGCAGGCCGACTTCTTTGATCTGGATATCTTTGCCAGGCTTAAGACCGCTCAGCGTAATAAGGTTGATGGCAAGGTCGTAGATCTTGACCGGCTCACCCATGTCCAGAACAAAGATCTCGCCACCATGCGCCAGAGCGCCGGCAGTAATGACAAGCTTGCTAGCCTCAGGGATGGTCATGAAGTAACGCGTGATGTCCTTGTGCGTAATGGTGATAGGGCCACCCTCGCGAAGCTGGCGCTTAAACAGCGGGATGACCGATCCATGACTACCCAGAACATTGCCAAAGCGAACAGCCGTAAAGATGGTCTTACTGTTTGCCGCGTAATACTGAACGATCATCTCATCCATACGCTTGGTGGCACCCATTACGTTAGTGGGATTAACGGCCTTATCGGTAGAAATCTGCACATAGTGACTACACTGGTACTTGTCGGCAAGGCGCACGACGTTGAGCGTGCCAAAAACGTTATTCTCGATTGCCTCGCGGGCGTTGTGTTCCATAAGAGGAACGTGCTTGTGGGCTGCAGCGTGGAAAACAACTTGCGGATGGTACTTCTCAAAGACTTTGGTAATCGCGGGGAGATGCGTAATGGAGCCGATATAGACTTGAATATCAGTGCCTTGATCATGAGCGGTCTTGATGATGTCGTGATACAGCTCATAGGTAGTGTTCTCGTAAATGTCGAACAACACGATTTGCGCAGGCTTTGCCGGAAGCAGCTGACGTACAAGCTCTGAGCCAATAGATCCGCCGCCGCCCGTGACCAAAATGCGCTTACCGGTAACATAGCCCATCTGGTTAAGGTCAAGAGATTTCTCCTCACGAGAAAGCAAGTCACTGATCTCGACCTCACGAAGGGCAACCTTACCTACACCATCCTGCGGAATATCGCGGACATTGGGGAGCGTGAGGACCCTAAGACCCGTCTTCATGCACAGATCATAGATACGCTGACGCTCTTCATGCGTGGCGCTCGGAATTGCCACGACAATTTGCTCCGCTTCACAATCGTGCGCAATAGTAGGGATATCGGCGCAAGTACCGCAGACCTTGACGTCATGAATACGCTGGTTTTGCTTATTGGGGTCATCATCAACAACGGCAACCGGATCACCGATCATATCAGGGTCTCCGTTGAGCATACGTTTGATGGAGAGAGAGCCGGTCTCCCCTGCTCCTACGATGAGCGTACGCGGGAGATGCGCATCGGAATTGCTTTTAAAGCGCCAGAGCTGGCTACCATAAATGGCGCGAATGGCAAAGCGTCCGCCACCGCAAATGATGAGCACAACGGCCCATGCCATAACATCCTCGCGGAGCGACATGCCCTTGCCGAATAACACGTTAAAGATAACGTCGCCAATTACTGAGCCTACCGTTACAGCAGCAACAATACGTCCAGCCTCGGAAATGCTCGCATAGCGCCACAAGCTGCTATACATATGAAAGAACCAAAAAACAACAACGTTAACAAGTGCAAGCACAAGAATAGCCGCGCATGCGCCGGCTGCTCCGTTGAGCGTCGCCCAATGCTGAGTTCCCCACGATGCAACAAACACAGCAATAAAAGTTGCAGCAATGTCATATGCCATCAACGCATACGGTTCAAAGGCGCTCAGCTTCCCCTTTTGTTTTGCGCTCTTAGATTCGATGTTCAAAATCTTTTCTTCTCTTCCCTATTGATCCCGTTATCCCCGCCCCGGGGATCATCCGCGTCCTTTTAAGCAGCCGCCTTCAACTAGGCGATCGCCTTTTTAAGGTTGCGCATGACGCGCTGCTCGGCCGAAAGCACGGCAAGGCCAACGCGCGTAGTTACGCGTCGGCCGCACAGGTCGAGCTCTAAATAAGCAGTGCTCTTGCGTCTGTTAATGGTTTTGATAAGGCCTTCGTGGCCCAGCAGCGGACCAGCCGTTACTACGACCTGGTCGCCATCTTTTAGGGCCTCGCTCATGGGCACTACGCGGTCTCCCCTATTGGTAAAACTGCCAATGAGCTGGGTCTCTTCTTTTGCCAGCGGCACAAACTGACCGTCCTGGGAAAGCACCCGGGCAAAGTCGTCCATGCGCAGCAGATACTGTTGCACCGTACGGGGATCTGCCGTATCGCAGATGAGATAACCAGGGAACAACGGCTTGGTTGTGTTAACCCAGTCGCCGTGTACCTTGATTTCGGTTTGATATTGGGGATAAAAGAGCTCCTGCATGACGCCAGACGGCACCACATGCTCGATGCGCTCGCGCATTACGTCTTCGCGACCGTTAATGACCTGGATCACATACCACACGAGCACCACCCCCTTGCTGTCTTACGTGTGGCTCACGGGGTTTGGGTATGGCTTCGCCAGGGCGCTTGTGCGCGAAGGCGCTCCATATTCAAACCCTGAGCCCAGTCAGACAAGCACGTGGCTCTGCCCCACCGTGAACGGTATGTATAAGCGCAGTTGCTGGAGACGCGGACGTGTATCGCAAAAATGACCGTGACCCCAGCTGGCTGCGTGCGAACCAGTCAAGCGGGTACAAAACTGGACCGCACGCAAACAGCTGAAGAACTGCTGTGGTTTGCCGTAACAATTCATTGCACCGTCTAATGCAAACTTAAAAGTAGTCGCAAAAGCAAGTGCAAAATCGCGCATGACAATCGATATTGGAGCTCGTGGTTTTTCTAACACCGCCGTTACGACCGGATGCTGATCAACCCCGTGCTATGTGGCCTATTTGAGCCGAGAGCACAGTTGAACTCATGTAACGTTAGGTATCCTAGCACAAGCTGTTAGCGAAACTGATTTAGGCTGCGTTGGACAACAAATCGTTCATTTGACGTGCTAAAGGGGGTTGTTTTGGGAAGTTGTTCACGTTGGCGCAGGTTATTGGGGTGCTGGCAATAATTGGGAGCGTTCCTGAAGCCCAACTGGAGCCGCGAGCTGCACTGGTAATTGCGTTTGGCTAACAAACTATGTACAGATACGGGAAATAAATTGTGCAACTTTTTGTTGGCGTAGGTGGGGCTTGCGGCGCGAGGTATTTTAGCATGAAAAAAGGCTTCGGTATTCCGAAGCCTTAACATTCACGATGGTGGAGACGAGGGGGATCGAACCCCTGACCTCTTGACTGCCAGTCAAGCGCTCTCCCAGCTGAGCTACGCCCCCGTGACGAGGAGATACTATAGGGGAAGTTGGCACGGCGTGCAAGGACTTTTTTGGGTCAGATTCTAGATACCTATTGATATAGGTAAGCGATGGCGGTGCCGGTATGGACTTGGATCGTGGCTGTTGACCTGACGACGTTGCTGATGCCCGTGTCGGCTAATAAGCCCAGGGGGCTGTGGTCTAGCTCCCATTCTAGGCCGTGTTCGCTTACCACCGTCCCAGGGGCTATAGCGATGATAGAGAACGTCTTGTTCTCGGCGCCCTCGAAGGTCCACGATTCGCCTCCGTGGAGGATGCGGGCCGTGGTCTCATCTTCGGCAATCCAAATAGGGGCATCCTCGTAGCCCGCGAGCAGCCCCAGTACGGAAAGCGCCATATCCGGACGTCCGCCGGTGGCGCAGGTCGCAACCACTTCGCCACCCGGCCAGCGACGGCGGACGGAATCGAGAGCCAGAGCCAGATCGGTATAGTCCTTGTAAGGGTCGTGGCGCTCAACTTCAAAATCGGTGGCGGCATCAACCAATGCGCGACCCGCGTCGCTTACCGTGTCAGCATCCCCCACATACACGTCGCAGCCCAGTCCCGCGCCCAGCAGCGCGTCGAGCCCGCGGTCCACGGCGACGACGTGGTCGCACTCCCCTGCTAGCCTACGCAACAGATCCGCGCTCGCCACCACGGGCGAGCCGCAGACCACTAATACCTTGCAAGCCACAGCCTTCGCCTAACCTTCATACGCAAGAACGCGATCCAAATCGAGCTCCCCATAGCTGTCAATAAAGATATCGCAGTTGTCGCGCACGTCGTCGCGCTTCATGCGGCCGTGCGGGTCATAAATACCCACGCGCTTAAAGCCGGCGGTGCCAGAGCTCTTAAGGCCAAAGACCGCGTCTTCAAACACCCATGCGCGCTCAAACTTGCACTCGTGGCGCTCTTCCAGGCGACGCAGCGCCAGCTCGTATACGTCGGGGAACTGTTTGGAGCGGCCCGCCTCGCCCGTCGTGGTAACAAACTCCATGTAAGCGTCGAGCCCGGCTCCCGCAAGCGCAGACCCAACAAGCTCGGCAGGCGTGGAAGTGGCAACGCACATGGCAATGCCCGCCGCCTTCGCCCGCTCCAAAAAAGCCAGGAGCCCCTCGCGCGGCGGCACCTTTGAGTACCCATCGATCAAAATGTCGCTCAGCTCGCGGTACAGCTCCTCGCCATTCGCGCCAATGCCCCACGTGTCGTGGTAGGCCTGGCACTCATCCTCCAGCGACAGATGCTCAAACTGAGCAAAATCATCGACCGTCACGTCGACACCGTGGCGGTGCAATAACTCGGGCTGGGCATAGGCCCAAACGGGGGTGCTATTAACCAGTGTGCCGTCGCAATCGAAAATAAAAGCAACCTTGGGAGCGGCGGTATGGGACATAAACGAACCTTTCGATGTCAAATGGTAAACAACCTGCTAAAAACGTTTTACCAAACGTCAGGCTAACAATTTTGAAACCCTAATTGGTAAAACTGTCAAGAGTTTTACCACGGCAATTCTGCCAGTGGTATAAACATGTCGCTTACCGATTAAACGCCCCTCAAATCCGCTTTCGTCCATAAAACTAACGCACAGGTGTTATCGTAGTTTCTGCCGAAAGTTCCACCGAGCACGCGAGGTGGAACGAATCACAGAAACTTCGCCGTCCCTTCGATTCGTGCAGCTTTGGACCTTTCGCATCTAGTCACCAAGGCAACACGCTGCCGCGTCATGATGGGATCAAACGTGAGCGATACAAAGCTAAAGCCAACGGCTAAAAAGCCCGCTACCCGCAAACCGGCTCCGCACGCACCGGAGCTCTCCAAGGACGATGTCTACCTGTTTGGCATTGGAATGTGGGAGCGCAGCTGGGAAAAGATGGGCGCGCATCCCGACACGCAGCAGCGCACGCGCGGCTGGCGCTTTTGCGTTTGGGCGCCCGACGTAAAGAGTGTCCATGTCATTGGCGAATTTAACGACTGGGATGAGGAAGCCAACCCGCTGGTGCCCGTACATACGAGCGCTATTTGGGAAGGCTTTATTCCTGGCGCCGAGCAGGGCCAGCTCTATAAGTATCTCATCGAGACCAACGAGGGCGAAAAGCTCTACAAGGCCGATCCATACGCCTTTAAGGCCGAGTGCCCTCCGGGTACCGCGAGCGTGTTGTGGACCCTCGATGGTTACAAGTGGAACGACGCCACCTGGCTCAAGCGCCGCGCCGACCACAACCACATGTCGCAGCCGCTTAACATCTACGAGGTGCATATTGGCTCGTGGAAGCGCCACGGTGACGCGCCGCAGGGCGAGCCGGACGAGTACGGCAACTACCCCGGTCCCATGGATCCCTTCCCCGCGCAGCGCGGCGAGTTCTACACCTACGACGACCTGTCGGTGGAGCTCGTGGACTACGTGCGCAACATGGGCTACACGCATATCGAGGTCATGCCGCTCATGGAGCATCCCTTCGACGGCTCCTGGGGCTATCAGACGACCGGCTACTATGCCGCCACGTCGCGCTACGGCAACCCGCAGCAGCTCATGCACTTTATCGATGCGTGCCACGAGGCTGGCATCGGCGTAATCATGGACTGGGTGCCCGGCGGTTTTTGCGCCGACTCCCACGGTCTTGCCACCTTTAACGGCCACATGCTGTTTGAGCACGAGATTCACCCCAACTGGGGCACGCACAAGTTTGACTTCGCCCGCGGCGAGGTCCGCTCCTTCTTGGTCTCCAACGTGCTGTATTGGCTCGAGAACTTCCATGTGGACGGCATTCGCATGGACGGCGTGTCCAGTATGCTGTACCTCAACTTTGGCATCGACGATCCCGGCCAAAAGAAATTCAACAAGTACGGAACCGAGGAGGACCTGGACGCCAGTGCGTTTATCCGCCAGGTCAACTGCGCTGTGGAGGCGCACTACCCCGACGTGATGATGATGGCCGAGGAGTCCACCGCGTGGCCGCTCGTGACCTATCCGCCGCAGGACGGCGGCCTGGGCTTCCACTACAAGTGGGACATGGGCTGGATGAACGACACCCTGCACTACATGCAGACCGATTTTCCGTGGCGCCCCGGCAACCACGGGCTGCTCACGTTCTCCATCATGTACGCCTTTACCGAGAACTTTATTTGTCCGCTGAGCCACGACGAGGTCGTGCACGGCAAGTGCTCGCTGATCGGCCGCATGCCGGGCGACTGGTGGCGCCAGTTTGCCGGCCTGCGCACGCTGGCTTTCTACCAGATGACGCACCCCGGTGCCAAGCTCAACTTTATGGGCAACGAGATCGGCCAGTTTATTGAGTGGCGCTACTACGAGTCCATCCAGTGGTTCCTGACCGAGGAGTACGAGACCCATCGTCATCATCAGGCGTTCATTAAGGCGCTCAACCACCTGTACACCGCCGAGCCCGCCCTGTACGAGCGCGGCTATACCGACGACGGCTTTACCTGGATCGACGCGGACAACTCCAAGCAGTCCATCGTGAGCTTTGTGCGTCAGGGCGAGGACGTCGATGACGACCTGGTGATCCTGATCAACTTTGACCCGGCAAGCTACGAGAGCTTCCGCGTGGGCGTACCGCGTGAGGGTGACTGGGAGGTCATCTTCGATTCTGACCGTCCTGAGTTTGGCGGCAGCGGCTATGCCGGCGAGGAGCCTTACACCTGCTCGAGTGAGCCCTATCCCTGGAACGGGCAGATGGACTCCATTGAGATCAAGGTGCCCGGCCTGGCAGGCGTGGTGCTTAAGCGCCGCGGCCCCAGCAGCTATAAGCCGCCCATGGTCGAGAAGCCCAAGAAGGCGACGCGCAAGCGCATGTCCTCGGTGAAGCCCAAGGCCGCAGCTGCTAAGAAGGCTCCGGCTAAGGCGAAGGCTGCCAAGCCCGCCGCCAAGGCTTCGGCCAAGTCCACCACGGCCAAGAAGGCTGCTTCCAAGGCCAAGGCAGCTGCCGTTAAGGATCCTGCCAAGAAAGCGTAACAAAGGTGTTACCACTGTAATTACCCGCCCCGCCGGGGCGTAGGATACAAGTCATAACCGTTCCGGGAGAAACATCCCCGGGGGAAGGAACGTATGAATAAGATCTTCGACAACAAGCAGGAGTTTACCGAGCTCTATCGCGATGCCGTCATGAGCATCAGCGGCAAGAGCGTCGAGGCCGCCAGCGACCTCGACCGCTTTAACGCCCTGGCCAAGCTCGTGGCCGAGAAGGCACGCACCGTTGCCACCAAGAGCGACGCCCGCGCCACCGCCGAGGGCAAGAAGCGCGTGTACTACTTCTCGATCGAGTTTTTGATCGGCCGCCTGCTCGACAACTACCTGCTCAACTTTGGCGTGCGCGACATGGTCGCCGAGGCGCTCGACGACATGGGCTTCGATCTGTCCGTCATTGAGAACCAGGAGCCCGATCCGGCTCTGGGCAACGGTGGTCTGGGCCGTCTTGCCGCATGCTTCCTGGATTCCATGGCAGCCGAGGGCATCGCCGGCTACGGCAACGGCATGCGCTACCGCTACGGCCTGTTTAAGCAGGAGATCGTCAACGGCAGCCAGGTCGAGGCTACCGATGAGTGGCTCACCCATGGCTATCCCTGGGAGGTCCGCCGTCAGGACAAGGCCGTGACCATCAAGTTTGGTGGCCGCGTCGAGGGCTTTGAGGAGAACGGCCGCACGTTCTACCACACGGTGGACACGCAGGATATCCTTGCCGTTCCCTATGACATCCCCGTTGTGGGCTATGCTGGCGAGACCGTCAACAAGCTGCGCGTCTGGGCTGCCGAGCCGGTCGAGGAGCACTTCGATCTGGAGGCTTTCAACCGCGGCGACTACGCCCTGGCAGATGCCGAGCGCGCCGAGGCCGAGGCCATCAGCGCCATCCTCTACCCCAACGACGCCGGCGAGCACGGCCGTCTGCTGCGCCTGAAGCAGGAGTACCTGTTTGTCTCGGCCGGCATCTACAGCCTGCTCGACACCTTTGAGAAGGAGCACGGCGCAAACTGGGAGCTGCTGCCGCAGTTTGTGGCCATCCATACCAACGACACACACCCCGCCATGTGCGGCCCCGAGCTCATGCGCATCCTCATCGACGAGAAGAAGCTCGAGTGGGATGACGCCTGGAACATCGTGACGCAGGTTGTGAGCTACACCAACCACACCATCCTGCCCGAGGCTCTGGAGAAGTGGCCCATCGGCACGTTCTCCAAGCTCCTCCCCCGCGTGTACCAGATCATCGACGAGATCAGCCGTCGTTGGCACGAGTCGTTCGACACCACGCAGGAAGGCTGGCAGGAGCGTCTGCGCCAGACCGCCATCCTGTGGGACGGCGAGATTCGCATGGCCAACCTGTCTGTGATTTGCAGCCACAGCGTCAACGGCGTGGCCAAGATCCACTCCGACATCATCAAGAACATCGTGCTCAAGGACTTCTATGCCCTGACGCCCGAGAAGTTCAATAACAAGACCAACGGCATCTCGCACCGTCGCTTCTTTGCCGAGGCCAACCCCACCTATGCCAAGCTCGTGACCGAGGCCATTGGCGACGGCTGGCTGAAGGACGCCTTTGAGCTGGAGAAACTCAAGGAGTTCCAGAACGATACCGAGTTCCTGAAGGCCGTGGGTGCCTCCAAGCGCGCCAACAAGGAGCGCCTGGCCGCCTACGTTAAGGCCGAAACCGGTCTGGTCATCGACCCCAACACCGTCTTCGATGTTCAGGTGAAGCGCTTCCATGCCTATAAGCGCCAGCTCATGAACATCATGAAGGTGATGGACATCTACAACCGTCGCATCGCCGATCCCAACCTCCACGTGACGCCGACGACCTTCATCTTTAGCGGCAAGGCGGCCTCGAGCTACACCTTTGCCAAGGAGACCATCCGCCTCATTAACTCCGTGGCTGACGTCATCAACAACGATGCCCGCGTGAACGAGGTCATGAAGGTCTGCTTTATCCCCAACTTCCGCGTGAGCAACGCCCAGCTCATCTACCCCGCCGCCGAGATCTCGGAGCAGATCTCCACGGCCGGCAAGGAGGCCTCGGGCACGTCCAACATGAAGCTCATGATGAACGGCGCTATTACGCTGGGCACCCTCGACGGCGCCAACATCGAGATCGCCGACCTGGCCGGTCGCGAGAACGAGGCCATCTTTGGCCTGACCGCTCCCGAGGTCGAGCAGCTCTGGGCATCCAACAGCTACTTTGCGTGGGATACCCTCAACGGCGACCGCGAGCGTCTGGGCCGCGTGATGGACGAGCTCAAGGACAACACCTTTGCGGGTCTTTCGGGCAACTTCGAGAGCATCTACAACGAGCTCATGAACAACAACGACCCCGACCTGGTCATGGCCGATTTCCGCAGCTACGTCGACGCCTGGGAGAAGCTGACGAACAGCTACGGCGACCAGGAGACCTGGAACCGCAAGGCGCTGCTCAACACCGCCTCCTCGGGCTGGTTCTCGAGCGACCGCACCATTCGAGAGTACCGAGACGAGATCTGGCACGCGTAAAGGCCGCGAGCTCCCTTTGCCGCACGGCATTATTCGGTGGGCGCGACCAGGCGCCGTGCCCACCGCTAATGGGTTAGAAACATCGATGACAGAAGGAGAAATCGATGAGTAAGAAAGAATGCATCGCGATGCTCCTCGCAGGAGGACAGGGCAGCCGATTGGGGGCACTCACCCAAAAGATCGCTAAGCCGGCGGTTAGCTTTGGTGGCAAGTTCCGCATTATCGACTTCTCGCTCTCCAACTGCTCCAACTCGGGCATCGACACGGTGGGCGTTCTGACGCAGTATCGCCCCTACCTGCTGCATGCCTATGTGGGCTCCGGCGAGGCGTGGGATCTGGACAGTCGCGACGGCGGCGTGTCGATCCTGCCGCCGTACGAGACGCAGACCGGCGGCGCCTGGTATGCGGGCACGGCCGACGCCATTACGCAGAACCTGGACTACATCAAGGCCAACGACCCCAAGTACGTCCTGATTCTTTCGGGCGATCACCTGTATCGCATGGACTACCGCAAGATGCTCAAGACGCACATTGAGAACAACGCCGACCTCACGGTGAGCGTTATGCCCGTGCCGTGGGAGGAGGCCAGCCGCTTTGGCATCCTGACGACCGACCCCGAGGACGGCCGCATCACCAAGTTCACCGAGAAGCCCGATAAGCCCGATTCGAACCTCGCGTCCATGGGCATCTACATCTTCTCGGCCGACGTGCTGATCGAGGCGCTCGAGGAGGACGCTCTGGACCAGCGCTCGAGCCACGACTTTGGCAAGGACATCATCCCCAAGCTGCTCGGCGAGAACAAGCGCCTGTACAGCTACGAGTTCCACGGCTTTTGGAAGGATGTTGGCACCATCGCCAGCTTCCACGAGACCTCGATGGACCTGCTGGGCAACAACCCCGAGTTCGATCTGTTCGACAAGCACTTCCCCATCATGTCCAACATCACCACGCGTCCGCCGCACTACATTGGCCCGGATGGTCGCCTGGACGACTGCCTGGTCTCCAACGGCTGCAAGATCTACGGCACCGCTCGCCACTCGATCCTTTCGACCGATGTCATCATCGAGGAGCGCGCCGTGGTCGAGGACTCCGTGCTGCTGCCGGGTGCGCACGTTAAGAGCGGCGCGCACATCTGCCGCGCTATTTTGGGCGAGAACTCCACGGTCGAAGAGGGCGTGAAGCTCGGCTCTGTCGATACCACCAAGGATACGGCCGTCGTTGGAAATGACGTCGTTATCGGGAAGGGGGAATGATCCGATGATCAATCGCAAGGCCATCGGTTATATCACCGCTAACTACTCTTCGACCTACGGCAGCGTGCTGCTCAAGGACCGCCCCATCGCGTCCGTTCCGTTTTTGGGCCGCTACCGCCTGATCGACTTCCCGCTGTCCAACATGATGAATGCCGGCATTAAGACCGTCGGAGTCGTCATGCCGGGCAACTACCGCTCGCTGATCGACCACGTGGGCTCGGGCAAGGACTGGGGCCTGGACCGCAAGAAGGGCGGCCTGTTCATGGTGCCCGGCAACGCGTATGGCACCACCAAGGGCGGCATGCGCTTCCTGCTGCGCGACATCATCTCCAACAAGACGCTGTTCCAGCGCTCGGACAAGCCCTATGTTGTGATGATGGGCACCAACATCATCTTTAACATGGACCTCAACACCATCATCGATGCGCACGAGAACTCCGGCGCCCAGATGACCGTGGTGTACTGCAAGGCCACGCGCAACGTCGATGACGAGACCAAGCTGCAGATCAACGAGAACGGCCGCCTGACGGGCGTGAGCGCCGGCGTCGTGTACGGCGACAACGCCTCTATGGACTGCTGCATCGTCAACCGCGAGACGCTGCTCGAGATCATCGACCACTACCAGGCCGCCGACTATCTGGACCTGCTCGAGGCACTCCAGGGCGACTTTGGCAACATCGACGTGTGCAGTTACGAGTACAAGGGCGAGGTCGTGGGCGTGTTTAGCGAGAAGTCGCTGTATCGCCGCAGCATGGACCTGCTCGACCAGACCGTGGCCGACCAGCTCTTCGACCCCGAGCGCCCGATCCTGACCAAGGCCCACGACGTTCCGCCTTCGCGCTACGCGACCGGCAGCCACGCGTGCAACTCGATCATCTCGGCTGGCTGCATCATCAAGGGCACCGTGCGCAACTCGATCCTGTCGCGCGGCGTCGTGGTCGAGGAAGGCGCCTCGGTGACCAACTCGATCATCAACCAGAGCTGCATCATCAAGAGCGGCGCCCGTGTTGAGAACGCCATCCTGGACAAGAACAACGTGGTCCCCACCAACACCGAGCTTCGCGGCACGCCCGAGAACATCCTGGTGCTGGGCAAGGCTCCGTTAACTTCCGATACCACCATCGTACGTTAACGTTGGCACCGCAACATCGCTCGTAACATGTAGAATAGCCGCCCGGTTAGCGCCAGGCGGCTATTCTCGAATTGCAACATGGGAGACAATATGGCTGATTCCAGCAAAAAGATGCAGATCGTGTTTGCCTCGGCCGAGTGCGCACCGTTTGTTAAGACCGGTGGCCTGGGTGACGTGGCGGGCTCGCTGCCCGCGGCGCTTATGCGCGCCGGCGCCGAAGTCATCGTGATGGTGCCCAAGTACGCCACCATCAAGGACGAGTACAAGGCGCAGATGGAGCACTTCTCCGACTTTTACGTTAGCCTGGGCTGGCGCAATGAGTACTGCGGACTCGAGAAGCTCGAGCACGACGGCGTCACCTATATGTTCATCGACAACGAGCGCTACTTTGCGCGCGACTATCCGTACGGTTTCTTTGACGACGGCGAGCGTTTTGCGTTCTTCTCCAAGGCCATCACCGAGAGCCTGCAGCACCTGCCGGCCGGCTTTGAGTGCGACATCCTACACTGCAACGACTGGCAGACGGCACTGGCGCCCGTGTTCCTGCGCGAGTTCTACCAGGGCTTGCCGCTCTACGAGCGCGTCAAGACCGTGTTCTCGATCCACAATGTGGCGTTCCAGGGCCAGTTTAGCGACACCGTGATGGAGGATATCCTGGGTGTGGCGCATATTCCCGCGGCCGCCTCGCAGCTGCGTTGCGACGCCTGCAGCATCAACTACATGCTGGGCGCGCTGCGCTATGCCGACGCCATCACTACGGTAAGCCCCACCTATGCCAACGAGATCCAGACGCCCGAATTTGGCGAGGGCCTGGACGGCGTTCTGCGCGAGCGTTCGTACGCGCTGCAGGGCATTTTGAATGGCATCGACGTCGCGGGCTTTGACCCGGCGACCGACAAGCGCATTGCCGCCAACTACACCGTCGAGGACCGTTCTGGCAAGGCCGTGTGCAAGGCCAAGCTGCAGGAAGAGCTGGGGCTCGAGGTTCGCGACGACCGTCCGCTTATGGTCATGGTCACGCGTCTGACGCGCCAGAAGGGCCTAGACCTGGTCATGTACGCGCTCGACCGCATTCTGGCCGGCGGCGTGCAGGTGGCGGTGCTGGGCACCGGCGACCGCGACTACGAGGACGGCCTGCGCTACTTCCAGGACAAGTACCCCGGCACCATGGCGGCGCGCATCGAGTTCGATCCGGCACTGTCGCAACGCATGTATGCTGCCGCCGACATGTTCCTGATGCCTTCGAAGTTTGAGCCCTGCGGTCTGTCGCAGATCATCGCCATGCGCTACGGCACCCTGCCGATTGTTCGCGAAACCGGTGGTCTGAAGGACACCGTGCAGCCGTACAACGAGTTTACCGGCGAGGGCACGGGCTTCTCGTTTAGCAACTTTAACGGCGACGAGATGGGCGACGCGGTGTTCCGCGCGGCGCGCCTGTTCTGGGATAACCGCGAGGCCTGGAACCAGCTGGTCACGCAGGCCATGAGCCAGGACTTTAGCTGGACGCGCTCGGCCGACAAGTATCTGGACCTGTACTTCTTTATGCACCCGGAGATTGAGAGGCCGGCGGCTGTTGTCGACGAGCCTGAGACTGTTGCTGAACCGGTGGCCGCTGAGGAGCCCAAGGCCGAGGAGAAGCCGGTTGAGGCTGAGCCCGCAAAGGACGAGCCTGAGGTGAAGGCTGAGGTTGCTCCTGAGGCAGAGGCCGAGGTCAAGCCCGCTGCAAAGCCCGTAGTTAAGAAGACCACGACCCGCAAGACGACCGCCAAGAAGGCTACGACGACCAAAGCTGCTGCCACCAAGACCGCCGCAGCAAAGACGACCGCTGCCAAGGCAACGACCACGCGCAAGCGCACGACCGCCGCTGCCAAGAAGGCCGCCGAAGCGGAAGCTGCTCCCGAGGTAAAGGCCGAGGTCGCTGAGGCCCAGCCGGCCGCCAAGGTTCCGGCAAAGACCGCTGCTAAGAAGGCGATCGCGACCAAGACCACGACCGCCAAGAAGGCAACGGCAGCCAAGAAGACCACGGCAACGAAGTCGACGACCACGAAGGCTGCCGCGACGAAGGCCGCTGCGAAGACGACCTCGAAGGCCGCCGCAAAGTCTGCTGTCAAGGTCGAGGAAACCCCCGTCGAGCCCAAGACCGAGGCGGCTGTCGAGACGAAGCCGGCCGCCAAGACCACCACGCGCAAGCGCACCACGACGACGGCCAAAAAGACCACGACCAAGGCCGCAGCTACCAAGACAGAGCCCAAGTCCGCTGCCGCCAAAGAGGAGCCCAAGGCCGAGGTAAAGGCCAAGCCGTCGCCGAAGGCCGCTGAGGTTAAGGCTGCCCCGAAGGTGGAGGCAAAGCCCGAGCCCGCCAAGGAGACTCCGGTCTCCTCCGCCGCTCCGGCAGAGAAAAAGGCTCCGTCCAAGAAGACGTCCGTCCGCAAGGCAACGGCCACACGCAAGCGCCGCTAGCCCACAGACGATTCAAAACCTCATCAAACCCTAAGTAAGGGGCGCTCCAACCGGGCGCCCCTTCTCTGTAGGTAGTTGGTAAAACGATTTTCTAGGACAACCGTTCGCCGATGGTAAACGGATGTTGTTTATACAGCCTGTGTACAACAGATATACTTACATCCTGTGCGTAAAGCCCATGGCCAGCAGGCCGTGATTCTATTGAACTGGACCGTACTATGAGATTGATACACAACAGCCGTCTGCCGCAGTTTCGCACTCCGTTTGGCGCTGTGACCACAGGAACAACCCTTTCGCTCTCCGTGATTCTGGAGGACGCCGATCCCGCGCAGGCAACGCTTACGCTTCGCACCTGGGTCGATGAGATTGGTGAGTCTCGGTATCCTATGACGCACGAGGGCGACGGCATATTTACCGTAGAGCTTGAGTGCACCGAGCCCTGTCTTATCTGGTACAGCTTCATCTGCAATATCGAGGGCCAGCCCGAGGTTCGCCTGGGCGCACCACAGGGCCGCACCGGCGGCGAAGGCGTAACCTACGACTACGCTGAGGTGCCGTCATTCCAGGTCACCGTCTACAAACACCGTGAGAACCGTCCCACCTGGTACGAGCGCGGTATGGTTTACCAGATCTTCCCCGATCGCTATGCCCGCGACGAGCACTGGCGCGAGCGCACGCTGGCCGAGGTCGAAAAACCGCGTAAGGGCATTCAGCGCCGCATGGTCGAGGACTGGAACGAGCCGCCTGTGTACGAGCGCGCCGAGGACGGCTCCATCAAGACCTGGGACTTTTACGGCGGATCGCTCAAGGGTATCCAGGAAGACCTGCCTCGCATCGCCGAGCTGGGCTTTACGGCCATCTACCTCAACCCCATTTTTGAAGCCGCGAGCAACCATCGCTACGACACCGCCGATTACACCAAGATCGATCCGATTCTGGGCACCGAGCAGGACTTTACCGAGCTGTGCGAGGCGGCCGAGAAGCTGGGCATTTCTATCATTCTCGACGGTGTGTTCAACCACACTGGCGACGATTCGATCTACTTCAACCGCTACGGCAACTACCCCGGCGTGGGCGCGTGGCAGAGCAAGGATTCGCCGTGGCGCGATGCGTTTTATTTCCGTGAGGACGGTTCGTACGACTGCTGGTGGGGCGTGGGCAATATGCCCGCCATCAATGAGAGCTCCGAGCTGGTACGCGAGCGGCTCCTGGGCAAGGACGGTGTGATTCGCAAATGGCTGCGCACTGGCGCCCATGGCTGGCGTCTGGATGTGGCCGACGAGCTTTCCGATGACTTCCTGGCCGAAATCAAGAAGGCAGTACTCGCCGAGAAGCCAGACGCGCTGCTGCTCGGCGAGGTCTGGGAAGATGCCTCCAACAAAATTAGCTACGGCCATCTGCGTCGCTATCTGCAGGGCTCCGAGCTCGACTCGGCCATGGATTACCCCTTCCGCGACATGGTCATCGGCTTTTTGATGGGCTACAAGAACGCCTACCAGGCAGCCGAGGATATCGAGACCCTACGCGAGAACTATCCGCGTGAGGCACTGTCTTGCGCGCTCAATCTGCTTTCGAGCCACGATCGTCCGCGCATTATCTCGGTGCTCGGCGGCGGCCCTGACGAGTCGCAGCTGCCCGAGAGCGAACGCAGCAAGTGGCGCCTGGACGAGAACTCGATGGGTCTGGCCAAGAGCCGATTTTGGCTCGCGACGCTTATGCAGATGACATTCCCGGGCGTTCCCTCAATCTATTACGGTGACGAGTACGGCCTTGAGGGCCTGACCGATCCGGGTAATCGCCGCACCATGCCGACCAAGGAAGACCTGCACGACTTCGATACGTTTGCAATCGTCAAGAACGCATCTGCTGTGCGCCGCGCGCTGCCGTTTATGGTTGACGGCGAGATCAAGGCCTTTGCGCTCAATGACGAGGTGCTGGCCTACAGCCGTACCGGTAAAGACGGCGAGTCCGCGACCGTCATCATCAACCGCAGCCTGCGCAATTCGCATCGCGTGACCATTCCGGCGCTCGGCGAATGTGCGAGCGATGTGATTAGCGGTCACGAGTGCGAGATTCACAACGGCACGGTCACGCTCGACCTGTACCCGCTGGGCTCGTCGATCATCTATCACCACGCCGAGCAGCGCCTGCAGGAGCCGCTCGATCACGGTGCGGGTGTTGTGTGCCATATCACATCGGTGCCGACCGACGACGGCAAGCCCGGTACGATCGGTGCGCCCACGCGTCGCTTTATCGACCATCTGGCCGCCATGGGCATGCGCTACTGGCAGGTTCTCCCCGTCAACCCCACGGACTTCTTCCGCTCCCCTTACGCCGGTCCTTCGGCCTTTGCAGGCAATATCGACCTGCTACCCGAGAGCCACGAGGAGCTGGCCGCCGACTTTGAGACCTGGAAGGCCCGCGGAGGCGAGGATGCCGATCCGCTGTACACCGCGTTTAAACATCGCAATGCCGATTGGCTCGAGAAGTACTGCGTCTACATGGCCGTTAAGAAGTACTTTGAAGGCGATTCGCGCCATGATTGGCCGGCAGATGTCGCGCGCTACAACGAGCATCTGATCGACGACAATCGCTTCCACAACGAGGCCGAGCTTCAGGCGTACATGCAGTACCGCTTTGACCTCGCTTGGTGCGAGCTCATGAACTATGCGCACAAGAAGGGCATCGAGGTTATCGGCGATATTCCTATGTACGTGTCCGACGATTCGGCAGACGCGTGGAGCGAACCCGAGAACTTCTGGCTGTCCGATACCGGCAAGGCGATTGAGATTTCCGGCGCGCCGCCCGACAACTTTGCACCCGAGGGCCAGGTGTGGGGCAACCCGACGTTCCGCTGGGACCACATGAAGCAGAACGGCTATAGCTGGTGGATGGATCGCTTGCGCCGCGCGTTTTCGCTCTACGATCGCGTGCGCTTGGATCACTTCTTGGGATTCCACAGCTACTTTAGTATCCCCGCGGGCAAGGCTTGCGCCGACGGTCGATGGCTGGCGGGCCCGGGCAAGGACCTGTTCCAGACCGCCTACGACGAGCTGGGTCCGCTCAACTTTATCGCTGAGGACTTGGGCTATCTGACGCCCGGTGTTCGCGCCATGGCTTCGACCTGCGGTTTCCCCGGCATGGACGTGCTGGAGTTTAGCGATTACGACGTCCGTTGCGGCGTGCACCCCACGCCCGGCAAGATTCTGTACACGTCGACGCACGACACCTCGACGCTCGCCGGTTGGTGCACGCGTTCCTTTGCCGGCGGCGACGAGCCGAGCGGTGTTGAGTTTGCGGCCAAGCTGATGAGCGACGCGCTGGCAAGCGACGCTCCCCTGGTGATGATGCCGCTGCAGGATGTCTTGGGGCTTGGCGACGACGCGCGTATGAACGTTCCGGGCGTGGCCACGGGCAACTGGACCTGGCAGGCTGACGAGGCGGACATTGCAGCCGCTGAGAATAAAACAGCACAGCTCCTGCGCAACAACCATAGATTCTGGGGCGAAGCGTGATAAAACCCCCGATATAGGGTACAGTTACAGACGTTTGAATTTATGCGGGCAGAGCGATCTGCCCGCTTTGTGCTGAAAAGGAAGTATTATGGCGCGCTACGATTACAAGTGCTCGAGCTGCGGCAACGTGTTTGAGGTTGAGCATCCCATGTCCGAGACTCCCGAGGTCGTTTGCCCGAGCTGCGGCGCCCCGGCGGCCAAGACGTTCTCGGCCAGCGGCATCAAGTTTGAGGGTAGCGGTTTCTACAACACCGACCAGCGAAGCGGCGGCTCCAGCACCAACGCCACCAGCGGCTGCTGCGCCAATTGCCCGCATAACCACTAGAAACCAAACAGCCCCGCGACCGGCACCGATCGCGGGGCTGTTTCTTTGCGCTATAGGTGGCTAATTATCTACCCAGGTTTCCTTATGAGTTGCGGTGAAATAAGGACTGTTTGGCGGGCAGAAGCCGCTATTCAATCCCTATTTCACCGCAACTTAGTCGTTACTTGCGGACCAGCCTGGCGCAGAAGTGGCCGTCGTAGGAATCGGCGTTTACCGGCACGCTTTGGAAGAGGCCTCGTTCGTTCTGGCGTACGGATACGAGCTTCTTAGCCTGATCGAACTCCGGGAGTTGCAAAATCTGCGCCTCGGAGAGCAGTGCCACGCTAAAGCAGGCACCCTCGGGAGAAGCAAGGAACGCGTCCACGACCTGCGTGTTCTCCTCGTCGAAGACCGAGCACGTCGCATAGATGAGCTCGCCGCCGGCAGCCACGCGCGCAGCAGCCTCTTTGAGCATCGTCAGCTGCAGTTTGGGCAGCTCAACTGTCACATCCCTTTCGGTCAGACGCCACGGGATCTCGGGATGACGGCGCATGGTTCCGGTGCCAGAACACGGCGCATCGATAAAGACCGTGTCAAACTTAACCGGCTCACCGCGCATGGCATCAAACGATGTGAGTACCTCATCGAGCTCGCAGGCATCACCCGAAACCGTACGAACGCCCTGAATACCGGCCTTATGCAGGCGAGCGAGATTCAGATCGCACTTGCGATCATGCAGATCGAGCGCCGTATGCTGACGCTCATATTCCGCACGCTTTGCCTGGCACATCATCACATAGGTCTTGGTACCGCGACCGGCACCAATCTCAAGGCAGCTTCCAGGGCGCGTGGCAGCTGTGGCGATAAGCTGCGCATTGAGATCAGACGCCACCGCGGCAGCATGCTCAAACACACCAGAAGCAACGGTAACCTGGGCATCAACCGGGGCATGGCAGCCCGGGAAGACAGGCGCGACGAGCTGCGAGATATACGGATCAGGTTTGGTTGCAAAGGCGTTCTCATGCAGGGCCAGCGGCGCGGGGGCCAGATTGCCGGCAAAGTTAAGCGCACCCTCAGGCGTGTCAAACGACGCCATAATACGAGCGCACAGCCATCGCGGCAGCCCCATCAGGCGCGACAGACGGACCAAGCGTCGCTCAGACTCATCCACATCGGATGCAGTAGCAAAGTCCTCAACATTGTCCGCAACCTTATGCAGTACAGCATTGGCCAAGCCAGCGGCGGACTTAGCACCGCAGCGAACCAGCTCAACACCCTGACTTACGGCAACGCGGCCAGGCGTATGCAGATAGAGCATCTCGAAGGCCGAGATACGAAGCGCCATGCGAACACGCGGCGCAACCTTTTTAGGCTTATCGAGAAACTGATCGAGCAGCTCGTCCAAAATACCCTGCGTAGCGGCCACACCCAGCGCCAAGCGGGCGGCAAAAGCGGAATCGCGCTGGTCAATAGCCTTGGCCGATGCGCGAGAGGACAGCACGTCACGCGCATACATGCCGCGGCGATCGGCCTCCATTAGCACATCGAGCGCAAGTTTGCGCGCGGGAGACAGCTTGCTCATGACAAAACACCCCAGATAAGATCGGCGCCTTGCAGCCCAGCAGCCCAAGCAGAAGCGGCCATGGCACGCTTGCCATCGGGCTTAACCTCGAGCAGTTCAACCGCACCATCGGAAAGACCAAGGTAAACACGCTTGGCCTTAATGAGAACCTGACCCTCGCCAAGCGACACATCAACCGGCGCAGCATCGAGCACGCGCACGGTCTTGCCGGCAATCACGCAACGAGCAGGCGCGGTATCGGACGAAGCGAGCACATGACGCACACAATCGAGCGCAGCCATCTGCGGATCCAGACGCATCTCCAGCTTGGAAATCTTGGCAGCATGAGTGACGAGCGACTCATCCTGCTCAGTCCACACGGCGGTGCCATCGGCAAGAGAAGGAAGCGTATCGGCAAGCAGTTTGCCGCCAAGCTCACCAAGCTCCATCGTGAGCGCCTCAGCATGCTTACCGGCAACCGACGTGGAAGCCTGAGCACAATAAGCACCAGTATCCACGCCATGCCCGATGCGCATGATAGAAACGCCAGCAACCTCATCACCAGCAAGAATGGCACGCTGAATGGGAGCAGCCCCACGCCAACGAGGCAGCAAGGACGCATGAACATTTACGATACCGAGCGGCGCCATATGCAGCACCTCATCAGGCAAAATGCAGCCATAGGCAGCCACGCAGAAAATATCAGCCCGCGCAGCTTGAAGCACCTCAACGACCTCCGGCGTCATACGATTGGCCTCAACAACCGGCAACCCCAGCTCAAGCGCCTTGGCCTTAACAGGAGAAGGCTCAAGCTTCTTACCACGCCCACGAACAGCATCAGGACGAGTAATGACAAGCACAATCTCGTTCCCAGCCTCAACAAGCGAAGTCAGCGAAGGCACAGCAAAATCAGGCGTACCCATAAACACAATACGCATAAAGAACGTCTCCCCTCAACCAAAGCCGAGACGGCTACAAATAGCGGCGGAAAGCCAAGTCACCAGCCCATCCGCAATAACATTTCAACAAAAACAAATATACCCAAAACCAAAGAAAGAGCCGCATAAAAGCAGCCCTCCCAACAAAGCACCTATCAGCGAAGACGCCCCTCCCTGGCCCGACGGCACCCGGGCGAAACGAAGAGCGACAACGTAGTCCCTGGGATGGGGCCCACACATATCGTCCCGCGCGCAGTTTCGCAGCGCAGCGAGAATGTTTGAGCACGGGATGATATGTGTGGGCCCCATCCCAGGGACGGACAATTAACCTATTCGGTCTCGCCCGGTCGAGCGCCGCGGGCCAGGGCGTCCTGGTACTCCTTGACTGCCTTGATCCTCTGCATCGGCTTCAGTCGCTCGAACATGGTATTGCCGTGCAGGTGATCGATCTCGTGCTGCAGGCACACGCAGAACAGATCGCCCGAGGCCTCGTAGCGAATCAGGTTGGCATCCAGGTCGTACGCCTCGACCACGACATGGTCGGGACGCTCAATCTCGCAGCTAATGCCGGGGATGGACAGGCAGCCCTCGCTAAAGGGCACCAGATGGTCGCTCTGATCCACGATCACGGGGTTAATGAGCACGTACGGGTCGTAGTCGCTCTTGTCGCTGTAGTCGCAGTCGATGGTGACGAGCTGAATGAGCTCGCCGATCTGCGGAGCAGCCAGGCCGCAGCCGCCGTTCTCGAACATCATCTTCTTCATCTTCTCGACAAGCGCCTCGATCGCCGGGGTGATCTCCTCGATGACGGCGCACTCCTGGCGCAGACGAGGGTCGGGCGACAGTACGATTCCGTTGGCTTCCATGACCATCCTTTCGGGTTGTTACATCAAATCATAGGCGTCGACATCAACGCTCACGCTCACGCCGCGCACAGATCCCACCTCTTTGAGGCAGGCGTCGATATCATCAGAGACATGGTACCCCACGGGCGACTTCACAAGCAGATGGAAGCGGTAACGGTCCTTGGCTCTCTCGATTACACACGAAGCCGGGCCCAGCACCTGCGGCACGGCACTCCCCGCCCGTAAAAAGTCGGGCGCGGCGGCATGCCAACGGCGCTTGAGGAGCTTTGCAATGCGCCCGATATAGTCCTGCGCGTCGTCTCGGTTCGCCGACCACACCAAAATGTTGACCAGGCGAACAAACGGCGGATACAGCGCGTCGCGGCGCTGGTCCAGGTCGTAGTCGGTAAAGATCGAACGGTCGTGCTCGGCGACGGCGCGAATGACCGGGTCCTCGGGCAGATAGGTTTGGATGATCACTTCGCCGGGGCGATCGCCGCGGCCGGCACGGCCCGCCACCTGTTCCAGCAGGTCGTAGGCGCGCTCTCCTGCGCGGAAGTCCGGCAGCTTGAGGGCGAAATCGGCGTTGACCACGCCCACGAGCGTGACTTCGGGAAAGTCGAGGCCCTTGGCGATCATCTGGGTGCCCAGCAGCACCGCACAATCGGCGGCATCGAACTGCTCGAGTAGCTTTTTGTGCGCATCCTTGCCGCGCGTGGAATCGGCATCCATGCGAATAATGGCGACGTCCTCGGGAAGCATCTGGTGCAGCGCGTCCTCGATCTGCTGAGTGCCCAAACCCATTTTTGCCAAGTAGCGACTGCCACATTTGGGACAGCGGCTCGTGGGCGCGGGATACGGCTGCACGCGCCAAGACGAACCGCATGTGTGACACTGCAGCGTGTGCGTGCGCTCGTGATACGTAAGCGCGGTGGAGCAGTGGTTGCAGGTGGGGACGCAGCCGCACTCGCGGCACATCAGGAACGGCGCAAAGCCACGGCGGTTGTGCAACAGCACGGCCTTCTCGCAGCGCTCGACCACACGCTCCAGGCCTTCCATCAGCGGTTTTGAGAACATGGAGCGGCTGCCGTGCGAGAACTCACGGCGCAGATCGGCGATCCGAACCGTAGGCAGCACGGCGTGTCCCGGGCGCTCGGGCATCTCGACGCGCGTCCAGGTGGCACCGTTATACGTGCCACGGCGGCAGCGGTCGAGGGCCTCGGCCGAGGGCGTGGCGGAGCCCAACACAAGCGGGCAGCGGTAGCGGCGCGCCATCTCGGCCGCCACCTCGCGCGCGTGGTAGCGCGGGCTGGAGCCCTGCTTATAGCTGGTCTCGTGCTCCTCGTCGATGATGATGAGGCCCAGATCGCTGAGCGGGCAAAAGAGCGCCGAGCGGGCACCCACGACCACACGCGCGGCACCGCTGGCAACCATATCCCACTGGTCCAGGCGCTCGCCGGCCGAAAGGCGCGAATGGAACACGGCGACCGTCTCGCCAAAGCGCGAGCGGAAGCGGCCGACGGTCTGGGCCGTCAGCGAAATCTCGGGCACCAGCACGCAGGCCGAGCGGCCGGCCGCGAGCACGCGCTCGATGGCGGAGAGGTAGACCTCAGTTTTGCCGGAACCCGTAACACCGTCCACGAGCACCACGTCGCCGTGCGCATCCAGGCGAGCGCGCTCAATCTGCGCGAGTGCCTGCTGCTGACCGTTGGTGAGTGCGACCGGCGCCTTGCCGCTTGCCGAGGACAGCGTGGTCTGCTCACTGCAGCCACGCCACGCACGGCGCTCCTCAACCACCACGACGCCGCGTTTTTCGAGCGCCTTGATAGTCGCCGACATGCTGCTGTAGAGCAAGTTGAGGTCGCGCGTCATGACCGGGCCGCACTGAAGCGCCTCGATAAGCTGACGCTGGCGGACCGCGGTCTTGGGAGGGGTATAGTCGAAGCCCTCGGGCGTAAGCATGATCCAGCGGTTTTGGATAGGCTTAACGGCGGGGCGCTCAACCGTCCACACGCCGTCGTCGCCCTTGACCACACGCGGGCTGCCGCCCGGGGGCAAGAACAGGCGCAGGCACTCGGAAAGCGTCGCAACATACTCGCGGCTCATCCAGCGTGCGATACGGGCAGCCTCGGCGGTAAAGAGCGGTTTGCTGAGGATGGCTTCGACGGGCTTAATGCGCGAAGGGTCGATGGCGTTGTTGCCCTGCAGGTCGCCCAGCTCAGGCGCAATGTCGACGATATAGCCCGCGGCCGCACGGTTGCCAAAATGAACTAGGACAGTGGAACCGATCTGCGCCTCGTTAGCAAGGGACCGGGGGATGCCGTAGGCGAATGGCTCGGACAGCGCACGCGTCGGGATGTCGAGGACTACGCTCGCATAGGCGACGACGGGTTCGGGTACGGGCTCGGGCTGCGCCGGGGCGGCGGCAGGAGCCGCGGACTTCGGAGCTTCCTCCGGTTCCGGCGAACCAAACAGCGAAAGTTGCTCGGCCATAGCCCCAGCACCTCCTATCCCATACGTCTACAGAAACAAGAGCCCCGCTCTGAGTGAACGGGGCTCGGATACATACGTTTGCGCAGCGATTACAGCGCCATCGTGCGGGCGCGGTCGATGCGCGCCAGGCAGTCGTCGCGGCCGATGAGCGCCATGGTCTCGCCCAGCGGAGGACTCACCATGTTGCCGCAGACGGCGACGCGCACGGCCTGGAACACCACGCGCTTCTTGAGGTCCATCTGCTCGGGCAGCGGCTCAAGCGCGGCGTCGATGTTGGCAGCCGTCCACTCGTTCACACCCTCGAGCGCGGCCTTGGCGGCATCCAGAATGGCACCCATGCCTTCCTTGGCCAGGCCCTTGTTGACGGACTTCTCGTCATACTCAAGCGTCTCGGCCGTAGCAAAGATGGGAGCGGCGACGGTCACGGCGTCGGCCGGCATCTTGGTGCGCGGCTTAACGATGGCAGCAAGCGCATCGATCCAATCCTCGCCGTACTCGACATTACCCTCGATAAGACCCGCCTCGTGCAGCTCGGGGACCATAATCTCGTCGGCAAACCGAGCATCGGACATGCCGTTGATGTACTCAGCATTGACCCAATCGAGCTTCTTGGGGTCGAAGGTCGCCGGGTTCTTGGAGATGCGGTCGAGCGAGAACTTGCTGGCCAGGACATCGCGCGGGATGATCGTGGTCTCGCCGTCGAGCGACCAGCCGAGCAGCGCCAGGTAGTTGACGAAGGCGTCGGACAGGTAACCGGCGTCGCGGTACTCCTCCACCGAGGTGGCGCCGTGGCGCTTGGAGAGCTTCTTGCCGTCGGCACCCAAGATCATGGAGATGTGGGCGAACGTAGGCACGGGCGCGCCGAGGGCCTCGTAAACCATGACCTGACGCGGGGTGTTGGACAGGTGGTCGTCGCCGCGGATGACATGGGTAATCTTCATCATGGCGTCGTCGACGACGGTCGCGAAGTTGTACGTGGGCGTGCCATCGGAGCGGAAGATGACAAAGTCGTCGAGCTCCTTGGCGTCGAAGGTCACCTCGCCGTGGACGGCGTCGTGGATGACGACGTCGCCGCGGTCCTCGGGAACCTTGATACGCAGGACGTAGGACTCGCCGGCCTCGATGCGACGGCGGGCCTCCTCGGGATCAAGATCGCGGCAACGGCGCTGATAGCCCTGGAAGGGGTCCTTGCGCTCCTGCGCGGCCTTGCGGTCGGCGTCGAGCTGCTCCTTGGTGCAGAAGCAGGGATAGGCCTTGCCCTCGTCCCAAAGCTTCTGGGCGGCCTGCTTGTACAGGTCCAAGCGCTCGGTCTGGGCGTAGGGGCCAAAATCGCCGCCCACCTCGGGACCCTCGTCCCAGTCCAGGCCCAGCCAACGCATGGCGCGCAGGATGATCTGCGTGTTCTCGTCGGTGGAGCGGGTGGGGTCGGTGTCGTCGATGCGCAGGATGAACGTGCCGCCGTTAGCACGGGCGAAAGCCCAGTTATAGATAGCGGTGCGGGCGCCGCCGATGTGCAGCTTGCCCGTCGGTGAGGGTGCAAAGCGGACGCGAACGTCTGATGCCATGGATATCTCCTCGATTGCAGGATGGATGTCTAACCGCACCAGTATAAAGCAACAAAGCAACCTCCGCACAAAGGGCACCGACCTACTCATTGGGGACAGACTTAAATGACCAGTCATTGGGCAACCTGTCGGCACTTGGGAAGGCTGGTCATTTAAGTCTGTCCCCAATGAGTAGGTGCGGAAAGGGTGTGAATGTTTGATTTACGCGCTATGATGTGCCCTTGCATAGAGAGCCCGGCGGAATGGTAACGGTCGCCGGGACACGTTTTTGAAAGGACAATCATGTCAGAAGAACTTCGTTCCATCCCGCCCCAACACGGGTCCTTTGTTTTTACGTCGGAGTCGGTGACCGAAGGTCATCCCGATAAGATCGCTGACCAGATCAGCGACGCCGTCCTCGACGCAATTCTCGCCAAAGAAATAGAGCTGCAGGAGCAGGGCTACATCGCCCCCAACGGCGTGCCGGCCAACGTGGAGAACGTCCGCTGCGCCTGCGAGACCCTCGTGACCACCGGCACCGTCATCGTCGCCGGCGAGATTCGCACCCAGGCCTACGTCGACGTGCAGGAAATTGCCCGCGGCGTTATCCGCCGCATTGGCTACAACCGTGCCAAGTTCGGTTTTGACTGCGACACCTGCGGCGTTATGAGCCTCATCCACGAGCAGTCGCCCGATATCGCCCAGGGCGTCGACGAGTCCTTCGAGACCCAGACCGGCGCTACCACCGACCCGATCGACCTGATTGGTGCCGGCGATCAGGGCATGATGTTCGGTTATGCCTCCAACGAGACCAAGACCCTCATGCCCATGCCGCACTACCTGGCAAGCCGCCTGGCTGAGCGCCTGGCCGCCGTGCGTCACGACGGCACCCTAGCCTATCTGCGTCCCGACGGCAAGACCCAGGTCACCGTGCGCTACGAAAACGGCAAGCCCGTCGAGGTCACGACGATCGTCATCTCCACGCAGCACGCCGCCGAGATCGAGGACATGGGCAAGATCAAGGCCGACCTCATCGAGCACGTCATCACCCCGGTCATGGCGGCCGAGAACATGCCGTGGGACAACGCGGACATCTACGTGAACCCCACCGGTCGCTTTGTCGTGGGCGGCCCCATGGGCGACACGGGCCTCACCGGCCGCAAGATCATCGTCGACACCTACGGCGGCTACGGCCGTCACGGCGGTGGCGCCTTTAGCGGTAAGGACTGCACCAAGGTTGACCGCTCCGCCGCGTATGCCGCGCGCTGGGTCGCCAAGAACGTGGTCGCCGCCGGTCTGGCCGACCGCTGCGAAGTCGAACTTGCCTACGCCATCGGCGTTTCCAAGCCCCTCTCAATCATGGTCGACACCTTCGGTACCGCACATGTTGCTGAGCGTAAGATCGTTGAAGCCGTAGAGAAGACCTTCGACCTGCGCCCGGGCGCAATCATCCGCGACCTAGACCTGCGTCGCCCGATTTACGAAAAGACGGCAGCCTACGGTCACTTCGGCCGCGAAGACGCCGACTTCACCTGGGAGAAAACCGATCGAGTCGAAGAACTCAAAGCAGCCTGCGGCCTGTAAGCTAACGGCAAAAGCTGCAGCCACATATCGATGCACCAAAAGAAGTACCGGCCCCAACTGGTACTTCTTTTTTATATAAACGGTGGTGAAGATGTCTTGATAAGCAAGGTAAGACACGTCCCTAGCTAATGAATTTTGCCATCTAGCAACTCCAACCATGTATCCTTAGTCCCGAGGGGCGGGGCATAAGGTCGATCGCGAGTTCCGCACGAGCCGGAGAGCACTTAATGTGCTCTCCGTGCGAGCAGGACTGCCCGAGCAGGCGACCTTATGCCCCGCCCCTCGGGACGACGAGCCACGTAAAGGAGCAGCCATGGCAGGCAAGCCGCAAACACTAGCTACGACCTCGGCATTCGAGATCTTAGGCCCCGTCATGGTCGGCCCCAGCTCATCGCACACCGCCGGCGCCCTGCGCTGCGCCCAAGTTGCCGCCAGCCTGCTGGAAGGCCGCATCACCAAGGTCACCTTTGGCCTGTGGAACTCCTTCGCCCACACCTACCGCGGCCACGGCACCGATCGTGCGCTCGTCGCGGGCATCCTGGGCCTCGACACCGATGACGAGAACATCAAGCAGGCCTTCGACCTCGCACGCGAACAGGGCCTCGAATATCACTTTGACATCAAGGGCGACGACGCCTCCATCCACCCCAACACCGTCGACATCGACATGGTCGACGACACGGGCGCCACGGCACAGGTCCGCGGTGAGAGCCTGGGCGGCGGCAAGATGCGCATCAGCCGCATTAACGGCGTCGGCGTCGACATCTCGGGCATGTACTCCACGCTCTTCGTGGCGCACTATGACGTCCCCGGCGTGCTCGCCGCACTCACGAACCTGCTCGCCTACGCCCACGTGAACATCGCCTTCTGCCGCACCTACCGCACCGAAGTGGGCGGCCAGGCCTACTCCGTCTTTGAGACCGACGGCGCGCCCGACGACACCGTTATCCCGATGCTACGCAAGCTCGACAATGTCGATTACGCGACCTTTATCGAGCTCCCCGGTTCTGCCTCGTCGCTCTCCCCCGGCGTCTCGGCCAAGGAGATCTTCGACGACGGCGAGCAGCTGCTCGATGCGTGCGCCGAGCTCGGCCTGAATATCGGCGCCGTTATGGCCGTGCGCGAGGCGCGTCTGACCGGCGAGACCCACGCCGTCGCCGCCATGCGCCGCGTGCTCGACGTCATGCGCGAGGAGACCACGACCCCCATCGTCAATCCGCAGCGATCGCTCGGCGGGCTTATCGGCGGCGAGGCTAAACTCGTCGATGCCACCGGCCGCAACGATTTGAGCACAAGCCTGATGGGCACCGTCCAGACCGACGCCGTGGCCCGCGCGATGGCCGTGCTCGAGCGCTCCGCCACGATGGGCGTGATCGTCGCCGCCCCCACGGCAGGCTCCGCGGGTGTCGTGCCCGGCTGCGTGCTGGCGCTCGCCGATCACCTTCAGCTCGACGACGAGCAGGTCATGGACGCGCTCTACTGCGCAGCCGCCATCGGCCTCAACCTCACCACGAGCGCCTGCGTCGCCGGCGCCGAGGGCGGCTGCCAGGCCGAGGTGGGAAGCGCCGCCGCCATGGCAGCCGCCGCGCTGGTGCAGATGCTCGGCGGCACGCCCGAGCAGGCGCTCGACGCCAGCTCCATCGCGCTGAGCAACCTGCTGGGCCTCGTTTGTGACCCCGTCGGTGGCCTCGTGGAGGTGCCCTGCCAAAACCGCAACGCCATCGGCGTGGCAGCGGCCTTTAGCTCGGCACAACTCGCCCTCGCCGGCATTAAGAGCCTGGTGCCGTTTGACCAGATGGCACATGTCATGCTCTCGGTGGGCCACGCGTTGCCGGCCACGCTGCGCGAGACGGCAAAGGGCGGCATCGCGCAGGCTCCGGCCGCACTTTCGGCCTGTGCAAAATGCGGTGTGTGCGGATAACGGCAAAGAATGACTCAAAGGTGGGACAAATGTCCCACCTCTTTTGAATGCCACCGTTTCCGTACCACAAACAGCAGGGCAATCGCTATAATGCAAGCCCAGTAAAAAGACGATGAGCCATAAGGCGAAATTCGAAGGATATGCATACGATGTCGCAAAACGATCGAACTCAACTGATTCCCGATCCGCAGCAGCCGAGCAGGCACACCGGCGGCGTTCAGTCACCGCGTCCTATCGCGCCGAGCCACGGTCAGCAGCGTGGTGCGGCAAACGCTTCCCAACGCCCGAACCAGCAGCGACAGCAGCGTCAACAACGTCAGCAGCGCCAGGCAAACGGCAATGCGCCCAAGCAGCCCCCCACGCACACCCGAGGTGATCGCGGCCCCGCGCGCAAGTCCGCCGGCAACAATAAGTCGGGCAAAAAGACGACGCTCTTTGTCGTCTTGGGTCTTATCGTCATTGTCTATATCGTGGGCGTCGTAGCGTTTTCGCAGGTAGCCTACCCCAACACCACCATCGCCGGCGTCGACGTCTCGTTCTCCAACGCTTCGTCTGCCGCCACCAAGGTCAACTCGGCATGGAAGCACTATAAGCTCACCGTGACAGGCGATGACTTTAGCTGGACCTATCAGCCCGAGTCCGATGAACCCATCGTCGACGGTGAAGCTGCCGCAAAAGAAATCATCAGCCACAACGAAGCCTTTGTATGGCCGGTCCGCCTTGTGGAATCCTTAAGCGGCAAAACCAAAACAACCGCTACCTCCAACGAAGTCGATCTTGATCAAGACGTCGACCTGTCCATGCTCTCCGACACCTTTGACCAAAAGAAGTTTGAGAAGGATCTGGGCGCCGCCATCGACGAGTTTAACGAGGGGCGTTCGGGCACGTTCGAGGCCAATAGCTCCTATGACGAGCAGGCCGGCAAGTTTACCGTCGAGAAGGCGCGCTCCAACGAAAAAATCAACCGCGAGCATGTCATTAAGTATGCCGAGCTCGAGCTTGCCTCGCTGGCCGAGACCGTAGATCTTTCCAAGCTCGGCAACGATGCCTATGAGCCGCTCAATGGAACGCTGACTGATGATCAGATTCAGGCCGCATGCGATGCCGCCAACAACTTCCTGGGCGTCAACGTGACCCTTAAGCTCAACGGCGAGGATGCCGGCAAGGTTGATGGCAGCTCCGTGTTGCAATGGATCAGCTTTGCCGATCCGGCCAACCCAACGCTCGATACGTCGCAGATCAGCAGCTGGGCAGCCGAGCTCGCCAACGGCTTTAATACCGTGGGCTCCACTCGCTGGTGGACGCGCGCCGATGGCAAGCAGTGCGCCGTCGAAGGCGGTGACTTTGGTTGGTCCATCGACAGCAGCTCACTCGCTAAGCAGGTCGAGGACGCCATTAACAACAAGCAAACCGGTGAAATCGAGATCAAGTACTCCCAGAAGGCCGACACCTTTACCGCAAAGGGAGAGCCCGACTGGAAGGCGTATATCGACGTCGACCTGTCAGAGCAGCACGCGCGCTACTATGACGAGAACGGTAATATCGTTTGGGAGGCCAACTTTATTTCCGGCAAACCGGGCGAAGACGCCACCCCCGAGGGCGTGTGGCAGATCAACAGCAACGACGGCGGCAGCACCCTAATCGGAGCCAAGGACCCCGAGACCGGTAAGCCCAAATACGAGAGCCCGGTGAGCTACTGGATGCCGTTTGAGGGCAACATGATCGGCTTCCACGACGCCACCTGGCAAAACGACAAGAGCTTCGATAATGCCGAGTCCTATAAGTGGTGCGGTAGCCACGGCTGCATCAATCTGCGCCTGGCCGATGCAAAGGCACTGCACGACTGCATCAAAGTCGGCCTGTGCGTGGTTGTCCACTCATAGTGCAACGCGCGCATTCCTACAACGTGGAACCGCTGCGACCAATCTAACAGTTCCGAAAGAAACCGTCCTATGCGCCCGCCCCAACCGGTGGGCGCATATAATTATCGAGGTTCTTTCTATAAAGGAGACGCTATGCCGAATGTCCCCACCATCGCCCCGGGCCCAGATGATACCGAGCGCACGCCCGAAGGTGCCACCGAAACGATTCCTCTGATTACAAACGTACATGCCGACATGCAGAGCGGACGCACGAACGATATGACCGAGATTTCCGATGAAGAGGCATATGCCAAGCTCAAGGCAAAGCGTGCCGAACGTCGACGCAAAAAACTCATCCGACGCGGCATTGCGGCCGGCGTCGTGGCCGCCATTGTGCTCATCGCCGTTGTCGTGACCTTAGCCATCAACGCACGGCCCGCAGGCAACAACGGGCCGGTGACCGACATGGTGACCGAGGGCACGTTTACCACAACGGTCGAGGCGAAAGGCCAGCTCAAACCAATTTCGTCCTCAGTGGTCTCCCCTTCTGTCGACGGCACGGTCGATTCGATCAACGTGCAGGCAGGCCAATCCGTCAACGAGGGCGACGTGCTCATGACCATTAAAAACGACGAGCTCGATCGCAACGTTGCCGAGGCGCAGCGTGCAGTTGCAGCCGCTCAAGAAGACCTCGCCAACGCACAGAAAGCCGCAGCCGCCGCGCAGGCCACCCCAACGACGGACGTCGATGGAGCTTCCGCAGCGGCGGCAGGCGCCCCCGCTGCGTCCGGCAACACGAACGCCGTATCTGCCGCGCAGCGCAGCCTCGCATCGGCCCAGGCAAACCTCGACCAGGCGAACGCCAAGGCCGCCAGTCGCACGGTCACGGCCCCGAGCTCGGGTAGCATCGTGGAGCTCAACGCCAAGGTGGGCGCCACGGTAACAGGCGGCATGATCATGGGCGAAAGCGATACGAGCAGCGGCAAGCAGTGCATGCAGATCGCCGACCTGTCCAAGATGAAGGTAACCGTGCAGGTGGGCGAAAAGGACATCGCCAAGATCGCCGTTGGGCAGAGCGCCAACGTCACGTATCCCGCGTTTCCCGATATCGTGAGCCACGGCACCGTCACGGCTATCGCGTCGGTGGCAAACTCCGACGCCGCTAACGGTAGCGGAGGCAGCGTAACCTTTAACGTCGACATCCTCATCGAGGCGCCCGACGCGCGCCTGAAGCCGGGCATGACGGCCGAGGTATCGGTGGTGACCGAGCAGCTCGACGACGTGGTGATGGTGCCGACGATGGCGCTCATGACCGAAGACGGCGAACACTATTACGTCAACGTGGCGACTGATGACGAGGGCAAGCAAACCCGTCGCGTGAAGGTGACCGTCGTGACGCAAAACGACAACGAAGCCGTAGTCGGCAAGAAGCAGGTCAAGCGCGACGACCAGGGCAACGAGACCAACCCCAACGTGCCGGTTACCAAGCTGCGCGATGGCGACACCCTCGTCATGGACACCGGAGCGGACGCAACGGCTGACGGCGGCTACAACGCGAATTCGGGCAGCATGTCTGCCGACGAGGGCATGTAATGCGTCCCGTCATCGACATCCGCAACGTGCACCGCATTTTTGAGAGCGAGGCGGGTTACGCCCACATCCTGCACAACGTGAGTCTGGCGGTAAATACCGGCGAATTCGTCGCTATCACTGGCCCCTCGGGCTCGGGCAAATCAACGCTCATGAACATCCTGGGCTGCCTGGATAAGCCGACGGCGGGCGACTATTACCTGCAAGGGCTCAACGTGGCCGAGCTCGATGATGACGAGCTCACCGAAGTCCGCGCCCTGAGCATTGGCTTTGTCTTTCAGAGCTTCAACCTGCTGCCGCGCCTGTCGGTTATCGAAAACGTCATGCTGCCGCTGGCCTACACTAATGTGCCCCGTAGCCAGCGCGAAATGCGCGCCGTGCACGCGCTGCAGGCTGTCACGCTGCCTGTCGACCACTGGGACCACCGCATATCCGAGCTCTCGGGCGGCCAGATGCAGCGCGTCGCCATCGCACGCGCCCTCGTCAATGACCCGCCCATCATCCTGGCCGATGAGCCGACGGGAAACCTAGACTCCGCCACTGGAGCGCTTGTGATGGAGACCTTCCATAAGCTCCAGAAGCGCGGCAAAACCATCGTGCTTATCACACACGACCCCGGCATCGCCGCCGAGGCCGACCGTGCCGTGACCATCCGCGACGGTCGCATTCACGACGGCGCGTATATTCCACATGCACCGCGGACCCTGCGCAGCGCCGTAGATAGCCTGCCCATGATTTCCGCCTCCGCCAACCCGCCGAAAGGAGAGATGGCATGAGCGCCCGCGATCTCATCCAGGAAGCCCTTCACTCGCTCGAGGCCAACAAGGGGCGCAGCCTGCTCACCATCCTGGGCATTGTCATCGGCATCGCCTCGGTTATCGCCATGACTTCGCTCATCGGCGGTATCCAAAACAGCCTGGTCAACAGTCTGGGCCTCAATGCGGCACGCATGGTGCAAATCTATTCGTCGCAAGAACTCACCGAGTCGGACATCGAGAAGCTTCAAAAACTGGTGCCGCAGATAGAGCAGATCGGCATTGTCGACAGCGCGTATACCGAGTATAAGACCGGCGATAAAAGCTATACCGTCATGACACAGGGTGTCGATAGCGACATGCTCGACGCCGTGGGGGCCAGCAAGCTCGTTGCGGGGCGCACCTATTCCCAGGCCGAGTCCCAATCAGGCTCGCGCGTGGCGCTCATCAGCCGCAACGGCGCCGATCAGCTTTACGGCAACGAACAGGATGCGCTGGGGAAAACCATCAAGGTGTCCAACGGCGAGGTGCAGATTGTAGGCGTGATTGATGGCGGCAGCGACTCCATGGGCTCGCTCACGCTGTATATGCCACGCGAAACCATCTCCGGCCTGTTTAGCGACGAGAATCCTTCATTCCCCAGCGTGACGGCACTTGCCGCCGAGGGCACGGACATGGATGAGCTTTGTAAGACCATCGAGTCCAAGGTGCGCGCGATGAAGGGCATCGAGGAGGAGGATGAGTACGACAGTGTATCGGCGACATCCATGAAAAGCGCCATCGATGCACTCAACTCCTTTATGGGCGCGTTCTCGCTCATCATGGGCGCTGTCGCCAGCATCTCGCTGCTTGTCGGCGGTATCGGCATTATGAATATGATGCTCACCAACGTGACTGAGCGCATCCGCGAGATCGGTATTCGCCGTGCCCTGGGCGCCAGTCGTCGCGATATCACCGCGCAGTTTTTGGCCGAGTCCTCGGCACTGTGCGTCACCGGTGGCCTGCTGGGTGTCCTGATTGGCTATCTGCTGGCCTGGGGCCTCGCGATGTTTGCCGCAGGATCAGGGGTTCTTGGCGAGCTCGGTGCCAGCGGGCAAATCACACCGAGTTTTTCAATCGCCACGGTGCTGCTGGCCTTCGCCGTCTCCGTCGGCATCGGCGTAATCTTTGGCTTCTACCCCGCTCGCCGCGCGGCTAAGCTCGACCCGGTGGAGTGCCTACGCTACCAGTAAGCCACCACCAACAAGTTGCGGTGAATTGGGGACTGAATATGCTATCTAGCAGCAAAAACAGACACTATTTCACCGCAACTCATTGAAGGGCTGTTTCCGCCATTTCCGGGCGTCGTCATCGAGCTATTGGTGGATGACGGGCTTGTACGGGTCGAGCTTGCTCGGGGCGCTCCTCCTCGCGGGCGGAAGGGCGCGCAGGCGCGGCGAGCGCCTAGCGCGCGAACTCCCGTAAGAGTGCGTCTTCCACTTCCCGAAGCGAAAGGGCCCCGCCTCCCTCGGCGGGACGGGTGACCACGATGCAGCGCGCTCCAGCGTCGCGCGCTGCGGCGAGCTTCTCAGCCGTGCCGCCTACGGTTCCCGAGTCCTTGGTCACAAGCCACTGGGCGCCCACCTGCCGAAGCATCGCCTCGTTGAGCTCGCGGGTGAAGGGCCCCTGCATGCCAATGACGTGCGACGGCGAAAACCCCGCGTCGATGCACTTCGTTATAGCACCGGGCAGCGGGAGCACACGCACGAAGAAGCGCTCCGCGAAATCGGCGACGCGCGTGTAGGGAGCAAGCTCCTTGCTCCCCGTCGTGAGAAGCGCGCGACCCGGGTTCTCGGAGAGAAAGCGCGCCGCGCAGGCGATCGACGCGACCGGCACGACGCCTTTGGGCAGCGCCTCGGCCGGGCGCGCAAGGCGCAGGCATCGTGCACCCACGGCGAGCGAAGCGGCCCGGATGTTGCCGCTTGCGAGCGTGGCGAAGGGGTGCGTGGCATCGACGACGATGCACGCGCCGGAAAGCTCGCGCTCCATGTCGGCCTCGTCGAGCCTGCCCGCATGCACCTCGATGCCCGGAAGCTCGCCCAAAAGCTCGCCTCCGTACTCGGTTGCCGCGTAGGCACGGGCGGGGATGCCCGCCCCGCTCGCCCATTCGCACAGAAGGCGGCCCTCGGTGGTGCCGGCGAAGATGCGCAGCGCCGGCGCGGATGCGGGCGCCGTCACTTCGGGCCGCCTGGGCGCGTGATCTGGTAGAGCAGCGCGTTCATAATGGCGGCCGCCACGGTCGAACCGCCCTTGCGACCCCTCGCGACGATGGCCGGCACGCGTCGCGCGAGTAGCTCCTCTTTCGCCTCGACCACGTTCACAAACCCGACCGGCACCCCAACGACGAGCGCGGGCGCGATCTTCCCCGCGTCCATGAGCTCGGCGAGGCGCAGAAGTGCCGTGGGGGCGTTACCGACGGCCACGATGAGCGGACCCTCGATGCCGCAAGCTTTGTCCATGCTCGCAACGGCGCGAGTCGTGCCCGCGGCGCGCGCAGCCGCGGCGACATCAGGGTCGGCCATGTAGCACACGGCCTTGCAGCCGAGCTTTGCGAGCGCGGGCTTGCTTATGCCTGCGAGCGCCATGTTCGTGTCGGTGAGCACCGTGGCCCCTGCGCGCAGTGCGTCGAGAGCACAGTGCGCGGCGTCATGGGTGAATACGAGGGAATCGGCGTACGAGAAGTCGGCAGTGGTGTGGATGACGCGCTTCACGACGGGCTCTTCAAGCGGCGGGAACGTGCGGCCGCCGAGCTCTTCGGTGATGATCTCGAAGCTGCGCCGCTCGATGTCGCCGGGCGCCATCTCCTTGGAATCCATCTAGTACTCCACTCCTTCCCTTGCACCTATCCCCTGAGCGTAGGGGTGTTTCTCGCACCGCATCTCGGTTATGTAGTCGGCCTTCTCCACGATCTTGCGGGAAGGCGCGCGCCCGGTGAGCGCTACTTCGACGCCGCGCGAGGACATATCGAGCGCGCGGTCCACGAGTGCCTCGTCGACAAGCCCCTTCGAAAGCGCGTCGAGCGCCTCGTCGAGCACGAGCAGCCCCTCCTGCGCGCCCTCGAGCTCGGCGAGCGCGGAAGCGAGGTTCCCATCGTGCAGCTCGCGCGTCGCGGCAAGTTCTTCCGACGTCATGGACCAGGTAAACTTGTCCGACGCCTTCCCCGCGAACACGGGCACGCCGAAATGCTCGGCGAGCAGGCGCACCTCCCCGCTTTCGCCGTCTTTCAGGAACTGCACGACGACGACGCGGCGGCCTGCGGCGAGCATGCGAAGGGCGAGGCCCATCGCCGCCGTGGTCTTGCCTTTGCCGTCGCCATGATACACGTGGATCATACGCCCTCCTCGATAATGCGGTAGACATACTCCATGTCGAGCCCCCCGCGCACGACGTCGGCAAGGCGGTCGAACTCGCGCGCACGGTGATCGGCCGCGGACGCTGCGCCCGCAGCACCCACGACGCTCTCGGGCAGGCCGCGCATACGCGCGAGCGAGCGCGCGAGGGCGAGCGCCACCCCAGGTTCGTCGAACAAGCCGTGGAGATAGGTTCCGAACACGTTTCCGCAGGCCGCGCCTTCTGGTTTGCCGCTAATCGTGCCCGCAGGGACGCAGGAGACGGTCGTTTCGCCGTCGTGAATCTCGTACCCGCGCGCCGTCATGCCGTTCCACACCGAGAACGCGCCTTGGGCGCCCGTGATGCGCAACTCCGACTGGGCGAGGCGCTTTTCCTCCTTGAACACCGTACTTGCGGGGATGAGCCCGAGCCCGCGCGCGGTGCCAGCGCCTTCCCTGCCATGCGGGTCGGAAAGCTCGTCTCCCAAAAGCTGGTAGCCTCCGCATATGCCGAGCACCGGCGTGCCCGCGCCCGAAAGAGCGCGTACACAGGCTCCGATGCCGCTAGCCACAAGCCAGCGCGCGTCGTCGAGCGTGGTCTTCGAGCCGGGAAGCACCACCAGGTCGGGTCGGCCCAGATCGGTCGTCGAGGAAACGTAGCGCACGCCCACGCCGGGCACGCGCGAAAGCGGGTCGAAGTCGGTGAAGTTCGACAGATGCGGAAGGCGCACGACGGCGACGTCGATGACGCCGCGCGCCTCGCGGGCAGATAGGCGCGGCGCAAGCGAGTCCTCGTCGTCCAGGTCGAGCGTAAGATACGGCACGACCCCCACGACGGGAACCCCGCACATCTTCTCCAGCGGGGCCAAACCCGGGCGCAGGATTTCCACATCGCCGCGGAACTTGTTCACCACAAGCCCCCGCAAAAGCGCGCGATCCTCGGGCGCAAAGAGCGCGACCGTACCGTAGAGCTGGGCAAACACCCCGCCTGGGTCGATGTCGCCCACGAGCAGCACGGGGGAGGACACGGCGCGCGCGAGCCCCATGTTGACGATGTCGTTTTCGGAAAGGTTGATTTCGGCGGGGCTGCCGGCGCCCTCGATGACGATGACGTCGTTTTCCTCCGCGAGCGAATCGAACGCCTCCAAAATCTGCGGCATGAGCGCCTTCTTTCGCGCGAAGTAGTCCCTCGCAGCGAAGGCTCCCTGCGCCTTACCGGCCACGATGAGCTGGCTTCGGTGGTCGCTTTCGGGCTTGAGCAGGATGGGGTTCATGCGCACGTCGGGCGCGATGCCGCACGCCTCGGCCTGCATGATCTGGGCACGCCCCATCTCGAGCCCGTCGGCCGTGACACCGCTGTTGAGCGCCATGTTCTGGCTCTTGAAGGGAGCCACGCGCAGGCCGTCCTGCGAAAGCACGCGGCACAGCCCCGCCGCAAGCAGGCTCTTCCCCGCGTTCGACATGGTGCCCTGGATCATGATGGGCTTCGCCCTACCCACGGGTATCGACCTCCTTCGCCGAGCCTCGGCCATCCGCGCCCGCCATAGCGCCGCTGCAAGAAGCGCCGCCCCGTTCGACGGGTTCGCCTTCGCCCGATGCGCCTTCCGCCCGAAGCGCGCGGCTAAAAGCCATCGCAAGCCGGGCGTTCTCCTTGCGCGTGCGCACCGCGACGCGGCACCAGAAACGGGACAGTACCGAAAACGAGTCGCACGTGCGGACCAAAACCCCCTGTTTATACAGGCGTTCGGGGATGTCTTTCGCCGGCGTGCGGACTAAAAGGAAGTTCGCATCCGACGGCACGACGGAAAGCCCGAGCGAGGAGAGCTCGTGGGAAAGCCACGCTCGCTCGCCCGCCAATACATCGCGCGTGCGCGAGACGTATTCGACGTCTTCCAGGGCGGCGATGCCCGCGGCCTCGGCGACCGAGGAGACGGGCCACGCCTGCCCCGCCCGGCGAATCCCCTCGATGAGTTGGGCGTTTCCGCTGATCAGATACCCCAACCGCAACCCTGCCATTCCGTAGAGCTTGGTGAACGCGGAGAGCACGGCCACATGGTGCGAACACGCGGCGCGTGCGGCCACGCTCCTTTCGCGCGCGTCGGGCGCAAATCCGAGGAAGCACTCGTCCACGACGAGCAGTGCGCCCACCTGCTCGCAGCGGCAAGCCGCGGCATCGATCACGCGGGGGTCGACGAGGCGCCCCGTCGGGTTGTTCGGATTGCAGAGGTACGCCACGTCTCCCGGCCCCTCGATCGCGCGGGCGAAGGAAGCGGGCACGTCGAAGTCATCCGCTTCGGAGAGCGGGAACTCCTGCACGCATGCGCCGTAGTACGATGCCGCCTCCGCATATTCAGAGAACGTCGGCGCGCACACGACGATGCGTTTCGGGCGCATCGCCGCGGCGAGCCGCCAGATGATGTCGGACGCGCCCGCGCCGCAGACGATAGTATCTTCGGGAATGCCCTGGGCACGCGCTAGGGCGCGAACGAGGGCGAGGCTTTCCCTATCGGGGTAGGCGTCGATTCGAGAAAGCGCCTTGCAAGCTGCGGCGACGGCGCGCGGCGAGGGGCCTGCCGGATTCACGTTCACCGAGAAGTCAATGAGGTCGGAGGCGCCTCCTTCGCAAGCGATGCCGAGCGATTGCGTACTACCCCCATGCGCACGGTCGCGCAGGATTCCCCTGGCAGCCCGGGGCGCGGCGTGGTCTTCCCTCATACAATCGCCCCCGCGGCGAGCACGACCGCCGCGCGCACGGCACCGAAGACGACGAGCGCGCATACGGACGCGGCGAGCATGAGCCTTGTCGCCCGGGCGATGTCGCCCCACTCGATTTCGCGGGACGCGTCGCCTATCGTCGGCTTCTCAACGAGCTTGCCGAAATACACCGCGGGCCCTGCCAGGCGCAGCCCGAGCGCGCCCGCGCACGCTGACTCGGTCTGCGCCGCGTTCGGGCTCGCATGGCGACGCCTGTCGCGGCGCCAGATGCGCGCCGCCCCGCGCGCGTCAAGCCCGACGATCGGGCACACGGCGATCATGAGCAGGGCCGATAAGCGCGAGGGAATCCAGTTCACCGCATCGTCGAGGCACGCCGAGGCGCAGCCGAAGTCGATGTAGCGCTCGTTTTTGTAGCCCACCATGCTGTCGAGCGTGTTCACCGCCTTGTACGCCATACCCAAGGGCGCACCCCCGATCATAAGGTAGAAAAGCGGCGCGATGACGCCGTCGCTCGCGTTCTCCGCCACCGTTTCCACGGCGGCGCGCGCGACGCCCTGCTCGTCGAGAACAGACGTGTCGCGTCCCACGATGAGCCCGACGGCTTCGCGCGCCGCGACAAGGCCGCCCTTCGAGAACGCGCGGGCCACGGCCAGGCTCTGGCGGCGCAGCTCGCATGCCGCGAGAATCTGATAGCTCGCCCATGCCTCGGCCACGAAGCGCAAGCCGGAGTGAACCATGCCGCAAAGATGCAGGATTCCCCAGGTCAAAAGCCCACACGCAAGCGGAAGCGCCACAGCGAGCACAAGCCCTGCGGCGCGCGTGCCCGCGGACGTTTGCGGGAATGCGCCCCGCAGGCGGCCTTCGGCCCACGTGATCGCGCGCCCCATGGCAACGACGGGATGGGGAAGCCAGCGCGGGTCGCCGAAGGCAAGGTCGGCCGCGAACCCGGCGGCGACGGCAAGAATCGTCATCACCGGGCATCGCCCCCCGAAGCGGGGCGAACGTCGCGAAGGCAGCGCCCATCCCAGGTGGCGGCCCATGCGCCGCCCGGCTCGGTATGCACGTCGAAGTATCCCATTTTCGGGATAGCTAGCTCGGAGAGCAGCGCTTTCACGGTACCCGCGTGAACGACGAAGACGGCGCGCCCACTCCCCTGGGCGCACTCCGATTTGCACGCCTCCCGAAACGCCGCGAGGACGCGGCGGGTGAAATCGCTCTTGCCCTCGCCATGCGGGCAGCGCGTCTCGCACCAGGAGCCTACCCAGGCGCGGTAGCGCGCATCCTCTTTAAGCTCGGCGGCGCTTCGCCCCTCGAAGTCGCCGAAATCCATCTCGCGCAGACCAGGGCACGCCATAAGCTTCGCCTTCGGGAAGAGGATGCGCGCCGTCTGGTCGGTGCGGGCCATGCCGCTCGTGATAACACGGAACACGTCACGATCGCAAGCGAGGTCGTGCAAAGCGCGCTCGCCCGCGCTCGACAGGGGCTCGTCGGTGCCCGCCCCGCTGTAGCGATGGTCTTCCGTGGCCGCCGTGGCACCATGGCGCACGAAGACGACTTCCAAAGGCGCGGGCGCGCCCTGCGTCCCTCGAGGCGCATCGGCAAGGTTTCCTTTGATGACCTGGGGAATCCCGCACGTCATGCGCACGACGACGTCGGCGCGCGCAGCGAGCGCGCATCCCAGGCGCCCCGCGCGCTCGCGCCATTGGGCGTCTTCCGCACGCATGGGGACGACCCCCGAGCCGACCAAGGGCAGAATCACTGCGTCGAAGCCGATCAGCCGCTCGAGCGCCCGGTCAGCGTCGAGCGCGCGTACGAGTTCCTCAGCACGGTACGCGACGCGGCCGGCAAAAGCCGCGGGCACGCCGCCCTCCGCGAGCTGCGCCGCGTCGACGAAATCGTCCGCCGCGAACCCGAGCTTTTCGCGCACGAAGGTCCTCTTCCCCGAATGCACGCCACCTACCACAAGTATCATAGGAGCATGCCCCCCGCCACAAGCATGGCAAGCATCGCGAGCTCGGCCCATTGCAGAAACCATCCGGCCAAATCCCCCGTCACCCCGCCGAAGCGGGACAGGGCAACATGGCGGTACCACGCGAGCGCCAAAAGCCCCGCCACCACCATAAGAGCGCCGACGGCCAGAGCGCACGCGACCATCCCTGCACCCGAAGCCGCAGCGAAAGCGCAAAGCGGCACGACGATCGCCGCGCGCTTCTTCGCAGGCGAGAGCCCCGCGGCCATGCCGTCCGCCCGCGCGGCAGGCCAGCATTCAACGGCGAGCCCCGAAAGCGCGCGGGAGAACACGAGCGAGCACAGAAGCGCGAGGAACGCCTCCGCCGTAAGCGGCAGCGCGGTGAACAGGGAAAACTGCAGGATAAGGTACACAACAACACCGATGACCCCGAAGGCGCCCGCCCGCGGGTCGTGCATGATCTCGAGCTTTCGCTCGCGCGGGGCCCAACTTGCAAGAGCATCGGAGGTGTCGCAGAGCCCGTCTAGGTGAATGCCTCCCGTCACCGCCACAGGCAGCGCCACGAGCACGGCCGCGACGATGGTCGCGGGCACGCCGAGCAGGTTCGCCACGTGCCCCCACGCCGTCATGAGGAAACCTTCCGCAATGCCCACCAGGGGAAACGCGGCAAGCGCATGGGTTGACCCGAAATCGGTCCAGGCCGATTTCGGGACGGGGATGCGCGAGAACGTTCCGAACGCCGCGCCGATTGCCTCTGCTATCTTCACCTTGTAGGTCCTTCGCCTTTCATCCACACGGGAATCCCGCATACCACTTCGACTGCGCGGTCGGCCAGCGCCGCCACGCCCGCATTCACGCGCGTGAGCGCGCGCCTCCATGCCTCGGTCCCCTCATCGTAGCGCATCCCATCGGCGAACACGTCGACGGAGACCACCACCGTATACGCAGCGGCCTGAGCGAGCCGTTCGATGCCTCCGAGCACCTCGCGCGCCGCAGCGTCGGGGTCACGTGGGGACAAGCCGCCTTCCGCGAAGAGCTCATTCGCAACCAGGTTGCCCACGTCCTCCAAAAGAAGTGTGCAGCCGCGCGGAAGCCCGGGCACAGCGGCGCCCACGTCACGCGTGCGCTCGAGGGTGGAAAACCCCTTGCCCTCGCGCATCGCCCGATGGCGCGCGATGCGGCGGGCGCCCTCTTCCCCGAAGGGCTCCATCGTTGCCAGGTACACGCGAGGGCCGTCGTGCCCGAGGCACAGGGACTCGGCATAGGCGCTCTTGCCGCTCGCGGCGGCGCCGATAACGAAAGTCACCGTCATTTCCCAGCCTCGAAATGCTCGTAAGCAGCCATGCCAGTCGCCGTGAACGTCTTCCCATCCCGGTACACGCGCAGCGCCGAATCCAGAAGGGGCAGATACGCCATGGCGCCCGCGCCCTCGCCCAAGTGCATGCCTGCGTCGAGGGGTGCCTTTATGCCGAGCTCGCGAAGGAGCTCCTGGCTTGCGGGTTCGCTTGATGCGTGGGTGCCCACGAGGTAGCTCAAGGCGTTGGGGCACAGGCGCGCCGCGCACAGGGCCGCCGTGCAGGATATGACCCCGTCGAGGAGCGCCGGCGCCTTCGAGGCCGCGGCCCCCAGGTAGAAGCCGCACATCGCCGCGATGTCGAAGCCGCCAACCTTCGAGAGCACGTCGATCGGGTCGGCGGAATCGGGCGAGTTCGCGTCGATAGCGCGCTCGACCACGTCGCGCTTGCGCGCGAGCGAGGCGTCCGAGAGCCCCGCGCCGCGCCCGACGAGGCTCCGCGCGTCCGTCCGGAGGAGCACTGCGGCCACCGCTGCCGAGGTGGTCGTGTTGCCGATGCCCATCTCGCCCGCGGCGAGAAGGCGCACGCCGGCGCGGGCAAGCCCGCACGCGACGGCGATTCCGACCTCGATCGCGCGCACGGCCCCATCGCGAGACATAGCGGGGCCATGCGTGATGTTGCCGCTCCCCCGCCGCACGTTCGCGCACACCATGCGCGCGTCTTCTATGCCCCGGGCCATACCCACGTCGATGGGCACGACCTCGGCACCCGCGAACGCCGCCATGCGGCAGGCGCTCGTGGCCCCCTCGCACATGTTGCGCGCGACGGCTCGCGTCACGTCTTGCCCGCTTTGCGACACGCCTTCGGCAACGACCCCGTTGTCGGAGAAGAATACCGCGAGCGCACGGGGAAACTCGGCCACCTCGGCGCTCCCCTGAGCTGCGGCGATACACGCGACGGCGTCTTCAAAGTCGCCCAATCCCCGCAAGGGGTGCGCGATGGAGTCCCACGCGACGTACGCGGCGGCGCGGGCGCACTCGTCTGCGGGCGCGATCCGGGAGAGCGCGGCTTCGAGCACGGCGCCCGGCTGCGACGAGAACGCGCGCCCGACTTCCTCGCGGATGCAGGCAAGCGCGGTTTCAGTTGCTTCAGCCATGCCGTCTCCTCTCTTCGAACGACGCTGCGGCAGACGCGAACGCGCGCGCAACGTCGGGGTTCGCAGGATAGTAAACATGTGGGAAGCCCGCCACCAGAGACGGGGTGGTCGTCATGCACGGCCAGCCCTTGTCGCGCCGGGGCTTCTGCGCCCAGAAGTCGCCGCCCGGGCAGGTGGACTGCCAGTAGTGGAACTCGTGCGCGCGAATGCGTGTGCCGCGCGGCCCGTAGAGCCCGTCGCGTTGGGAAGTGAGCTCCACGTACCCGAAATGGGACAGCCTTCCCCCGTTCTCGCTTGCGCCTTCAAGGGCGCCCGCAACAGGCCAGCGCCGCCCCTCGCTATCGGCGATTTCGCGCTGCAGGTACAGAAACCCACCGCATTCGGCGACCGTCGGCATGCCGGATTCCACCGCGCGCCGCACCGACTCGCGCATCGGCGCGTTTTCGGAGAGCTGCCGCGCATGGAGCTCCGGGTAGCCGCCCCCCAGATAGAGGGCGCTTGTCCCCCGGGGCAACTCGCCATCACACAGGGGGCTGAAAAAGGCCAGCTCGCAACCCAGGTCCTCGAGCGCGCGCAGGTTCTCCTCGTAGTAGAACGAGAATGCCTCGTCACGCGCGACGGCGACGATGGGCCGCGCTCCCGCGATCGGCTCCAACCGGTAAGGTTCCTCGCGGATATCGGGTGCCGTCGCCGCTATTTCGAGCAAGCGGTCGACGTCGACGCTCATTTCCACCAGCTCGGCCATCTTGTCGATGCGCGCGGAGAGCTGCTCGACCTCGTCGGCGGTCACAAGCCCCAGATGCCGGCTTTCGAGCGAGAACGCCTCGTCGGCGGGGATATTCCCCAAAACCGCGATGCCCGTGTGCTTCTCGATTGCAGGCGCCGCGTAGGCGCAGGCAACGGCGCTCGTCTTGTTCAGCACGACGCCGCGCACGTTCGCACAAGGCAGAAACTCGGCGATGCCGCGGATTACGGCGGCGAGCGATAAAGACGCCCCGCGCCCGTTCACCACTAAAACGACCGGCGTTTCCGTGTCGCGCGCAACCTGGTAGCTGCTCGCGTCGGCCACGCCGGGCGCCATGCCGTCGTAGAAGCCCATAACCCCCTCGAGTACCGCGACATCCGCGCCTGCGGCGCCGCGTGCGAGCAGGGCGCGCAGCGTCGGGGCGTCGGTGAAGAAGCCGTCTAAGTTGCCCGAGCGCGCGCCCACGACGCGGCGATGAAAGAGCGGATCAATGTAGTCGGGGCCGCATTTGAAGGCCGCGCATGCAAGGCCGCGGCGCGCGAGCGCGCGCAGGAGCGCGCACGTAACGACCGTTTTGCCGCTCCCGCTCGAGGGCGCAGCGACCATGAAGCGCGGGATGGTCGTGCTCACCGGACGCCGCCTTCCCCACCTGCACCACGCGCGCTGACGAGGAACACGGGGTTTTGCGCCTTCATAAGATGGTGCGAGCCTACAGCCTCGGCCCGGGCGGCCGACACCTGGCACGCCTCGAACCCCTTAAAGCGCGAACCCGAGAGGAGCGCGCACGCCTCGGTGAGCGTCTCAACGGTGACGCATGGCACGCACAGGCGAACCTGCGAGTTCTTCTCGAGCGCCGCCTCCACGATGGAGGGAAGCTCGCCCGCGCTCCCGCCGACGAACACGGCGTCGGGGACGGGCAGTTTCGCGAGCGCTTCGGGGGCGACACCGGGGACCGCATGCACGTTGCCGCACCCGAATGCATCCGCGTTCTCTCGGATGAGCCGCACACCGGCCGCGTTGCGCTCGACCGCCCATACCGACCCCGCTCGCGCGACGAGCGCCGCCTCGATCGACACGCTCCCCGTGCCGGCGCCGACGTCCCACACGGTGTCGGTCGCGGTAAGGCGCAGCTTCGCGAGCGCGACGGCGCGCACCTCCTGCTTGGTCATGGGAACGTCGCCGCGGATGAAGAGCTCGTCGGGAATGCCCGAGGAAGCATACGGCCAGCGGGAGCCCGCAGGCGACCCGGCGCCGCCTGCGAACTCGATAAGCATCACGTTCAAGTCGTCGAACGTCTGGCCTGCGATTTCACTTGCGGTCGCGCAGGTGATGCGCTCGTCGGGGTACGACAGGCGCTCGGCCACCGTCACGCGCGCGTCCCCGAAGCCCGCCTGCACAAGCTCGCCCGAAAGCCGCGAGGGGTCTTCCCCGCCCGAAGTGGCGAGGAAGAGCTCACCTGCGCGCTCGGCCTCGGCCACGATGTCGCACGCCACGCCGTGAGCGCTCGCGAAGCGCCAATCCTGCCATGGACGCGCGAGGCGCGCGGCGAGATACGACGCTGAGCTTATGCCGGGAATGACGCGCACGTCCAGCAGCGCGTCGCCGGAGAGCGCCTCCACCAGGCGGCGCGCGCCGCTGAACAGCCCCACATCGCCCGTCATCACGACCACGGCGCGCTGCCACGACGCCGCATCGGTGAGCTCGGCAACGATGTCCGCCGTCTTCACGAGCTCGCATCTCACCACGTCGGGCGGCACGTCGATGCCGGCAAGCGCGCGATGTGCGCCGATGACCACGTCGGCGATGTCGATCGCGTCGAGCGCCGCGCGCGAGAGCAAGTCGGGGTTTCCGGGGCCCGCCCCGATGATCGTTACCTTTCGCATGGAATCTCCCGATACCCGCGCGGCGTGACCATACGGCCGCCCACGCGCTTCGTGTCCGCGTTGCCGACGAACACGGTGGTGAACATGTCGGCGTCGAACTCCCCCAGCTCGGAGAGCCTGCACATGCCCGACTGCTGCCCCTCGCGCCCGATGTTGCGTACCCAGCCGCAGAGCGTGTCGGGGGCCTTCCATTCGAGCATAATCTTTGCCGCGCGCGAGAGCCTGTCGGCGCGCTTTCTGCTGCGCGGGTTGTACAAACAGATGCAGAAGTCGGCGCTCGCCACGGCGGCGAGCCTGCGCTCGATGACCTCCCACGGCGTGAGAAGGTCGGAGAGCGACACGACCGCGAAGTCGTGGGCAAGCGGGGCGCCGAGCACCGCCGACCCGCTCTGAGCCGCGGTGGCCCCGGCGATAACTTCCACGTCTACATCGGGGTAGTCCTCCGCAAGCTCCAGCACGGGGCTCGCCATGCCGTACACGCCCGCGTCACCGCTGCACACGAGCGCCACGGCTTCTCCGCTCTGCGCGCGCGAAAGCGCCAGGCGGCATCGTTCGACCTCGTGCATCATCGGCGTCGCGAAATGCGCCGCGTCAGGCACAGCGGCGAGCGCGAGCTCCACGTATTTCGTGTACCCCACAACGATGTCGGCCGCCTCGAGCGCGCGCCGGGCCGCAATCGTCATGCCGTCGGGGCCGCCCGGGCCGATCCCCACCACGAAGAGCTTTCCCATCACCGCTCCTTAAACGAAAGTTCGATAGTTACCTTGGAAAACGCGACGGTCACGCCGCCGTGAGCGAGCTTCGGGAAGATAAGTTTGCCCCCGTCCGCGAGCGCCGCGCGCTCGCACACGTTGTCGACCCCCACCGTCGCGCGCACGAAATCAGATGGCGAAACGCTGCCTTCGACCTGCGACAACTCATCTGCGGAATACGTCGCAAGCGGGATATTCCGCGCGCGGCAGAAGGCGAGCAGACCCTCCTCGTGCGCCTTCACGTCGATCGTCGCCGCCTCGCGCACGGCCGAAGGCGAGATACCCGCCTGCCCGCACGCGAGAAGAAACGCGTCCTCGATCGCTTCGGCGCACGCACCGCGACGGCACCCTATGCCCGCAACGATGCAGGGAACGACAAGGCGAAGCGGCTCGGGCGCAGGCGCCTGTGCCCGCACGCACGCCGGCTTCCCCGTCTCACCGGCGGGCACGACCTTGCCCGTTGTCTCCGCCGCGCGAACGGACGCACCTGCATTCGCGCCAGCGAACGGCGACACGACGATATCGGCCCGAGCGCGGTCGGACGCAATGTCAACCCCCTCAGGCGGCTGTCCCGAAATCGGCATGTCGGAATAGAGCGCCACGCGCCCGCCCGAAAGCAGCCGCGCCGACACTCGCTTGATGGCCTCGGGATTCGAAACGGCGAGCCCCGCACAGCGCGCCCACGTATCCACCGCCCACACGCCGCGGACGTCGGTCGCCGTGGTGATGACGGGGATGGCCCCTGCCGCGCGTGCCACAGTTTGCGCAAGCTCGTTCGCACCGCCCAAATGCCCCGACAAAAGCGGGACGGCAAAGCGCCCCGCCTCATCGATCGCCACAACCGCGGGATCGTTTGTCTTCGAGGCGACATGCGACGCGATCGCCCGCACGGCGATGCCCGCCGCGCCCACGAACAGAAGCGCGTCCGACGCTTCCCACGCGAGCGCCGTCCATGCGCGCAGGTCGGCCTTCCCCTCGCCGAACCCGCGCGAAACGGAAACGTCCCAGCCAGGGTCATCTTCACCTGTCTGTGCGCAATCGGAAAGCGCGCGTGCGGTGCGCTCCGCAAACGCATATCCCCTCTCGGTGAACGCTATGCAGGAAACCCTCATCTAGCGCACCACCATCGTCGAGAAGTAGCTACCCCGATCGGGCACATCGTCGAGCGAGCGGTACACGCGCTCGCCCGGAAGCCCACAATCCTCTACGAGCTCGGCACCGTCGAAGGCGCCCTCCTCGCGAAGGATGCGCTTCGTGTCCGCAAGCGAGCGGCGCGCCTTCATGACCACCTTCGTCCCCGGCCAGCCGATTTCGCGGCGCACCCCGTACAGCACGCCTTTACTCATACGTCGCCCCCAATTCCCCGATAACCGCATCGGCGCCCGACGTGCGGAAAAGCTCGCGGCGCTCGGCGTCGAACACGACCGCGGCGATGTCGCATGCGCCCGCCGCGCGGCGGCGCAACCTGTCCTCGATTGCCGCAGCGAGCGAGGCGCACGCAGCGTCCCCCACGCCGGCGACCTCGATTACCTCGAGCGCCGCCGTGGTCGTGACCGACGACATGATCTCGCGCACGGTCTTCGCGCCCGCGCCGGCCATGGCCGCGTGGGCGGCCAGAATCTCCGCGCGGCAGTCGGCGGTACGCGAATGGGTGTCCATGATGCCGCCGGCGACCTTCACCAACTTGCCGATGTGTCCCACAAGAAGGACATTGGTAAATCCCTCGCGAACGCAGCAGTCAATCGCATCGCCCACAAAGTTGGAGATGAAGACCACCGGCGCACCGTTTAGGTGGAAATGCCCCGAGATGAACTGCCCGCCGTAGTTGCCGGGCGTGAGCACGACTCCGCGCCGCCCCATAGCCGCATGCTGCCGGATCTCGAGCTCGATGCTGTCGCGCAAGGCAGCGAGGCTGCGCGGCTCGACGATGCCCGTCGTGCCCAGGATGGAGATGCCGTCCTTAATCCCCAGGTGCGGGTTAAAGGTCTTTTCGGCAAGGGCAACACCCTCGGGTACCGAAATCGTCACAGCAATATTTCCAGAAAAGCCGTGCGCGGCGCACACCTCGCGCACCACTGAAGTGATCATCGCGCGCGGCGTCGCATTGATGGCGGCCGCCCCCACCGGCTGCTCGAGCCCGGGCAACGTCACGCGCCCCACGCCCACGCCGCCATCGACGGAAACTTCCGATTCGCGCGCGGGCACGTCATTGCTGCCCGCAGCACCCGTGCCCGACCCCGCATGTTCCACGCGCGCGTACACGAGCACGCCGTCGGTCACATCGGCATCGTCGCCTGCGTCCTTTCGCACGGCGCACTGGGCGCACCCCTCGCCGATGCATGCGTCGACCACGTCCGTCTCGACGGGCAGCCCGCCGGGGGTGACGATCGACACGCGGCCGACGGGCTTTCGTGACAAGAGCATCTCGCAGGCCGCCTTCGCCGCGAGCGCGGCACAGCTCCCCGTGGTGTAGCCACAGCGCAGGCGGGTCGTCCCGGTATATATGTAGTGCTCGAAGGCCACGCTAGCTGCTCGCCTTCCGATACCCCGTGGCAAACGAAGGGTCGTAAAGCTTGCTGCGCTCGTACGACTCCGCTTGCGCGCCGTCGTGCGCAAGCCCGCCGCGAGCTCCGAGTACGCGGCCCACCACCACGAGCGCCGTGCGGTCGATGCCCTCTCGCGCGCCCGCATCGGCGAGCGTGCCCACCGTGCAGCGCACCACGCGCTCCTCAGGCCAGGTCGCCTTATACACGAGCGCCGCCGGCTCGTCGGAGCTGCGGCCCGCGGCCAAAAGCTCGGCGGAAAGCTCGGCGAGCATACCCGAGCTCAGGAAGATGACCATAGTCGAGCCGCTTTCCGCCATGGTGCGCATGCCCTCGCCCGCGGGCATGGGGGTACGTCCGGAAAGCCGCGTGATCACGACCGACTGGCTGATTCCCGGCAGCGTGTATTCCTGGCGAAGCGCCGCCGCGGCACCGCAAAAGCTCGACACGCCGGGCACCACCTCGTAGTCCACGCCGCGCGCGTCGAGCGCGTCCATCTGCTCCTGGATGGCGCCGTACAGGCACGGGTCGCCCGTGTGCAGGCGCACCACTTCCTCGCCCCGCGCATCTGCCGCGCACATCACATCGAGCACTTCCTCCAAGGTCATGTGCGCGCTGTCGTAGACGATGCAGGATTCCTTGCACTCAGCGAGCAGCTCGGGGTTCACAAGGCTTCCCGCCCAAACGACCACGTCGGCCGCGCGCAGAAGGCGCGCCCCGCGCAGCGTGATAAGGTCGGCGGCGCCCGAGCCTGCGCCAACGATATGAATCATCCGAGCCTTCCCTTCCCGTTTCTCATCGCAACCGCTTACGCCGCCCTTCGCGCAGCGGGCAAAACACGGCGCCTGCGGCGGCAATCGGCGCAAATACGCAGGCAGAAGGCGCAATGCCGCCCGCCCTGGCTTTGACACGTTCACAAGTGCCCACTATCATAGTAAAAGTTTCGGCAACGAGCATATGACAATCGGATAAAAGGAAATGACCGGCGCGGCGCCCGCACAGCCCGCGCTGGCTTGCGGAGGGAACCAGGTGGGAATCCTGGGCAAGGGACATTACTGTATAGGACGCGCGGGCGAACCGCCTCGCGCCCCAAGCCAGACTGCTTCGCCTTTTCCTCACGGCATCGCCGTGGCGTTAGCTCCTTGTGAACCCCGAGGGGTGCGCTTTTCTTTCGCTTGTGCCGACAAGCAACCGTCGCCGGGGGACCGGCAAACCGAGGAAAGGAAAAACCATGTCCGACCAGATGTCACGCCGCGGCTTCATGGGCGCCGCAGCAACCGGAGCCGTCGCGCTCGCCGGATTCGCGCTCGCGGGCTGCTCCAACACCTCCGCGAGTTCCGAGAAATCGAGTGAAAAGGAGAAGGCCGTGAAGCCGGTCATCCTCGTCACGAGCTTCGGCACGAGCTACAACGACTCGCGCCACATCACCATCGGCGCCATCGAAGACGCTATCCGCGAGAAGTACTGGCAGGACTACGACATCCGCCGCGCCTTCACCGCGCAGATCATCATCGACAAGCTGAAGAAGCGCGACGGCATCACGATCGACAACATGACCGAGGCGCTCGACCGCTGCGTGGAAGACGGCGTGAAGGAAATCGTCGTGCAGCCGACGCATCTCATGGGTGGCCTGGAATACACCGACGTGAAAGACGAGCTCGACAAGTACGCCGACAAGTTCGACAAGATCTCGCTCGGCGACCCGCTGCTCACCTCCGACGACGACTACAAGAAGGTGGCCGCAGCCATTAAGGAGAACATGGCATCCTTCGACGACGGCAAGACGGCGCTGTGCCTCATGGGCCACGGCACCGAAGCCGATTCCAACGCCGACTATGCCAAGATGCAGGAAGTGTTCAAGAACGAGGGCTTGACGCAGTTCTTCGTCGGCACCGTCGAGGCTGAACCGACCTGCGAGGATGTTATCGCCGCTGCGAGCGCCGCAGGCTACAAGAAGGCCGTGCTCGCGCCGTTCATGGTGGTCGCGGGCGACCACGCGAACAACGACATGGCAGACGAGACCGACCCCGACAGCTGGGCTGCGAAGTTCGTGGCCGCCGGCTTCGAAGTGACGTGCCTGCTCCAGGGTCTGGGACAGAACGTCGCGGTCGACGACATCTACGTCTCGCACGTGGACGACGCCATCGCCAAGCTGTAAACTCGCCGCGCACGGGGGCGCCGGTCGCGTCCCCGTGCAACGGGCATGCGCCTTCCCCGACTGACGGTGCATGCCCGTTGCATTCGCATCCCGCCCGCCCACCGCACGGCGCGGGCGGTCGAAGCGATTGAAAGGAACCCCTCCATGTTGAAGAAAACCCTCGCCTTCGCCCTGTCGGCGGCGCTTTTCGCGTTCTCGCTCGCCGGCTGCGGCGGAAATTCAATCGACAGCGCAAAGGCAAGCGATGCCGATTCCCAGGAAAAGACCGAACAGGCGGCCGATGCGCCCGAGGGCGCAAGCGCTGCCCCCATCACCGCCGACAAGGTGGCCGACGGCACCTATCCGATCACCGTAGATTCCAGCTCGAACATGTTCAGGATTGTGGACGCCCAGCTCATCGTGGAAAACGGCTCCATGCACTGCGTGATGACACTTTCCGGCACGGGCTACGGCAAGCTCTTCATGGGCACGGGTGACGAGGCTGCCGCCGCGAGCGAGGCCGACTTCATCCCCTATGTGGAAAACGCGGAAGGCAAGTACACCTACGACGTGCCCGTTGAAGCGCTCGACGAGGACACCGCCTGCGCCGCGTGGAGTATTAGAAAAGAGCAGTGGTACGACCGCACGCTCGTGTTCGAATCCGCCGGCGTCGATCTGCGCGCCGACGCACTGAAGTAACGCCATGCGGTCGATTCTTCCCAAGGGGGAAAACAGGAAGCGCCACAGCATCGCGGCGCGCACGATCGCCTGCGTTCTCGTCGCTCTGCTCGCGCTTCCCTTCGCGGGGTGCAGTGCAAACCCAAACGCGACCGGTGGCACGGCGGGCTCTCAGGAATACACTGTGAGCGTCTCGCTTTCCGGTGGGTCAGGGCGTGCAAGCATCGCCTCGCCCACCACAATTGTGAAGGATGGCAACACCTACACCGCGACCATCACCTGGTCGAGTTCGAACTACGACAAGATGACCGTCGACGGCGTGGACTACGCGCCCGTAAACGACGGCGGCAACTCCACGTTCGAGATACCCGTCACGCTCGACGAGGACATCGCCGTATCGGCCGAGACCGTCGCCATGTCGACGCCGCACACCATCGACTACACGCTCTACTTCGACTCATCCACCATGAAGGAGAAATCGGGCGACGAAGCAAGCGGCGGCTCCCCTGCGGGAACGGCTTCAAGCGCCGCGGCCGACTTCCACAACGCCGATTTGGGCTGCGGATGGGAGCCGACGGGGACGCTTCAGCTTGAATACGCCGAGCACTTCACTGTCGACGAGTTCGAAGGCGGCCTGCGGCTTATCTGCATTTCGAACGGGGAGCGCTTCCTCGTGGTACCGCAAGATGCGAAGGTACCTGATGGGTTGAGCTCCGACATCGCGGTCATAAGGCGCCCCGCCGACAAGGTGTACCTCGTGTCGTCGGCGACGATGTGCCTGGTCGACGCGCTCGATGCGAACGACAATATCATCATGTCGGGCACGAAGGCCGACGATTGCTCGGTCGCGGGCTTCAAAAGCGCACTCGAAAGTGGGGCGATCGCCTACGGCGGCAAGTACAGCGCGCCCGACTACGAGCGAATATCGGCCTCGGGCTGCACGCTCGCCATCGAGAACACCATGATCAACCACACACCCGATGTGAAGGAAAAGCTGCAGAAACTCGGGCTCGTCGTGCTCACCGAACAGTCGTCGAGCGAGCCCGAAGCACTCGGGCGCGTCGAGTGGATTAAGCTTTTCGGCGTCCTGTTCGACAAGGAAGACGAGGCCGCGCACCTGTTCAACGAGCAGAAGGCCCGCGTCGAGCAAACGTCGGGGCTCGCGTCGTCAGGTAAAACCGTGGCGTATTTCTACATTAACTCGAACGGGGCCGCCGTCACGCGGCGGGCGGGCGACTACGTGGCGCAGATGATCGAGCTTGCAGGCGGCAGCTACGCGCTCGATGACGCGCAGACGGCGTCGACGTCAGGTTCGTCAGTAACGCTCGAAATGGAGCGCTTCTACGCGACGGCGAAGGATGCCGACATCATCGTCTACAACGGCACCATCGACGAATCGGTTGCCACCTTGAACGATTTCGTAGGCAAAAACGCGCTATTGTCGCAGTTCAAAGCCGTGAAGAACGGCAACGTCTGGGTCACAAGCGCCGACATGTACCAGCAGATGACCTCTACCGCCGACATTATCGACGAGCTGCACGGGGCGTTCACCGGCGATGACGCGAGCGACTTCCATTATCTGAGGAAGCTTGGCTAGCGCCATGAGAAGCCGGCTTTCCATGGCATACGACGAATCGGGGCGCGCCGCGCGGTGTCGCGTCGTGACGGCGCTGCTCGCTGTTGCCCTCATCGTGCTCGTCGGGGCCAACCTGTGCATCGGGAGCGTGCTCGTACCCGCAGACCACATCCCCGGCATCCTTTCGGGCGGCGCGACCAATTCCATGGAAAGCCAGGTCATCTGGGAGATTCGCCTGCCGCGCGTGCTTTCAGCCGTGCTTCTCGGCGGGGCACTTTCGCTCTCCGGGTTCCTGCTGCAGACGTTTTTCAACAACCCCATCGCCGACCCGTTCATCTTGGGCGTCTCCTCGGGCGCAAAGTTCGTCGTCGCGCTTACGATGATCGTTCTTCTGGGCGCGAACCAGGCCATGTCCTCGCCGGCCATGGTGGTCGCAGCGTTTCTGGGCTCGCTTATCACCATCGGCTTCGTGCTCCTCATCGCACGGCGCATAAGTTCCATGGCTATGCTCATCGTGGCGGGCGTCATGGTGGGATACATCTGCTCGGCGGCGACGAACTTCCTCATCGCCTTCGCCGACGACCAGTCCATCGTGAACCTGCACAACTGGTCTTTGGGTAGCTTCTCGGGTTCGAGCTGGGACGACGTCGTGGTCATCGCGGTCGTGGTGATCACCGTGAGCGCATGCGTATTCGCGATATCGAAGCCCCTTTCCGCTTTCCAGCTGGGAGAAGCCTACGCGAAAAGCGTCGGCGTGAACGTCGCACGATTCCGCGTGGTGCTCGTCCTTCTAGCGAGCATGCTCTCCGCCTGCGTGACCGCGTTCGCTGGTCCGGTGTCGTTTGTAGGCATCGCGGTTCCGCATCTCGTGAAGTCGGCGCTAAAGTCGTCGAAGCCCATCCGCGTGATTCCCGCGTGCTTCTTAGGAGGCGCCATCTTCTGCGCGGGCTGCGATTTGATCGCGCGCACGCTGTTCTCTCCCGTCGAGCTTTCCATCAGCGCCGTCACCGCCATCTTCGGCGCGCCGGTGGTTATCGCGCTCATGTTGAAGAAGCGGGTGAGGTAGATGGGGGAATTCGTGCCGCGGCCCAAAATGCTCGGAGGGGACATTCCATGCTTAGACAGTTCTGAGCTCGCACGAAAGCGCCAGAAGGCACTTTCGGCTCGTGCGGAACTGCGCGCGGAACGCCTCCTCCGAGCAGAGCCGAACCTCGAAACCCCGGTCGAAACGCAGGCTGATGGAGCGCCGCTTTTCCGCATAAGAGACCTGTCGGCGGGCTACGACAAGAAGGTCGTAGTCGAAGGCGTCGATCTGGAGGTTCGCGCGGGCGACGTCGTGGCGCTCATCGGGCCGAACGGCTCGGGCAAGTCGACCATCTTGAAAACCATCACACGCCATCTGGCACCGCTTGCCGGCGCGGTCGAGCTCGACGGGCGGGAGATTTCCCGATGGAAGACGGCGGAGTTCGCAAGGAACCTTGCCGTTATGCTGACAGATCGCCCCCGGACCGAGCTCCTCACCTGCCGCGATATCGTAGAGGCGGGAAGGCATCCCTACACCGGGCGAATGGGCACACTCTCGCCCGACGACCATAGTCGGGTCGATGAGGCCATGAAAACCGCACATGTGGAAGAGTTCGCCGAGCGCGACTTCATGCAGATAAGCGACGGGCAACGCCAGCGCGTCATGCTCGCACGCGCCATCGCGCAGGATCCGCGTGTGCTCGTGCTCGACGAGCCCACGTCGTATCTCGATATCCGCTACCAGATCGACCTGCTGCGAATACTTCGCCACCTTGCGAAATCGCGGAATGTGGCTGTCATCATGTCCATCCACGAACTCGAGCTCGCGCAGAAAAGCGCCGACAAGGTGATTTGCGTGAAGGACGGCCGGGTCTTCCGCGCCGGCGCACCCGAGGACATATTCACGCGCGAGACGATTGGCGAGCTCTACGGCCTTCAGCATGGCACCTTCAACGAGCGCTTCGGCAGCGTGGAAATTGGGCGCCCGCACGGCGATGCGCACACGTTCGTCATCGCCGGCGCAGGTACGGGGTCGGCTGTGTTTCGCCAGCTCATCCGGCAGGGCAAGGCGTTCTACGCGGGCGTTCTGCACGAAGGGGACATCGACTGCGAGCTCGCACGCGACCTGGCGGCGGAATGCGTGGCCGAGCGCGCCTTCGAGCCGATCGGGGATAAAACCATAGCCCGCGCCAAAGAGCTCCTCGACCACTGCGCGCGCCTTATCGTGTGCCCCGCCGCCTTCGGCACCATAAATGCCCGCAACGCAGAGCTCGTCGAGTTCGCACGCTCGCATGGTATCGAGGTCATGCAAGCGTGCGAAGGCGCATCGGAGGATTCCAAATTGGATACGCCTAGGCGCGGTCCAAGAAATCGTCCGCACTCCTTTTAGATTGTTAAAAGACCTATTCAGTCCCTATTTCACCGCAACTCAGGGAAGGTAAGACGCAAGTGCTATTCGAAACGAGATTCCAAACTCGAAAGGCCGCTCAACGTCAGATTATTAGCAACCTCCGAAACGCGCTCGATAGGAACCGAGCCGTCAGACAGCGCCCACGTGCGATAGATTCCGATAATACCCGACAGCAGAAACGCCAGATAGTAGTCGAACATCTCGTCCTTGAGACCTTGGGGCAGCAGATCGCGCTCGGCAATCTCGCGCTCGAGCGGCGCACGAAGACGAGCCATAAAATCATCGAGCGGAATGTTCTCGATCAGCTGACGATTGAGCACCAGGTTGTTGCATAGCGCCTCGTTTACGGTTTTGAAGAAGGTCGCCGCCGCGCCCAGGGCGCGCTCGTTGGTGTCACCGCCCATGGAAGCAAGCGTATTCTCGACCGAGTCGACAATCATCTCCACTACATCGACGGCAATGGCATCGAGCAGGCCGTCAACCGTGCCAAAGTGCACGTAGAAGGTTTTGCGGTCGACATTGGCTTCGCGCGCGATGGCACTCACCGTAATGTCTGCCAACGGCTTTTCCATGAGCAGGCGCTTGAAAGCAGAAAGGATGGCATTGCGGCTGCGAACGATGCGGCGGTCAAGACGCGGTTTGCTGGTTGCCATGGGCGTGTCCCTTCGATATGCGAGCATTCATCAACAGATGAGAGATAATCTACGTAAGAGGATTATCCCCCATACGGCACAAATATGCCCCGCGTCATGAAGAACGCACGACTGCCCTACTGCGACTTAGGATGCTTCTTCTTATTGAGTGCCGGCGGAGATACGCGAATACCATCGCCTGTCTGGCGCACATAGGCTTTATGAGCCGGCTTAGCGGCCCCAGAAGCCTTCTGAGCGTGCTTCTTGGGATCAACGGTAACAGCATTCGTGGGGTGCGGCTTCGCGGCCACAGAGGGCATCTGAGGCGTGCGGCCGAGCTTGCGCATCACGCGATCCCAGCGCGCATGGATGCTCTCGTTGTGGGCGCTCTTAAGTCCCAGCAGGGGCGCAGCCAAAATGGTCGGCGCAATAAACGTAATGAGGCGCCACAGCAGATAACCGGCGGTCGAAGCCGACCCAAAGAAATGACCCAGAAACAGCGCGAAGCCGCCCTCGGCACCGCCGGTACCACCGGGCAAGGGGACCGCAGAGCTCAGCAACTGGACAAAGGCGCTCGCGGCCATGACCGAGAAAAAGTCGACCTCGTGGTGGCCAAAGGCAAGCATTAGGAAATACGGAACCAGATAGAAAAACGCGAGCTGCAGCATGGTGATAAACACGGTGAGCAGCATGGAAGAAAAATGTCCGGCTGAAAGCTTGAACTTCTCGGAGAAGGAGTAGATCTCGCCATCGACAAACGTGCGCCATCCCTCGATCTTAGTGGCCGAGACACCAATGCGCTCAAGCCAATTGATGATGCAGTGGGCGACGCGCGTGACGGTCTTAGGCATGAGCGCGACGGCGAAGATGCCAAGCAAGATGCAGCAGTGCCCACCAAAGCTAAAGACGCACAGCAGCGTCATGTCGCCATAGCGCTCGGCAAAAAACGGCATGCGAGCAAGCAGTAGGATAGCGCCCCAGGCAACGAGGCCAAACTGATACACGATAAAGCGCGTGAATTGCGTGGCTCCGGCCTCGCCGACATTTTGGCCCGCCTTGGTCAGGCGGTAGATCTGAGCAGGAGTCGAGCCCATCATCATAGGTGTGAGGTTGCCAAAGAAGATGCCGCTCGCCTCGACCGAAATGAGGTCGCGAATGCCGACGGGTGAATTGGGGTCGAGCCAGACAGCGATCGCATAGGCCACAATGCCAAAGAACAGATACATGAACATGCAAAGACACGCGACAAAGAGCCATGACGCCTGGACGCTCGACATAGCGGCCCAGAACTGCCCCATCTGCCCGGTTACCACCAGATAGACGATATAACCCACCAGCACGACGCCGATAAAGATGGCGCCGCGGCGTGCGCTCTTATTGTCGTCTCCGCCCGAGGCCTCAACCTCGACCTGGGGCTTGGACGTATGCTGAGAGGACTCAGTCATGAGGCTCCTTCTAACAGTCAAATTATCTTGGATATTGTACCCGTAAGGGCCATAAGCAGAACGCAAAGCTCTGGTTCAAACGGGAATTGCAGCCGGTTGTTTGAAAATAAAAAACCCGGCCTTCCATGGGAAGTCCGGGTATCAGATGCGTGGTAGCCCGTACCAGATTCGAACTGGTGATCTCCGCCTTGAGAGGGCGGCGTCCTAAACCGCTAGACGAACGGGCCATAAGCCTCAGCAGAAAAGAAGTGGTAGCCCGTACCAGATTCGAACTGGTGATCTCCGCCTTGAGAGGGCGGCGTCCTAAACCGCTAGACGAACGGGCCACATGACATCTGCACTGCCGTGCTGCGAGGAAATATATTACGGGACAAAAAACGTCAGCGCAAGAAGAAATTCTAAATTGCCGAAAATTGTCGGCAGGTTATGGAACACGCAGGTCAAATAGGTAGCTCATTTGGGACGGAACCGAAGGATGATTATTCTGGGACGGGGATTTAAAAATCATTTGGTACATAATGATTTTTAAATCCCCGTCCCAGAATAATCATCCCTAGAAGGCTACCCCAGGTTCAAGTGGGCTAGAAGGGCTCCGCGCTCGTTGGGAATGTTGTCTTCGATCACGGCGTCGAGGGCGGAGTTGAGAAGCTGACCCAGTTCCGGCCCGGGCTTGACTCCGGCACGGATCAAATCGCCGCCGTTGATGGCGAGCATCTTGAGCGTATAGGGCTCCCCCGCCTTCAGCAGCTCGTGCGCCATCGCGCGCATATCCTCAATCGTCTCGACGTAATAGAAGCACGACGGGGCCTTGCCAAGTGTGTCGGCACGCTTGAGGTCCATGAGCTCGTCCATCAGACGCGGCGTGTCGACGCCCTCGCCCGAAAGCGCGCGCATCATATTGAGCAGGCAGGAGCGCTCGGGGCGCAGCGGCTTGTCATGGTATTTGATGAGCAGGCACACGTCGCGCACCAAGTCGTGCGAGAGCGCCAGGCGATCCATAATGACGTGCGCTTTCTTGGCGCCGAGCTCGGGATGACCGTAGAAGTGTCCGCTGCCCGCATGGTCGACCGTAAAGCAATCGGGCTTGGACACATCGTGCAAAAACGCCGCCCACATCAGGCTCGACGAGGGCGCGACGCCGTCACACAGTGCCAGCTCCCCTGCCACCGTCAGCACACGGGCGATATGCTCGTAGACGTTAAACGCATGATAGACGCTGCGCTGATCAAACCCGCGACCCGCTGCCAACTCGGGCACGGCGGCACAGATGAGCTCGGGATAGCGAAGCATCGCGTCTCCCCCATGACCGGTCGAAAGAATGCCCTCGAGCTCAATACCCACACGCTCACGCGCCACGGCATCGAGCAACGGCGCGCACTCGGCAAGCGCACGCTTAGTCTCGGGCTCAATCATAAAGTCCAGACGGCAGGCAAAGCGCACCGCACGCAGCATGCGCAGGGCGTCCTCGTTAAAGCGATGCTTGGAATCGCCGACAGCGCGAATCAGCTTGCGCTCCAAGTCACCCTGGCCGTCGTAGCGGTCGACAAGCCCGCGCTCGGGATGCCAGGCCATGGCGTTGACGGTAAAGTCGCGGCGGGCCAGATCGTCCTCGAGTGAGGCGGCACGCTCCACACTCTGGGGATGGCGACCATCGGTGTAAAAGCCATCCAGGCGGTACGTGGTGACCTCGATACGCTCGCCATCGGAAATAGCCGTGATTCCGCCAAATTTAATGCCCGACTCCACAACCGCGATGCCGGCGGCCTCGAGCGCCGCTTTGGACTCCTGCCACAGGCCGCTACAGCACATATCAACATCGTGGCTGGAGCACCCCATCAGGGCGTCGCGCACCCAACCGCCCACGTACCAAGCCTCAAGACCAGCCGCCTCAAGCGCGCGCAGGACGCACAGGGACGCATCGGACGGTTGAGTACCGTTGAGCGAAACATTGCACATGCCTATGGCCTCCTGCACTTGTGAGCGTTAATCGATGGTTCTCAAGAAGTCTAACAAGAAACGAGAAAGCGCGCACACGCAATCGCGTCGTCAATTCCATAAAACGAGACAGCAGACGCCATATACGTTCAGTACACAAAAAACACCCGCCTCGGAGATCCAAAGCGGGTGTTCGGCAGCGATTTTTCGAAGCGGCTAGTAGACCTGACGAACTTCGATGTTCTTCTTGTATTCGTCCACCTTGGCAAAGTCGCCCAGGCCCGGGCACTCGACCACGTTGGCGCCGGTGGCCATCGACAGACGGAGGGCATCCTCGACTCGCTCGGGAGCGTCGTGCCATACGGACAGGAAGGCAGCGAGCGAGGAATCGCCGGCGCACACCGTCGACAGCAGCTTGACGTCGAAGGTGCGATTGGCAAACCAGATGTGCTCGCCGTTGGAGAAGTACGCACCGGCGCCACCAAGAGTCAGCAGCACGTTCTTGGCGCCCTTAGCGTGCAGCTCAGCCATAGCGCCCTTGACGGACTCATCGTCGCCACCGCTCACCTTAATGCCAAAGATGTCGAGCAGCTCGTCGTCATTGGGCTTGATCAGCAGCGGCTCCATAGCAATGAGGTCTGCCAGCTGATGGCTCGAGATGTCGAGGACGAACTCGGCCCCCTTAGCCTTGACGCGGCGCAGGACCTCGGCCAAGAAGCCCTCGGAAGTGTTGGGAGGCAGCGAGCCGCTGATGACCAGGCAGGTCATGTCATCGAGCGAATCGATGAGCTCAAACATCTCCTGCTCGTTGGCCTCGTTGATAGCGGCACCGGCGTTGACCATGTTGTACTCGGTGTCGGGGCCGGCGTTGAGGAACACATTGACGCGCGTGATGCCGTCGGTCCACACGGGCTTGACGGGCACGCCCAGGGCCTCGGCGCCCTTGACGATAAACTCGCCCGAGAAACCGGCGAAAAAGCCCAGGATCGTGGTGTCGACGCCGTAGTGGTCGAGCGTAAACGAGACGTTGAGGCCCTTGCCGTTGGGCGTGTAGACGGCGTTGCGGGTACGCGTGACGGTGTTGGCAGCAAGAACGTCGCAGGCGATGTTGTAGTCAATGGCGGGATTTGCAGTGAGCGTGTAAATCATGAATGTTCCTTTCACGAAGCAACGTGTTAATGAAAGTATATTCCACGCATCGGTAAAAGGCTAGGACAACTCGGTGAACGGTGTGGAAGCGATGAAGTACGGCGGGACATCTCTCCCCCGTGGCGGAACAAAAAGGCGCCCCAGCCGAAACCGGGGCGCCACATGCGCACGAATATGTCGCGTTTCGATTACTGACGATCGAGCTTGCGGACAGCAACGCGCTTGCTGTACTCGTCGACGTGACCGAAGTCGCCGATGCCGACGGACTCGGCAACGTTGGCGCCGGTGGCCATAGCAAGCTTCATGGCCTCCTCGACGTTGTCGCGATCCCTGTACCACTTGTGCAGGAAAGCAGCGAGGGTGCAGTCGCCGGCGCAGACGGAAGAAACCAGCTTGATGTTGAACTCACGCTTGGCGTACCAGATGTCCTCGCCGTTGGAGAAGTAAGCGTCGCCGCGGCTACCACGGGTGAGCAGCACGTTCTGAACGCCGGCGTCGTGAGCCATCTTCATGGCAACGCGAACCTCGTCGTCGGTGTCGACCGGCACGCCGAAGATGGCCTTCATCTCGTGATGGTTCGGCTTGATGAGCAGCGGCTTCTTGTGAGCGAGCTCCTTGAGCTTGTCGGAGGACAGGTCCAGGACGACGTCGGCGCCACGAGCCTGAGCGTGCTCCATGACCTGAGCCAGGAAGTCGGGCGTAGCTTTGGGAGGCACGGAGCCGGAGACGATCAGGCACTCGAGATCGCCCGCGGTGTCCAGGATGTTGTAGAGCTCCTCCTGGTGCTGCGGCGTAATAGGAGCGCCGGGGTTCAGGATGCCGTACTCGTGCTGGCCATCGTTGACGTAGGTGTTGATGCGCGTGATACCGTCGGTCCAGACCGGGCGGCACAGACAACCCAGGTTCATGACCTCCTCGACGATGAACTTGCCCGTGAAGCCAGCGAAGAAGCCGAGCGCGACGGTGTCGACGCCCATCTTCTTAAAGGCGAAGGACACGTCGAGGCCCTTGCCGTTAGCCGTGTAGCTGGCCGAGCCGGTGCGGACGTTCTCGTCGGGCTCGAGCGGAGAGCTCGAAACCGTCATGTCGACAGCCGGGTTAGCGGTTAGCGTGTAGAACATTTACAGTACCCCCTGTATATGTGAGGGCCGCGTGGCCGGCCCATTCCAACCACGCGGTTACCTCTGATACCAAATTAGCGAGCTGCGGACTCGAGCAGTGCCTTGACCTCGGCGGCGGTGTTGCAGGCGAGCGCCTTCTCGGCGAGCTCGTCGCACTCGGCCTTGGTCCACTGGCTGATGGTCTTGCGGGCGCGCAGGATCGAAGGAGCGCTCATCGAGAACTCCTCCAGGCCCCAGCTGATCAGCAGCGGCTCGAGCAGCGGATCGGCAGCGGCCTCGCCGCACATACCGACCATGATGCCGGCCTTCACGCCGCTCTCGATGATGTTCTTGAGCGAACGGAGCACGGCGGGATAGTACACCTGGTACAGGTTAGAGATGGTGTCGTTGCCTCGGTCGGCGCACATGGTGTAACCGATCAGGTCGTTGGTGCCGATGGAGAAGAAGTCGGCGACCTCGGCCAAACGGTCAGCGAGCAGCGAAGCGGCGGGCGTCTCGACCATGATGCCGACCTCGATGTTCTCGTTGAACTTGCGACCCTCTTCGGTCAGCTCGGCCTTGCACTGCTCGACGAGCTCCTTGACAGCCAAGACCTCCTCGACGCAGGTGACGAGCGGGATCATGATCTTGACGTCACCGAAGGCGCTAGCGCGCAGCAGAGCGCGGAGCTGGACCTTGTACTGGTCGGGATTGGCCAGGCAGTAACGCACGGCGCGGAAGCCCATGAAGGGGTTGTCTTCCTTGACCATATGCAGATACGGAATCTCCTTGTCGCCACCCACATCGAGCGTGCGGATGATGACCGGAGCACCCTTGAGCGCGCTGGCGACCTTACGGTAGGCGTTGAACTGCTCCTCCTCGGAAGGAAGCTCAGCAGAGTCCATGAACAGGAACTCGGAGCGGAACAGACCGATGGCCTCGGCGTCGTGATCAAGCGCGTTGGGCACGTCATCAGGGTTACCGATGTTGCAGGCGATGATCTTCTTGATGCCATCGGCAGTCACGGACGGCTTGCCACGGAAGGCCTCGAGGGCTGCCTTCTCGGCAGCGAAGGCCTCGGCCTTGGCGGTGTAGGCGGCGAGCGTCTCCTCGTCGGGATCGGCCTCAACGATACCCTTGCCGCCGTCGACGACAACGGTCATACCGTTGCGCAGCGCGGTGCAGCTGTTGGAAACCGAAAGGACAGCCGGGATCTCAAGGGCGCGCGCAATGATCGCGGAGTGCGACGTGCGGCCACCGGTCTCGGTGACGATACCGGCAACGTGGGCCTTATCGATCGTGGCGGTCATGGACGGCGTGAGGTCGTGCACGACAACGACAGTATTCTCGGGCAGGACGGAGAGGTCGACGACCTCCTTGCCCAGCAGCTCGGCCAGAATACCGGTGCGGATGTCGGCGATATCGGCCGCGCGCAGACGGAACATCTCGTCGTCCATGGACAGGAACATGTTCTCGAACATGGTCGAGGTGTCCATGAGCGCCTGCTCGGCGCAGGTACCGCCGTCAATGGCGGCGTTGATGGCGTCGGTCATGCCCGGGTCCTGAGCCAGGACAATGTGTCCGCTCATGATCTCGGCCTCGGCCTCGCCCACCGTCTCCTTCATGTGGTCGGCCTGAGCCTGGGTCTTCTCGCAGAAGACCGAAAGAGCGGACTGATAGCGCTCCTTCTCTGCTGCCGAATCAGCAACCTCGTGCGGCTCAAACGTCAAGTCGGGATCGACGGCGACCATGACGGTGCCGATACCGATGCCCTCGGAAGCGTTGACTCCCTGATACATTCCCATTCCTCTCTCCGTGTCATGTGATAAAGCGTTTTGCCATATCCATGACAAAAGAGCGCAGCTACCTTAGAACAGGTCACTGCGCCCCCAAATATGAACTTAGTTGTTCAACATGCGACCCGTTTGAGTTCTACTCGCCAAGACCGCTCTTGATGAGCTCGATGGCAGCAGCCAGAGCCTCGGCCTCGTCAGCGCCGTCGCACTTGACCTCGACCTCGGTGCCGCAGGGGATACCAGCAGCCATGAGGGCCATCGGGGACTTGCCGTTGACCTCCTTCTCGGGGGTAACGACCGTCACGTCACAGGCGTACTTGCCCATGGTGGAGGCGAACAGACCAGCCGGACGCATGTGCAGACCCTGAGGATTAACGAGGGTAGCCTTCTCAGAAACCATAGTTGACTCCTTTTTTGTGTTTAACCCCTGTCATGCATGTGGCAGGAGTCAGATTCACGACGTTGTTTATATTAACTCACATCAAACGGTTTTTCATTGTGTTTCACACGAATTGTTGGACAGATGTCGTATCCCTGCGCTCGCCCGCCGGGCGGGGCGGTTAAGTTTGCTGCTCTACAGTCCTGCGCAAGACGGAAAGCACATTAAGTGCTTTCCTTTGCGTGCGGAACTCGCGACAAACTTAATCGCCCCGCCCGGCGGGCGAGCTGCGGAAACTCGGTCGGTCCAGAGCAATATCGGCGGAACGGAATTCTGGCTGAGGATCTGTTCGCGACAAAGACTCAATGGGCAGTTCCCTCTATGCCCTTCTGGAAGTTGCGGTGAAATAGGGACTGATTTTGCGGTTGAAACGTTTAAACAATCCCTATTTCACCGCACCTTACAGAAGGGAATGAAAAAAGGCGGGGGCTCCGAGTGGAGTCCTCGCCTTTGTTACAGGGGGCGATGGTATTCGCGTGTTGCGGGATTAGACCAGACGGGCGTTGATCGTCTTGGCGATCTCGGCGGCGTCGGTGGAACCCTTGACGGTGGCACGGAAGTCCTCGTCCATGAGCGCCTCGGCGACCTTGGACAGGATCTTGAGGTGCGTGGTGCCAGCCTGTGCACCCGGGATGAGCAGGGCGATGGCCACGTTGACGGGAGCGCCGTCCATGGTATCCCAACCGGTCACGCCGGACTCGTCCTTGACGACGATGACGGCAGCCTCGGTAATGGCGTCGGACTTGGCATGCGGGATGGCGAAGCCCTCCATCATGCCCGTGGTGCCCTCGGCCTCGCGGGCCAGGAAGGCGTTCATCACGGCGTCGGCGTCGCCGGCGATACCGGCCTTGACGGCCTGGTTGGAGACAAAGCTCAGAGCCTCGTCACGAGAAGCGAAGTCCTCGGCGACAAAGACGTTCTCGACCTTAACGAAGTCGGAAGCCTCGGCCTTGGGGGCCTCGACAGCAGCGGCCTTAGGGGCCTCAGCCGGCTTGGCTGCAGGAGCGGCCTTCTGGTTCTTCTCAAAGTCATACTTCTTGAAGGCCACGAACAGGATGCCACCGACCACAGCGCCGATGAGGATAGCGAGGACCCACAGCGGACCGTTCTCGACAACGGGCAGGACCAGGAAGCCACCGTGGGGCGCCGGATCGTGAACGTTGAACATAATGGTCAGGATCGAAGCGATGGAGGAACCGAGCATCATGATGGGCATGACGGGCCAGATGTTCTTGGTCATGAACGGAATGGCGCCCTCAGTGATGTGGGTGCAACCAAGGATGAGGTTGACGACACCGGCGTCGTGATCCTCCTGGCTGAAGTACTTCTTGCCGACAACGACGGCGAAGGTGGTGATCAGCGGCGGAACGATGCAGGCGGCGGAGACGGCAGCCATGAAGTTGGTGCCGAAGTTGTAGGTATCGGTGCCGACACCGGCAGCCAGAGCCTCGGTGAGCATAGCGGTACCGGTGACGTAAGCAGCCTTGTTGACCGGGCCGCCCATATCAAAGGCGCACATGCAGCCGATAGCAAGACCCAGGACAACGGCGCCAGAGGCGGACAGGCCCTTGAGGAAGTCCATCATGGCGGTGTTGATGGCAGCCATGGGGCCGGAAATGCCAAGCATGACCAGACCGACGATGGCGGTCGAGAACAGCGGGTACAGGAAGATAGCCTTAAGGCCGTCCAGGTTCTTGGGCAGACCGGCAAAAACCTTCTCGAGCAGCAGGATGACATAGCCAGCGAGGAAGCCGCCGACGATGCCGCCCAAGAAGCCGAAGCCCACGCCAGCGCCACCGGCGTCGATCATGCCGGTATCGGCGTTAACGGGCAGGCCCTGGATGGCGATCATACCGGCAACAAAGCCGGGGACGAGCGCCGGGCGCTTGCCGATGGACTCGGCGATATAGGCGGAAAGCACCGGAACCATAAGGTTCATGGCGATGCCGCCGATGATCTTGAGCATGGCGGCAAAGGTGTTGTAGTCGGCAGCCGTCGAATCGAAGGACGTGATGCCCCACAGGAACGAAACGGCGGTCAGAACACCACCGGCGACGACGAAGACCAGCATGTGGCTGACGCCATTCATGAGGTGCTTGTAGATGACGTGGCCGATGGACTCCTTCTCCTCGACCTCGTCCTCGACATCGGCAGCAGCCGCAACCGTGTCGTCGCCCTTGGCGGCGAGCGCGCGGTCGATCAGCTTACCGGCAGCCTCAACGGACAGGGCCTTGGAAACACCAACGGAAACCATGGGCTTACCGGCGAAACGCTCAGCCTGGACATCCTTATCGGCTGCGACGACGACGGCCTTGGCACCGGCGATCTCACCCTTCGTGAGCTCGTTCTCGACACCGACCTGGCCATGAGTCTCGACCTTAATGGTCAGACCTCGCTCGGCAGCTGCCTTCTCCAGCGCCTCCTTCGCCATGAAGGTGTGCGCAATGCCGGTCGGGCAACCGGTCGCGGCGATGATGTCAAACTTAGCCATGTGTCCCTCCTTCTTGAGTACAGCGCCCGCGGGCGCTCCCCTACACGCGCTTCGATGCGCGTTTTTCCACAACTGAAAGATACCAACCTACCGTCCGCGTGAGAAGAGCTAAGGTGCAAATCTCCGGTGAAAGGTTCTTTCATAACCGTAAACGGTAAGTGAAAGTTTACCATCAACACTTGAAACGGCAAGGTGTATCTTGTAATTGAAAATGCCCGTATACTATGGCATTGCAAATCAAGCTAGATTTTCATGCCAACCAGGAGCCATCCATGACCGATAGTAGCAAGAGCGCACTTTCCCTCATTAGCACCCATCAGGGATACAGCGAGTCCGAGCAGCGCATTGTCGACTATATATTGGAGCACCAGTCCGAGGCGCCACGCCTCACGGCCGCTCAGCTCTCGCGCGCCGCCGCCACGTCCGAGGCGACCGTTTCGCGCTTCTGCCGCAAGCTTGGCTTTGGTAGCTTCCGCAGCTTTCAGTTTTCGTTGGCGAGGGATTTGGAAAGCCAGCGTAACGAGGGCCTGACTGACGAGGTCTCGCTCGACAATATGGAGCAGAGCCTCAAGAATATCCTGGCTGCCAAGGTGAGCGAGCTTAATGCGACCATCGACGGGATCGACCACGATACGCTGGCGGCTGTTGTGCATGCCCTTAAGCATGCAGGGGTTATTGAGTTTGCAGCTGTGGGCAATACGAACGCGGTCGCGCTCGATGCGACGTTTAAGTTTTCGCAGCTGGGCCTGCGCTGCATGGCGAGCACCATTAGCGAGACATCAATCGGCTTTGCGCTCACGTTACGCCCGGGTGACGTCATCGTGCTTATCTCAAACTCCGGCAAATCGCGCCGATTGAATCGCATGGCAAAAGCGGCTCGCAACTGCGGCGCAACCGTAGTCGTCATCAGCAGTGACAGCAAATCCCCACTCGCGCGCCTGGCAGACTACACTTTTAATACCGTCAACCACGAAGCGCTGCTGACGACAGGCGACTTTGCGTTCTCCAAGATCAGTGCCACGATGATCATCGAAGTCATCTACAACTTCCTGCTGCCCGAGATTGAAGACGCGCGTGAGCATATCAGCTACTACGAGGAGCTCATCCAGCCGGATAAGGTTGTGGAGTAAAACGCGTAGTGGGACAAATGTATCAGTCTATTTTGTCCAACCAACACCGTTGATACGACCTAACCTCGAGCTTCTTCGAGCATCTGTTTGGCGTGGGCCAAGCTTGCCTCAGACTGATCGCCGCTCAACATGCGGGCGATCTCGGCGGTACGCGCTTCGCCGGTTACCTCGTCCAAATGCGTCTGGGGAACATCGCCCGGTTCCTTACTGACAACATAATGCTTGTCGGCCATGACGGCGACCTGCGCCAAGTGGGTTACGACAATCACCTGATGCGTAGCGGCGAGATCTGCCAGCACGCCCGCGAGCGCACGCGCCGTGGAGCCACCGACACCAGCATCGACCTCGTCAAACACCAGCGTATCGACACCGTCCGCGTTACCGAGGACAACCTTGCTTGCCAGCATGACGCGGCTGAGCTCGCCGCCCGACGCAATGCGGCGCAGGGGGCGTGGCGTCAAGCCGGCACCGCTGCGGTATAGCAGCTCGTAACTCGAAGGACCAACCGGCGTCCACTCAGCACGGGGAAGATCGCGCGACTCCCAGACGAGCTCGGCACTACCCATCTCCAGGCGAGCCATCTGGCGGCCAACCTCGTGACAGAAGCGCGGGGCCGCCGTATTGCGAGCGCGCTTAAGCGCCTTGGCGGCAGCAAACAGTTCGTGCTCCGCCGCGCCAAGCGCTTCACGCGCCATTTTGATCTGTTCATCGCCATCATCAACCAGCGAAAGCAGCTCTTGCGAGCGATCACGCATGGCAAAAACATCGTCCATGGTCGGACCCCACTGACGCAGCAGGCCCTTGAGGTCGGAATACCGCTCGCGCATGCGAGCGAGCTCGCGAGGATCGAAGGCGACCCCATCGCGATAGGCGCGCAGCTCGTTGGCACAATCCTCAAGCGAGATGCAGGCATCCGAAAGCGTCTCGGCAATGTCGCCCAGTTTGCGATCGACGGTAGCCATTCGGGAAAGCACTGCCACGGCGCTGTTCACGGCATCGAGCGCTCCCCCTTCGGCGGCAAGCGATGCATGGGCATCGTTAGCTGTGGCAACCAGTACCTCGGCATGTTCGGAGCGCGGCAGCAATTCCTCGAGTTCCTCATACTCGCCCGGCTTAGGGTCGACCTCGCCGATGCGCTCGAGGGCAAAGCGCGCCTCCTCGACACGACTCCCCTGCGCACGCGAGGCCTCCTCAACGCGACGGACCTCCTTGGCAGCCGCGCGCGAGGCTTTAAAGCAAGTACGGTAGTGCTCGAGTGCCTCGAGCGCAGAGCGCCCCGCCCAGGCATCGACCATGGCAACGTGATGCGCCGGGTCGAGGAGGCGCTGGTGCTCGTGCTGACCGCACAGATCCATCATCACGCCGACGCACTCCGAAAGCTCGCGCACGCTGGCGATGCGGCCGTCAATCCTCACGCGGCTGCGGCCCTCGGCAGAAAGGCTGCGCTGGACCGTGAAGCCCTCCGTGTCGTGCGGGCCGTCAAACAGGCGTGCCTCGACGCTCGCCAGCGCCTCGCCCTCGCGCACCGTCGACGAATCCGCACGCTCGCCCAAAATAAGCTTAAGGGCCGAGAGCAGCGCGGTCTTGCCGGCGCCGGTCTCGCCTGTCAGGACAGTCAGGCCGGCACTCGGCACCAGCGTCGCCTCACGAATGAGTGCAATGTTAGAAACCTGCAGCTCATCGATCATGACGGACTCCGTAGAATACGCGGCTCACCGAGTTGTAAAAACTCTCGGGGCCGTAGTCGAGCAGCAGCACATCGCCTGGGCCTCGGCGCACGGCCACGCTCTCGACCGTGCCGTCGCAGGTAATAAACTGTCCATCGATAGCAATCGCCGGAACGCTCGGGCGATCATCGGACATAAAGATTTCGACGACATCACTCGGCGAAGTCAAGAAGGCACGGGCCTGAATGGTGTGCGGCGCAATGGGTACGCAGACCATACCCGTATAGTCAGGGCTCACAATGGGGCCACCTGCACTGAGCGCGTACCCCGTAGAACCAGTCGCCGTGGACACGACCACGCCGTCGCCACGCAGTCGATCGATATGGTGGCCCGACACCGTGATGTCGAACTCAACCATATCGGACAGGGGGCCGCGCGTGAGCGCCATGTCGTTGAGGGCGAACGTGCGCACGACATCCTTCGTGCCATCGTCGCGCACGGACACGATATCCGCGGCGATGGTGGCGCGACGGCTCACGTGCAGCTCTCCGGAAAGGGCGTCGCTCACGACCTGCAGAATGTCGCGCTCCTCGGGGCTCGCAGCAGTTAAAAAGCCCAGGTGACCATAGGAAAGACCGAGGATAGGAATCTCGCGATGGTTGAGGATGCGGGCAGCGCGCAGCAACGTACCGTCGCCGCCGAGCGTAATGACCAGATCGGAGCCGTCAATATCAGGCGTGCTTTGAATCTTCGATCGCTGGTCGGCAGCCCATGCGACCTCATAGCCCTGGCGCGTCAGCCAAAGCTCGAGCATCAGGCCGCTCTCAACCGCCTCTTGCTTGTAGTAATTGGGAACCAGAAAGACCTTCATAGCGTTGCAGCTTTCTCGCTCAAAACCGATACCTGGAATTGCAGCTCGTCTTGCGTGCGGTCGCCGGGGTCAAATCTCGTGCCGTACAGGAAAAACTCAACGTTTCCCTTGGCACCATGAATGGGCGACACGCACACATCGACCGGGAACAGCCCCTTGGCAGCAAAGAGTTCAACTGCCGCAACGAGTGTATCGCGGCGCACGGCGGGATCGGTCACAATGCCGCCCTCACCCACCAGCGCCGCCGGAGCCTCAAACTGCGGCTTTACAAGCGTGCAGAATGCACCCGTAGGCGCCAGGCACGCCAGCACCGCATCGATAATGTTCGCGATGCTGGTAAACGAGACATCACACACAGCCAGGTCGATGGCGCCGGCATAGCCAAGCTCAGGCAGCTGCGTCACGTTTGTGCGCTCATGCAGCGTCACGCGATCGTCCTGACGTAACGACCAATCGAACTGGGCGCGACCAACGTCCACCGAGACAACGGTCGCAGCTCCGCGCTTGAGCAGGCAATCGGTAAAGCCGCCGGTAGAGCAGCCCACATCCAGACAGGCAAGGCCCGTCGGATTGATACCAAACGTATCAAGCGCGCCTTCGAGCTTAAGACCGCCGCGGCCAACATAGGGAATGCGCCCCTTCACGTGCAACGGCAGGCCCGGGTTCACCTTAAGGCCCGGCGAAGTCAAGCGCTCGCCGCCACTCGAGACCAAGCCAGCCATAAGAGTGCGAAGGGCATCCGCGCGATCGGCGCAGATGCCCTGTGAAATCAGTTCGTCATCAAGACGCACGCGTTTCATGAATGCCATCAACCATTCGTATCCGGAGATGCGGCCTAGCTATCCTGGGATTCGTTTGCCGCATCCTCATCGTATTCCTGCTCGAGCTTGTCGGCCTCACGCGGCGTCAGCTCAAACTTGTCGACCATGTCGACCGCACGGGAGCCCAGCTCAATCGCCTCGTCAAACAGATCGAGCGAACGCTCCAAGGACGTATCCTTAGAGCGAACGGTAGCTATGATCTGGTCCAAGCGGTCCGAAATCTCGTCGAAGTTGCGGACGGAACCCTCTGGCATGGCTACTCCTCGACGGTACCGGTCTCGGCCTCGGCGACCTCAGCAGCGTCCACGTCCTCGGACAGCACGCCAGTCTCGGCCTGGGCAACCGCAACCTTTGCGGCAGCCTCGGCAGCCTGTGCCTCCTCGCGAGCGCGATCTTCGGCCAGCAGCTCCTGGTATAGGTCCTCGCCCGGCAGCTCCTCGCTGCGAGCGATCTTACCCAGCACGCCGTTGACGAACGAAGCGGACTGGTCGGTGCCATAGGCCTTGGCAAGCTCGACGGCCTCGTTGATCACGATGGCGTCCGAGACCTCTTCGTCGGTGAGGAAGCGCATCTCGTAGACGGCGATACGCAGCAGGTTGCGGTCGGCGCCGGGCATGCGCATAAGATCCCAGTTCTTGGCAACGGAGCGCAGAGCGCAGTCGATGCGGTCGATATGCTCGTATGCACCGCGGCACAGCTCCAGCGCATAGGGGTCGAGGGGACCCTTAGAGATCAGGAAATCACCCTCGAGGACGCGCTCGAGCGGACTGTCCGTGGCCTCGGCCTGGAACAGCAGCTGCAGCGCCTGACTGCGGGCAAGCGTGCGCCCGCGATAAACCTTAAGGCTCAAAGGTTACTCCTTGGGGAAAACGAGGCCGTCAATGCAAACGTCAACGCGCTCGACCTCGACGCCCACCTGAGCATCGATGGCAGCGACCACGGCGGCGCGAACGGCCTCGGCGAGCTTCTTGAACGGATAGCCAAAGAACACCACGACACGCACGGTGAGTGCGAGCTTGTCGCCGACGACCTCGGCCTCGACCGCCGGCTCGGAAGCCGGGGCCTTGGACGAGAGCATCATGGAGACAAGGTTGGTGGCAAGGTCCTTGACGCCAACGGAGGCGATGCCCTCGACATCGGACACGGCGCGCGAGACGATGGCGGTCAGAACATCGGGCGAAATGCCGATGCCGTCAATCTTGATTTCCTGGGGCATGAGTCCTCCTAGAAAAGTTGGTTGCTAGACGCGGGAGACGAACTTGCCGTCGCGGGTGTCAACCTTGATGACCTCGCCCTCGTTGAGGTACATAGGGACCTGGATGACAGCGCCGGTATCGATCGTGGCCGGCTTGGTGGAACCCTGGACGGTGTCGCCCTTAAAGCCCGGGTCGGTCTGGACGATGGTGGTCTCGATGAACATCGGCGGGGTCACGCCCATGAGCTCATCGTCGGCGAAGAGCAGCTGGCAGACGTCGTTCTCGCGCAGCCACTTGGAGTTCTCGCACACCATGTCCTCGGGAACGGGAACCTGCTCATAGGACTCGTTGTCCATGAAGATGTAGTCGGTGCCATCGTTGTAGAGGTACTGGAACTCACGGGTGGTGAGCATGACGCTCTCGAACTTGGTGCCGGCGTTGCAGGTGTTCTCGACGACGCGGCCGCTCTTGATGTCGCGGGTCTTGTAGCGCACAAACGCGCCGCCCTTGCCCGGCTTGACATGCTGGAACTCGACGATGGTGTAGACCTTGTCCTTGATGCGGAGACCGAGGCCGTTCTTGAAGTCGGCGGTGGAAATGGTAGGCATAGCGACCTTTCTTGTTATGGGCAGAACGCACAAGCGTCCAAATTACATACGACAGAAATTATACACTTGCAGACGGCGCCTGCGGCGAGCGCATAAAAAGAGAACGCGGGGCGTCCGGATCGATTCGGACGCCCCGCCCCAAACTATCTACCGAAGTAGACTAGCAGTCGATAACGTGCAGGTCGTGCGGGGTCTTGGTGAAGGGCTCGTAGCCGTTCTCGGTGACCACGCCGTAGTCCTCCAGGCGCACGCCGCCCACGCCGGGCAGGTAGACGCCGGGCTCCATGGTGACAACCGAGCCGACCTCGATGGTATTCTTGCTGCGGTTGAAGTTGGGCAGCTCGTGAATGTCGATACCAACGCCGTGGCCCAAGCCATGGTTGTAGTAATCGCCATAGCCGGCATCGCCGATGATCTTCTTGGAAAGCATGAAAATATCGTTGCCCTCGACGCCCGGATGGATGGCGGCGACGCACTCCTCGTGGGTGCGGCGCACGAGCGCGTACAGGTCGAGCTGCTCCTGCGTGGGCTCGCCCATCACGACAGTGCGCGTCATGTCGGAGCGGTAATCGCAGTAGCCCGCGCCGTAATCCATGAGAACGAAATCGCCCTTCTCGATCACGCGGTCGCTCGGGACGGCATGCGGGTTGGCGGTGTTGGGGCCGCTCGCCACGATGGAACCAAAGGCCAGGCTGTCGGCACCGTTGGCAAACATAAAGATCTCGAGCTCGTTGCGTACCTGCTTCTCGGTCATACCGGGCTTAATAAAGCCGAGCATGTGCTGGAAGGCGGCATCGGTGATCGACTGCGCATGGCGCATGAGCTCGATCTCCTCGGCATCCTTGATGGCGCGCATCTTGCGGATGTCGTCGTGCATCAGCGGCAGCATGCAGGCAACGGAGCGGTCCTCCAGGCCGCGCTGAATACCCTGGTAGAAATTAATCTGCATATCGTCCTCGACAGCGCAGACGCGACATTTGTTGGCCGCGATCTTGCCGGCGACCCAACCGGGGATGGTGCCCTCGTCCATGTCGTAGACCCAGGGGCTGCCGGCGGGCGTGTTCTCCTCAAAGCTGTTGAGGTAGCGCGAGTCGGTGTGGAACAGGCACTGGTCGGCCGTAATAAACGCAGCGTGCGGGAACTCGAAGGTGTAGTCGAAGACGCCCTTAACGCCCGTAAGCCAACGAAGGTTGGCCTCGTCGCGCACCACGATGGCGTCGTAGCCACGCTCGGCCATCAGGGCACGGACACGCTCGATACGACCGGCAGGACCGGCAGCAAACTCAGACATGCAGTTTCCTTTCTTGTTGTCTCCATATAGACGGGACGGGTCTCAACCGAACGACGGAATCGTATGCGATCCGCAACCGATTGAAAACCCGCCCCTCAACATGATACGAAAGACGATGGAAGTCAATAAATCTTAGAGAAGTTCTTTGCGAGAAGCCAAGTAGGCGTGAGCATGGCGCTCAAGAACCTCGTCCTCAACGTTCGTTAGGCGAATGGCGCCGAGTGCCGCGGGCAGCGGCAGCATGCTGCGGTTTGAGCGCGCGAACTGCTGTCTGCGGAACTCCTCGATATATACGGCAGGCTCCAGATCGAAGGCAAGTTCCTCGATACCAAAGTCCTCCAGGCAGTCATCGACCTCAAAGACGTAATCGATATCGAAATCGCAGGCGTCATGTGCCAGGCGCGCCTCAAAGCGCATGCCCTCGGACAACAGCTGGTAGGCAGGGACCTGCGAAGCGGCATCGCCCAGGCAGGCGCGCAGGGTACGCTCCCCCGTCTTGCCAAAATCGAGCGCATGACGGGCGCTCGGGTTCGTGGCCATCAGTACGTCCTTACGGGCAGTCTGAGACCATTGAACGGCATTGACGAGCGCGACCTCATCGCCCGCGAGAATCTCGGGGACGGTCTCAGCAAACTGATTCCAGCGGGACTTGCTGCTCGAAAGCATGGTGCCAACAAGTACCGCATAGCCGAGCTTGAGGTCCTCGGGTTCCGCCTCGCGAACAAGGTCGAGGTCACACACGACCAAGCCCGGTTCGGGACGGAACGCGATAGCGGGAAGCGCATTCGCCGGCGAGGCGACGAGCGGCTTCATGGTCGTCGCGACTGTGAGCATGGCGTCGAAGGTCGTCGGAAGCAAGGCGCACTCAGTGCGACCGCACCACTGATTGGCAGACCAGCAAACGACCGAGCAGGTCGCGGCATCGCCGACAGCGACAACGAGATCGTCACAGGTAATGCCGTTAGCCGACAGGGCGCCAAAGATAGCATCGGCATCGGCCAGCGTAGCACCGGCAGGCGAAACCTCGAGGACGAGAGGCAACACGGCAAAACCGGCGTCGACCAGCGCACGCTCAACAATCTCGCCAAAACGCTCGGATGCAGCGTCGTTCCAAACGACCATCGCGCGCTTAGGCTTGCCCACAGCCGAGGCAAACATGCGCGGCAGCTCCTCGAACGCGCCCAATCCGACGCGAACATCGACACTGCGGTTTTGGAAATTGATCAGTTGACGGCGAATCATAGCAGCCCACGCTCCAAAAGCATCTCGGCACAAAGGTAGGAAACGTCCTCGAAGGACTTGTTGCGAATATCAAGGGTAATATCGGCGGCCTGGCGATACAGCGGACGGCGATGCTCAAACAGGCGCGCGGCATGCTCGGGAGAGCGGAAATCGGGGCGCGTGTCGGACCGACGAATCTGGCGAATCGAATCCTCGAAGTCACCCTCGAGGTACACGCACGTACCCATTTCGTGCATCAGCTCAATATTCACCGGCGTTTCGACGATACCGCCCCCGCACGAAACCAACAGGCTGCGCTCGCTTTGGAGCGAACGGAGCGCCGAGGTCTCGAGCTCGCGAAAACGATCCTCGCCCTCGGTCTCAAAAATCTCGGTTACCGACTTGCCGCAACGGCGCACGACGAGGCGGTCGGTATCGATAAAACGCCGCTTAAACATGGTGCCGACGTTGCGCGCGAGCGTCGATTTGCCCGCGCCCAAAAAGCCGATAAAGAAGATATGGTCGCAGCCGTGTTTAGTGTGCTGGGACATAGCGAGACCTATTCCTCGCAGGGAAGGTCGCGCAGGGCCCGGCGCTCAAAGATACGGAAGATCTGCGTATACCACAGATCCTGCGTCGCCTGCGGCTTTACCAGGATGGTATCGACGCCGGCAAAATTGCCGCTCCACACGTCAGTGTAGAGCTGATCACCGATCAGCACCGCCTCGTCGGCCGTGGCGCCGAGGCGCTTAAGACCCGCCTTGAGGGCAAACGGCGCCGGCTTCATGGCGTGGCTGATGGCCTCGAGTCCCAGCTCGCGTGCAGAGCTCATGACCTGGTCGCGATGCCAGTTGTTAGACACCATGCACAGCTTAAAGCCTTTGGCGCGGGCGGCGTCGAGCCAAGCGGAAACCGCGGCGGGAACCTGCTCGGTGTCGCGCGGCACCAAGGTGTTATCGCGATCGAGCAGAATGGCACGCTTGCCGTCGGCCCACAGGGTATCAAGGTCGATGCGATCGACCGAGGCAACGTAACGTTTGGGGCTAAAAATCCTCATGCTAATTCCAAGACTGTTGATGCTCTTCGTAGGTTTGCGAGAAGTACTCCTCGTCCTGCGTAATGTAGAAATACAGGTCATCGGAGTCGGTCGGCTCAAGCGTGGCCTTGAGTGCCTCGAGCGACGGAGAGCAGATGGGCGTGGGCGGAAGGCCCTCGTGCTTATAGGTGTTATAGGGACTATCGCTCTGCAGGTCGTCGGCGGTAACCTCGCCACCGGTGACATACATCATGGTCGCATCGCTGTTGAGATAGCGCAGACCGTCGAGCTTGCCGGCAAGGCGGTTGTAGAAGACCGAGGCCACATGCGCACGTTGATCGGCGTTGAGGCCCTCGCGCTCAACGATAGAGGCCAAGTTGACGATATCGTAGTCAGACATCTCCACACCGTAGCGTTCCTTGATCTTGGCTTCGCAGCTCGCAAAGTCAAGCGACTTGTACTCGGTCTTAAACTGATCGAGCATAGCGCGAATCACGCCATCGGCCGTCGGCGAATCACCCAACGAATAGGTCTTGGGGAACAAGAAACCCTCGAGCGAGTCGTTGGCGGCGCCCTTAAGGAAGCTATAGTCGTCCACGTAGTTGGAGGCCTTGGCCTGGTTGAGGAAGTCTTCCTTAGAGATGCCGTCGTAGGCCTGGGCCACACGGTCGGCGACTTGATCGACCGTTAGGCCCTCAGGGATAGTCAGCGCATTGGAGCCCGCGTTGGGACCTTCCATGAGCTGCTGAACAATCTTGGTCGCATCCATGAGTGTGGTGAACGAATAGGTACCAGGCTTGAGCGACATATCGGCGTTAAGCTTTTTCACCGCCGCATAGTAATCCTTGGGATTCTCGACGATATGGTTCTCGGAGAGAATCGAGGCGATCGTATCGGCCGAAGCACCGTCGGGAATGGTCACCGTAACCTGCTGACCAGCCGTGACCTTCGTATCCTCACCGGCAAAGAAGCCCTTGACGGCCGGCACGACAAAGAAAGCAATCGCAGCAAGCACGAGCACCGCCACCACAACGCCGATGATCATGGGAACCGGAGCACTCTTCTTTTGAGCACCGCGACGAGCATGCGTGTTATAGCTCGAGCGCGTGGCCGGACCAACGCCGTGCGAGCCATGAGCGTGATGCGAATGCGATTGGGGGGCCTGCGTTCGCTGGGTAGGTGCCTGCTGCTTAAAGCGGGTACCGCCTACAGGCTGGGCCGTACGAGCAGTGGGCTGCGGAGCCGCGTGAGAAGCCGGATGCTGAACCGAGCGAGCAGAAGGCTGCTGACCCGTCCGTTGAACAGGTTGGCCCGAATGAGAGAAGGACTGCACCGGGCGCGCGGCAGACTGAGCTGCACGCTGCGTCGGCTGTGCTGGACGCTGTCCAGGCTGGGCAGCGCGCGACGCCGGCTGCCGTGTACGATTCTGCTGGCGCGGATCGGAAGCGCTAGGCATGCGAAACCTCCTCGTTTTTACGATCGAGCCACGTCTGCAAAAACAGGCTGGCGGCAATCATGTCGATCTTGCCCCTCATCTGCTTTTCGTTGAGGCCCTGCTCGCGCAGGATACGCTTGGCCTCTTGCGAGGACAGACGCTCGTCCTCAAACTCCAGCGGAAGATCGAGCTCGTCGGCAATCTTTTGCGCCACGGCGGCAACGCGCTCGGCCTGGGGGCCGGGCTCACCGGCCATGGTCAAGGGACGTCCGCTTACCAGGATATCGGGCTCATAGTCCTCGACCAAGTAGCGAAACGTCTTTGCCATGCCAGTGACCTCGGCAGCCGGGAGCACCTTGACGGGCATCGCCATCTTGCCATCACGGCTCGAGACGGCGATGCCGATTCTGGTCTCTCCTATGTCCAGCGCAAGCGCGACCACAGCGACTACCGGGATTCTTAGGCGCCGAGCGCGGTCTTGGCGGCCGCGAGGGCATCGGCGATGCCGGCGGCGTTCTTGCCACCGGCCTGGGCCATGTTGGGACGGCCACCACCGCGACCGTCGACCAGACCCGCGATCTGCTTGATCACGTTACCGGCGTGGAACCCGGCCTTCACGGCGTCATCGGAGCCGGCAGCGAGCAGGGCCGGAGTGCCCTTCTCAGTCACGCTGGCGACGACACAAGCGACAGGGCCGGCGACCTTCTGGTGGACGGTATCCCATACGTTGCGCAGGTCGGCAGCTTCAAGACCCTGGAGCTCAGCAACGACCAGCTTGTAGCCGCCGAGCTCGACAGCACCCTCGATGGCACTGGAAATGGCGTCGGAGGAGCCACCGGTCAGAGCCTTTTTGAGCTTGTTGGACGTCTCGCGCAGCTCGGCCTGCAGGTTCTCCACACGGGCGGGAACCTCGTCGACGCGGCACTTGAGCGCAGCGGCAGCGGCGTCAACAAGTGCCAGGCGGTCGGCCATGTAATCGAGAGCGCCCTTAGAGGTCACGGCCTCGATACGGCGGACATTGGAGCCTGTGGAGGACTCGGAAATGATCTTGAACAGGCCGATCTCGGCGGTGTTGGCAGCGTGCGTGCCACCGCAGAGCTCGCGGGAGAACGGCTGGTCCTCGGTGCCCACGGAGACGACGCGGACGACATCGCCGTACTTCTCGCCAAACAGAGCGACAGCGCCGGCAGCCTTAGCCTCGTCGATGCCCATGACACGGGTCACAACCGGCTTGGAAGTGAAGATCTGCTGGTTGACCAGGTCCTCGACAGCCTTGAGCTGCTCGGAGGACAGAGCCTCGAAGTGCGTGAAGTCAAAGCGCAGGTGCTCGGGCGTCACCAGCGAGCCGGCCTGGGAGACGTGCTCGCCCAGGACCTGCTTAAGGGCGGCGTCGAGCAGGTGCGTGGCGGTGTGGTTACGGCGCAAGAAGCCACGGCGCTCGGCGTCGAGCGCGGCGGTAACAGCGGCACCGACAGTCAGCGTGCCATCGGCAACGTGCGCGAGGTGGGCATACAGGCCGTTGTGGTTCTTGGTATCGGAAACGGTAAGAACAACGCCATCGGCGGAAAGCTTTCCGGCATCGCCCTGCTGGCCACCCATCTCGGCGTAGAACGGGGTGCGGTCGAGCACGACCTCGACGTCCTCGCCGGCGGCAGCGGACTCGACGGACTCGCCGTTGCGAACGATGGCGACAACCTTGGCGCCCTCGATGACGTCGTTGTCATAGCCATCGAACTCGGTCGCAGAGACCTTGTCGGAAAGCTCGACCCACACATCGTTGAAGCTGCCCCAGGCATCGCCCTTGGCGTTAGCGCGGGCGCGGGCCTTCTGGTCCTCCATGCAGGCGGTAAAGCCGTCCATGTCGACGTCGTGACCAGCGGCGCCGGCGATCTCGACGGTCAGGTCGATGGGGAAACCAAAGGTGTCGTGCAGCTTAAAGGCAACGTCGCCCGGAAGGACAGCGCCGTCGGCGAGCGCGGCCAGGGCCTCGTCCAGGTACACGCGGCCGTTGTCGAGCGTCGTGGAGAAGCGCTCCTCCTCGGAGGCGACGATGCCCTTGACGAGTGCGACGTTCTTGAGCAGCTCGGGATAGGCCTCGCCCATCTGAGCGTTGACCTCGTCGATAAACTTGGTCAGGAAGGCGCCCTCGATGCCCAGCAGGCGACCGTGGAACACGGCACGACGGAGCAGGCGGCGCAAAACGTACTCGCGACCCTCGTTACCGGGAAGGATGCCGTCCGAAATCATAAAGTCGACGGCACGGGAGTGGTCGGCGATGATGCGCAGGGAGCGGCTGGCGCCGGAGTAATCGTCGGCGTCATAGGTCTTACCGCTGATCTCCTCGCCCAGCTTGATGAGATGCTGCATCAGATCGCCGTCGTAGTTGGCGGTCTTGTGCTGCATGATGGCGGCCATGCGCTCCAGGCCCATGCCCGTATCGAGGTTGCGGTGCGGCAACTCCGGCATGGAGCCGTCCTCCTTGCGGTCGTACTGGGTAAACACGAGGTTCCAGAACTCCAGGAAGCGGTCGCAGTCGCAGCCGGGCTTGCAGTCGGGGCTACCGCAGCCGACCTCCTCGCCCATGTCAAAGTAGATCTCGGAGCACGGACCGCAGGGGCCGGTGGGGCCAGCGGCCCAGAAGTTGTCGTCCTCGCCCAGGCGGGAGATGTGGTCCTCAGCAACGCCCAGAGAACGCCACACGTCGTGGGTCTCGTCGTCCTCGGTAAAGACGGTAAAGTACAGGCGGTCGAGCGGCAGCTTGAACTCCTTGGTGATGAGCTCAAAGGCCCAGGCGCAAGCCTGCTGCTTGGAGACGCCGCCAAAGGAGAAGTCGCCGAGCATCTCAAAGAAGGACAGGTGACGGCCGTCCTCGCCGATGCAATCGATGTCGTTGGTGCGGACGCACTTCTGGCAGGAGATAGCGCCGATCTCCTTCATGGTCTTCTTGCCCTGGTAGTACTCCTTAAACTGGTTCATGCCGGCGTTGGCAAGCAGCAGCGAGGGATCGTCGGGGACGAGGGACGAAGAAGGATAGAGCTTAAGACCGCGCTCCTCAAAGAAGTTGAGGAACTTGGAGCGAATCTCGGCCGTAGTCATTGACGGATAGTCAGCACTCATAGAGGGAATCTCCTCGGTTTCACATCGAAACAGTTCAAACGTAACGATATTACCATCCCACCGCGCAAGTGCAAAAAAGAGGGCCGCCAAACAGCGACCCTCCAGCGAAAGTGCACGTTATTCAGTACTGTGCGATCCTTTGAAAAAGGACTGCTGTAGAATTACATATAAGAGTCACCCGGAAGGAGCGATCGATGAAAAGTAAACGATTTGTCCTGAATGCACTTCTGGTACTAGCACTTTTAGCGCTCTTGGCCTTCTCCTGCTGGTACGCAAACCAACCAGCATTTGGCTACGTATTGTATGCAGTAATGTCCGGCGATAAGGCTTATTACACTCTACGCGCAATTGACGTTCTCTTTTTCTATGTAGCCGGCCCCTTATCAATCGCTTTGCTCGCGTTTATTGTCATTTACAACTTCAAGAAACGTTAATAGGGCCTATTTAGAATCCGAATCGTCCATGGAGCCGTCGATGCCGGTTTTGGTATCGTCGTCCGAGTTGGAGTCATCGTCCTTGGCGAAGGGATTCTTGAAGAAGCCCGTGGCATCGGGTTGCAAACCCGAGAGCTTGATCCAGGGATTATCGAACTCGGGCTTAGGCATCGCTTGGGCCTCGGGCGCAGTCTCGTTGCCGATGAGCTCGGACTCGTAAATGAAGGTGTCGTCGCCGAGCGCGTCGTAGGCGGCGACCGGGTTGCCATCGGCATCGCGGTACGGTGTGCCCTTAAACACGGCGCCGTCATAGGCCACAAGCTGGCGGCCGGTCTCATTCTCGAAGTAGTACACGAAGATACCCTTGAGGGCCGCACACAGCGGGATGGCAATAATCATGCCAATGGGGCCCATGAGTGCCGAGCCAATAACGAGCGCCGTGAGGCTCATGATGGGATGCACCTGCACCGAGCTCTGCATGACCTTAGGCGAAATCACGTTATCGGTGACGTTTTGCGCGACCATCGTCACGATGAGCGTCCATAACGCCAACATGGGGCTGAACATGAAACCGAGCACTGTGGCGATTGCCGCGCTCACCCAAGGACCGACGACCGGAACCAAATGCATGATGCCGGTAAAGATAGCCATGAGCGCCGCATACGGATGGCCGATGATCAGGAAGCCGATAAAGGCCAAGATGCCGCCGCAGATAGACGTTACGACCATGCCGCGCATGTAGCCACCAACCGAACGCGACAGAATGGCGACCATAAAGCGGTACGAGGTCTCCTTCTCCTGACCGATGATGGTGCAAATCTCGTGGTGCATGCGAGGGTAGTCGCAGGCCATCCAGTACGCAAGCACTAGACCAAGGAAGATAACGAACAACTGCGACGCCGTATTAGTGATGAGCGGGAACACACCGCGGCCAAGCTCGGCGGCAATCTGAGACACATACTTCGATGCCACGGCAACCAGCGACGAAAGATTATCGTCCAAATACTCCTTGAGCGGCGTGTTGTTGAGCGTCTTGGCATGCGAGATCATCTCGTTGAGGTCGCCACCCGCAACACGAAGCTGCTCGGGCAGGCGGCTCAGGACTTCCATGATCTGACCAAAGAGAATCGGCGACAAGATGCAAACGACACCGACGAGCACGGCAACAACAACAATTAGCGCGATAAGCGAACCGATGCCGCGATTCACGCCATGGTGCTCGAGCCAGTTGGTGATCGGGGACATCACAAAAGCAATGATGGAGCCGACGGCAAGGAACTCAATAACCGGTGCCAGGATGCCCATAAGGTTAAAGATGACAGCGGCGATGACAATGCAGCCAACAACAGCCCAAATGCGAAGCGTCAGAATGCGGGTGTCGCGCAGCACGCGATCGGTTTGTTGGGGGTGCTCACTCATGAACGAATCATCACTCCGTCGGGGTCGATCTTGTCCTGAATCTTCTTAAGCGTGCGGCGCAGCAGACGCGAAACCTGCACCTGAGAAATACCCAGCTTCTTGGCGATCTCGATCTGGGTCATGCCCTTCACAAAGCGCAGCTCGATCACCTCGCGCTCGCGCGGCGAAAAATCGCGGATGGCTTCCTCGATCACCAGGCGGTCATCGGTAAAGTCGAGCTCGTTGTCGTCGTCGGCGTAGCGGTCGAGAATCGAGGGCGCATCGTCGGAATCGGACGCACCAGGAGCCTCGATGGGCACCGAGGTATAAGCCGAAGACGATTCCATAGCCTCGAGGACCTCATCGACAGTCACATCTAGATACTCAGCGATCTCCTCAACCTTGGGCGAACGCTGCAGCTCGTTGGTAAGTTTGTCAGTAGCTTGGTTGACCTTGGCCGAAAGCTCCTGCAGACGACGCGGTACGCGCACGCTCCAGCCCTTGTCGCGAAAATGACGTTTGATCTCGCCCAGGATAGTGGGTGTTGCAAACGTCGTGAACTCGAGCCCGCGCTCGGGATCAAAGCGGTCGATAGCCTTGAGCAAACCCAGATAGCCGACCTGCATGAGGTCGTCGAGCGGCTCGCCGCGATTCTTAAATTTGTTGGCAAGAAACCTTACCAGGTTCATATGGGACATGACGAGCTGCTCGCGGGCGTCCGGATCACCGGTCTCCTTGTAACGACGAAACAGCTCGCGGGTTTTCTCCTTGTCCCAAGCGGTCTTACCGCTCCGGGAACGTTCGGTCATATTAGATATCCGCCTTGAGGTCGAGGGAAAGCGTCAGGGGCGCCGCAGTCTTTTCGTAGGAGTCGCACACGCTCGCGAGGATGAGCTCGGCATACACCGCAGCCTGGTCGTCTTCATCGACCGTAGCCTGATCGCCAAAGGTAATAGTCATGCCAACGTGGGTTTCATCGACATCGAATTTGATGGTGATGTCGTCGCAGTCGACCGCGGTGCAACCAAAGATAAAGGCTTCCTCGGCAGCCATGCGGATGTCCTCGATGCGATCGACAGACATGGAGCACAGGGCACCAACGTTGGCTGCCGTCATGCGCACAAGGCGAGCGAGACGCGGGTCGCCGGCAACGGTCAGCGTGATGGGGCAGGTTGCTTCGCTACTCATCGCAGGACTCCTCAGAGGTCGCGGCGGGCGTATACGTGTAATACTGAGCCGGCTTGGCTACAGACTTCCGGCCATCATCGTCGCCCGCGGCGGCCTCGTTCTCGCCAATTAGGACGCGCTCGGTAGGCCGCTCAGCCTCCGCAGCAGCAGCGGCGAGCTTGCGCTCGGTGTCAGCTGCAGGAGCCTTCACCTTATTGAAGAGCTTCTGCACAGCACCGGCGGCAGAGTCGGTCACGCTTGACACAGCATTGCTGGCCTCGGCCATGCTGCCCGTAACCTCGGAAATGTCGCGAACCACGGCTTCGACCTCAACGAGATTGGAGGTAAGGGCATCAACTGCCGTCTTGCTCGACTTAAGCAGCGGCTCCATCTGGGCAAGCGCCGGCGTAAGCTCATCGACAGCGCCATCGAGCTTTGCCACCACAGGCTGAGCCTCGGCGATGGTGTTGTTGAGGTCGTTCACGGTCTTATCGAGCGAGTCGACAACATTGCGGGTCTTGCGCAGGGTAAGCGCGAGCTCAGCGATGGCCCACACGCCGGCAACGGCGAGCAGCAGCAGGGCGATTTGAATGGGACTCATACAAGCCTCCCGGAAGAATCGAAATACAGACGCTTTTCATGGTACCCCAAAGGGGACCGAACATGCCAAGAGCAGCAACGTGGGACAAAATTATCAGCAGCTACTTCGGTGCATTCCCGCTGCGGTCGCGTTCGCTTTGCTCTACGCGCCACTCTTCCCAGCCGCGCCCGGCAGGCTGCCAGAACGCACCGCGCTCCAGCCCCTCGGGCAAATAGCGCTGATCGACCCAGCCTTCGGGATAATCGTGCGGGTATTTATACACACCGTAGTCGTCGCTGCCCGGGCGATGGCGATCGCGCAGATAACTCGGCACCTCGCGAAGCCCACTAGAGTGGATATCGGCAAGCGCCGCATCGATCGAAGCCTCACACGCGTTGGATTTTGGCGCCAAGCACACATAGAGTGCAGCCTGAGCCAGGTTAATGCGGCACTCGGGATAGCCAATGACCTCGGCAGACTTAAACGCGGCATGCGCCACCAAAAGCGCCTGCGGATCGGCGTTGCCAACGTCCTCAGAAGCCTGAATCATAATACGGCGAGCGATAAACTTGGGATCCTCCCCCGCATCAATCATGCGCGCGAGCCAATAGATCGTGGCATCGGGGTCGCTACCGCGCATAGACTTAATAAACGCACTGATAATGTCGTAGTGCATGTCGCCGTTTTTGTCGTACGAAAAGCCACGACGCGGGTTGGCAATCTTTACGTCATCCACGGTGATGGGATAACGCTCCCCCGCCGCCGGCGCCGGCGTTCCCTCGGTATCGGGACGCGTGACGGCAATCTCACTCGCCAGCTCAAGTGTCGTCAGGGCCGAGCGTGCATCACCCGCAGCCAGCGTACAAATGGTCTTGACTGTATCCTCATCGGCCGAGAACTTACCGTTCAGACCATGCGGAGCCTCGAGCGCACGCTCGATCAGCGTGGCAATGTCCTCGTCCTTAAGGTGTTCGAGTTCCACGACTCGACCACGTGAGAGCAGCGCCGAGTTGACCTCGAAGTACGGATTCTCCGTCGTAGCGCCAATCATAATGACGGTACGGTTCTCAACGGCATGCAGCAGGGCATCCTGCTGCGACTTAGAGAAGCGGTGAATCTCATCGATGAATAGAATGGTGCGGCGGTCGTACGTATTCAGGCGCGTCTTGGCCTCGTCAATCACGCGACGCAAGTCCTTCACGGTGCCCGTCACGGCGCTGACCTCGACAAACTCGCTCTTGGTATGGTTGGCGATAATGTGGGCCAGCGTCGTCTTACCCGTACCGGCCGGCCCGTACAGTATCACGCTCGAAAGCACATCGTGCTCGATCGCGGCACGCAACCATGAGCCCTTACCGACGGCCTTTTGCTGGCCCACATACTCGTCGAGCGAATTGGGGCGCATGCGAACCGCAAGCGGCGCATTCTGAAAGGAACGCTCGCGCGTCGAAGCAGAAAAAAGGTCGTCCATAGCCATCCCGTGCATCATTCAAAAACTTTTTCCACTAACAGTATACCGAATTTATACGAACTACCGTTCGTTAATATAGGTACGATGCGGAAACTCCAGACCAGGGAACAGCTTGCTCGTGAGCTCACAGAAATAGCCATCCGTCATGCTCGCGATATAATCCACCACGGCTTGATCCCTGTCGTCCTGCCAGGCATAGGTGCGATCGTAGTAGGAAAGCTGCTGCTCAATGCGCGAAATATGGTGCTTAAAGATGTAAGAGGACTCGTCGCCTTCGTTTATATCCTGCAGGCAACGGTCGTAGAGCTTTACGAACGCCTCGCGCAGCTCCGCCTCGGAATCGCCTTCGATACCGCCCTTGCTATAGATCTTCTCGTAGTTCTCGTGCTTGGCTCGGCGAATTTCCTCAAACAGGTCCTCGCTCATCTCGATACGCGGCTTACCATAGCTGTGCTCAACGATATCGATGGAGGCATGCGTGAGGATCCAACTGTTGTAGGCACCGCCCCGGCCATCATCAAAAGCGTCAGGCGAAAGCAGGCCCGCCGCGATCGCATCCTGACGGTCACGACCGACGTAGGCAAGAATATCCGAGATGCGAACGACGCAGCCCTCGAGCGTCATGGGACGCAGATGCTCAATTGCGCTATAGCCCGTGGCAATGCAATCCTCAACCGTCTGGTCAAACTGGTCAAAGGAGCTCATATCCGAGAGCTCAAACACTCGCTGCTCGTACTCGCCGTTATGGCATAGCACGCCGTCGAGCGTCTGGAGTGACACGTTGCGGCCATACAGGGCATCGAGCACGCGGATCGACTGCACGTTATGGAAAAAGTAACGCCCCGTACGCTCATGATAGATATCGTTGAGGAAGCGCTCGCCGGCATGACCGAAAGGCGTGTGTCCCAAGTCGTGGCCCAGGCCAATCGCCTCGATCAGATCGCAATTGAGCCCCAGGGCGCGACCGATATCGCGCGCAATGCGGGAGACAAGCTGCACGTGCAAACCGCGGCGTGACAGATCGTCATTACTACGGAAGCTAAAGACCTGCGTTTTGCCCGCATAACGGGTGTACGCCGGAAGATGAAGTATCTTTTCGGTATCGCGCATAAACGCCGGACGCATAAGCGTGCCTTTGTCGGCGGCGCGATCAATACGACGAATGACCTGATCGTCGTTGCAACGATACGGGTTGACATGCCCCGAAGCACGATCGGCGGCAATGCGCTCGACAAGTTCGGGCGACAACGCCGAGGGAATACGGTCCATGCGCGCCTTAATGACGGCCGTTTCTTGATTAGTTGCCATGGCATGCTCCTTAAGAAGGATGCGCAATCGGTTACAAAGTGCAGCCCACGACCTCGATTATGGCAAAAATCGGCACCAAAAACGGGAGCAATGGCAGGGAGCGCGATTTCGTGATGAGGCAGGAGAGGGCAAGGACCAGGAGCGCGGCGGCAAATGACACGATGCCACCCATAGGGTCGAGCGTGCAAAGCGCGAAGAGTGCCTTAGCATCTCCCATGCCGATGCCCGGGGTTTGGCGAAGTCGACGCCAGAGCGACTCAGTCAGCACAAGGGAAAGATACACGATGACAGCAAAACCGGCGTGATCAAGCGCGGTGTTCAAACCGAGGTCGAGCCAAACACCCGCCAACGCCGCCACGGCGCATGCGCCGGCAAGCCCATTGGGAAACCGCCGCTCGCGGGCATCAACCACCGCACCGGTAAAGACGCAGATCCAAAATGGGATGTAGAACATCGTGCACCTCCATGAACAGCTGCTCAAAAGCAAAAACCACCACAAAGGCGTCGTCCCCTTTGCGGTGGTTTTGGTGGTGGTTATTTGGCGCCTTGCATGACCTCGTCGAGGGTGACGTTTACGGCATGCTGGGTAGGAACCCAGTCGACCTTCAGGAACAGCGCAGCCACCGTGATGGGGATATAGCTGAACATAAAGATCGGGAAGGTAAACAGGTTAGTCACCAGGCGCCACTTTTGCGCGCAGTGAATGTGCTTGTACTCAAAGATAGTCGTGAGCAGCGCCAGGATGAAGAAAGTCTGATACATCATGGCGAAGGTCATAATGAGCGAAGCGGCGCACGCCTGCATCTCGACTTCGGTTGCCAAGAAACCATGCGAAAGGCCACCCACAATCAAGAACGTCGCATTAGCGAGCATCGAGATCAAGGACAGCAGCATACCCGGGGCGATGGTCATAAACATGTCATAGGCGGCAAAGCGATGATAGCGGAAGGTCGATTTGACCAGGTGCTTACCGTAGGTAAAAAACACCTGGTAGAAGCCCTTGGTCCAGCGCATGCGCTGTTTCCAGGATGCTTTGAACGTCACGGGTTGCTCGTCAAAGAACTCCGCCGGCGCATAGCCAATGCGAATGCCGTGAATGGCGCAGAACGTGGTGAACTGAATATCCTCGGTCAGAGTATGGAACTGCCAACCGTGCATGCCCTCGATAACGCTGGCGGAGATGAGGTAGCCCGAACCCGAGACAGCGCAAGAAGTCTTGCAGATGTTGCGCGCGTTGTTGAGAAAGCGCGCCTCGCGCAGATACCACGTAGCATTAGCCGCCGAAATCCACGAGCTGCCGAAGTTTTTGGAATTGCGATAGCTCGTGACCACATGGAAGCCCTGGTCAAAGGCATCGTTCATCTTGGAGACGTAATCGCGGGAGATGACGTTATCGGCATCGAAGATAAAGTAACCTTCAAACGTATCCGGATACTCGTTAAGGATACGGTCGAAACCAAAGTCCATGACCCAGCTCTTACCCTTGCGGGCAAGGTCGTTGCGCTCATAGACAATGGCGCCCGCCTCGCGCGCAAGCTGTGCCGTGTTGTCGGTGCAGGCATCGGCGACCACAAAGACCTCGATAAGCTCGGACGGATAATCCTGGTCCTTGATGGAGCGAACGAGGTTGGCGATCACGGCCTCCTCGTTATGCGCCGCGATAAAGAAGGCATAGCGGTGGAGTTTTTTGGCCTTGGGAGGCGCGACCTCGCCACGAAGAGCACCGATGACAAAGAAGACCACCTGGTACAGAAAGCAGACCGTGAGCAGCGTGACGACAATCTGGTTGAAGATCACGATGGGCGTGTTGGTTTGTAAAAAGGCGAGCATGCAGGCTCCCAGGAACGCGTTACGTAAACAATTGTATATCTTACCGCAGGCTAGGGGCGTTCAAGAAACCACCTAATACTGACTAGGCTTCGAGAAGACCGAGCTGAGGAACGATCTCGTCGCCGGCAGCGGTGCGACCAAGCGAGCGCGGGGCCAGGTCGTCAAGAACCGCAGCGAGATCCCACGGCAGCTCGTCGCGGCACTCAATGCGCTCCCCCGTCACGGGATGGTCGAATGCAACACGCCAGGAATGAAGGAATTGCCTGGTCAGACCCTGATCGGCGCGTGCATCGCACTTGCCGTAGAGCGGATCGCCCACGCAGGCGTGGTTGATATGGCGCATATGCACGCGAATCTGATGTGTGCGGCCCGTAAACAGGTGGCACTCGACGAGCGTATAGCCGTCGTCAAAACGCGTGGAATCGAAGCGCTCGAGGACCTTAAAGGTCGTAATGGCCTGGCGCGCGAAAGGATCGTCCGAAACCGCCATCTTGACACGGTCACGCGTAGAACGGGCAATGCCGGTGTTAATGGTGCCCTCATCCATAGTGATATGTCCGTGAACGAGCGTGATATAGCGACGATCGAGCGTGCGCGTGCGAATGAGATTTTGGAGTGCGCGCTGCGTGTCGTCGTCTTTTGCCGCAAGCATGAGGCCCGAGGTATCGCGATCTAAACGATGCACGATGCCGGGGCGGTCCTCACCCTGCACGGTACCCAGATGGTCAATGCCGCAGTGGTAGACCAGAGCGTTCGCAAGCGTGCCGCTCTCGTGGCCATGGGCGGGATGGCACACCAGGCCGCGCTGCTTGGAGAGCACGATGAGGTAGTCGTCCTCGTAACGGATATCGAGGGGGATGGCCTCGGGAATCACATCAGTGGGATCATGCGGCTCGGGCAGGTCGACCGAGATACGGTCACCGGAGCGCACAGCATATTTTTTTGATAGGCAGGTCTCGCCGTTCACGATTACGGCGCCGCCCTCGATCAGATGCGCGCAGGCAGAGCGCGTGGGGCAGCCGTCGTTGGCACCCAGAAAGGCGTCGAGACGCTGGCCAGAGCAATCGTCGGCAACAAGAATATGGATGTCGGCCATTAACGCTCATTCCTTTCGCGAATCTTGCGGGCACGCTCCCCACGCTGCTTGGCTTTGCGCTTGGCGCGGGCCTCATCACGGGCATTGAGCTCGGCAGTCGCATCGACTTCGCGGGCCGCAGGGCTCAAGAACATGTAGCCGATGAGGGCAAGCACAACGCCTACGGTGATGCCGATATCGGCCACGTTAAAGACGGGAAAGTCGATGAAGGTGGTGGCAATAAAATCGGTCACAAAGCCAAAAGTCAGACGGTCGATCGCGTTGCCAATGGCGCCGCCCGCGACCATAGCCATGCCCACAACCTCCAAGCGAGCAAGCTGGGGCGCGCGAAGCAAGTACACGGCAATAGCGATAATGACCGCCAACGCCAGCACGGCAAACGCGATGCCATGCCCCTCGCCCATGCTAAAGGCAGCACCGATATTGCGGACAAATAGAAAGTCGATCACACCGGGGATAACAGTCACATGCAAAGCGTCGCCCGCGGCACGAACCGCAAGCTTGGTCAGCTGGTCAACAAGCAGCACAACCAGCGCCACCCCACCAGCAACACCCAACCGCCAACGCAAAGGCGGCGTCATATCCCCAGCACGACCCAAAGAAATCCCCTACCCTCAAGATCATCGAATTACGTTTAATACAAAGAACTATCTTATATTGCCATACGCAGAACGCACGACATATCCACCAACGCAAGCGAAATAACCAGCTAAAAACGAAAGCGACATTCCGAATAACGGAATGTCGCTTAATAGCTTTCGACTAAAAACGCAAGTCGAAAGAAAGCCTCTAGCTCCAGCAATGGAAACGCCGCGTTATCGTCACCAACAGCGAAAACGTCCCTAAGCGAGCAAGGTGACGTGAAAGAGGAGGGAAGCGTACTTTGGTACGCGACCGACGATTGAACGTCAGATTGCCGCTTAGGGGCGTTTGCAGCGTCGGTAGGTTACGGCGTTCTACGAACGCCGTAACCTACAAAGCATCGGCGCAGCGCTTGCAAATATGCGCGTGGCCGTTGTACTCGTCGACGGTGGTGCGATAGTTCCAGCAACGGTCGCAGCACTCGCCCTCGGCTGCCTCGATAGCAACGGAGAGTTCCTCGCCCTGGGTCAGCTCAACATCGGAAACAATGTAGAACTCGGCCAGGTCGACAGCCTTGTCGCCGGTCAGCAGCGCGTACATCTCGGCGGGAACGACCGCCTTGACGCGGACCTGCTGGCTCTTGGTGAAGGTACCGGCGGAGCGGGCATCCTCAAGGGCCTTGGTCACGGCGCTACGGAGCTCGAGTGAAGCCTCGAGCACGCCCTCAAACTCATTGGCCTCGTCGAACGTGATGGGTGACTTGTACCAATCGAGCAGCGCGGCGTACTTCTGGTGATCGACGCAGCCGGCGGGCGCATAGGCCATGGCCTCGTCGACCGTGTAGGACAGGATCGGCTGAAGGTCGCGCATGAGCATCGAGAAGAGCTCGGCCAGCACGGTCTGGGCGCTGCGGCGCTCGAGCGAGCCGGGCTTCTCACAGTATAGACGGTCCTTCAGGGCGTCGAGATACACGTTGGAGAGCTCGGTAACCACGAAGTCGTAGAGCGCACGGTAGGCGCGCGGGAACTCGTAGCTGGCGTAGGCATCGTCGACCTCGGCCTGAACCTGGGTCAGACGGGCAACCATGAGCTTGTCGAGCGGCAGCAGGTCGGCAAAGGCGACGCCGTCGGTCTCGGGCTCAAACTGACCCTCGAGCTCGGAGAGCAGGAAGCGCAGCGTGTTGCGGAAACGACGGTAGGCATCGGACGTACGAGCAAGAATCTCGTGGTCGATGGACACGTCGGAGCTGGTGTCGACCGAGGCGACCCACAGACGGATGATGTCGGCGCCCATCTCGTCGCAGACCTTATTGGGGTCGATGACGTTGCCGAGCGACTTGGACATCTTTCGACCCTGGCCGTCGAGGGTGAAGCCCTGCGAGACGACCGCCTTGTACGGAGCATGGCCGTTGGCACCCACCGAGGTTAGCAGCGAGCTCTGGAACCAACCGCGGTGCTGGTCGGAGCCCTCGAGGTACACATCCGCCGGATACTCCAGCTCGGGACGGTACTCGCAGACGGCCTTCCAGGAGACGCCGGAATCCCACCACACGTCGAGGATGTCCTTATCGGCCTTGAGGTGATGGCCGCCGCACTTGGGGCAGACGCAGGCCTCGCCCAGGTAGCTCTCGGGAGCGTCGGTAAACCAGGCGTCGGAGCCCTTCTCGTGGAAGAGCTTGATGACGGCGTCGAGCGTAGCGTCGTTCATGACCTTCTCGCCACAGTCGGCGCAAGTGTAGCTGGGGATAGGCACGCCCCAGTTGCGCTGACGGCTGATGCACCAGTCGGGACGCTGCTCGACCATGGCGCCGATGCGGTTGGCGGCGTGAGCCGGATACCACTTGACGTTCTCGCGAACCTCCTTGCCAGCCTGCTCACGCAAGCCGGTCTTGTCCATCGAGACGAACCACTGGTCAGTAGCACGGAAGAGCACCGGGTGCTTGCAGCGCCAGCAGTGCGGATAGCTGTGCGTGATCTTCTTCTCGAGGACCAGGGTGCCGCGCTCGCGCAGGAACTCGATGATGTGCGGGTTGGCCTCATCGGTATCCATACCGCTGAAGGGACCACCGGTGCCAAACTCCTCGCCGGTGTAGAACTTGCCGTCGTCATCGACCGGCATGCAAATGTCGGTGATGCCCTCCTTGAGGCAGGCGAAGTAGTCGTCGACGCCATGGCCGGGAGAGTTGTGGACGATACCGGTACCGTCATCGACACCGACGTAATCGGCCAGCAGCGCAACGCCCTCGACACCGTCAAAGATCGGCTGCTTATAGTGAATGTGATGGAAGGTCTCGGCGGGAACCACATAGGGCTTGCCGTCGACCATGACCGGGGTGTACTCCCAGCCAAACTCCTCGCAGCACTTGGGAGCCAGGTCCTCAAGCATGACCTCGGCACGACCCTCGTGCTCAACGGCGACATAGGCGGCGCCGGGCTTAAGGGAAACGGCCTGGTCAGAGGGGATGGTCCACGGCGTGGTCGTCCAGATGATAAAGTCGACCGGGCCGTCGAAATTCTCGAGCCCGGCAGGCTTGGAGGTCATCTCAAAGCGCACGAAGATGGACGGGCTCGTCTCGTCGGAGTACTCGATCTCGGCCTCGGCCAGCGCGGTGTGGCAGTGCTTGCACCAATGAACCGGCTTGTGACCGCGATAAATCATGCCCTTATCGAACATGGCCTTGAAGACCTCGATGTCGGCGGCGTCATGCTGGTGGTAGAGCGTCAGATACGGGTTGTCCCAGTCGCCAAGTACGCCCAGGCGACGGAAGCCGGCCTTCTGCAGCTCGATGTTCTCGACAGCGAACTTGTTGCACAGCTCGCGGATCTTAGCCGTGGAGGTCTGGTTGAACTTCTCGGTGCCGAGCTTCTCCTCGACCTTATGCTCGATCGGCTGGCCATGGCAGTCCCAACCGGGGACATAGGGAACCTCATAGCCCTGCATCATCCAGTAGCGGTTGATCATGTCCTTGGAGATCTTGTTCATGGCATGGCCGATGTGAATCGGGCCGTTGGCGTACGGAGGGCCATCGTGCAGCACGAACTTCTTGTGACCCTCGTTCTTCTTCAGAACCTGCTCGTAGACCTTGTTGTCCTGCCAGTCCTTGAGTCGCTTGGGCTCGGACTTGGAAAGACCGGCACGCATGGGAAAACCGGTCTTGGGCAGATTCATCGTCTGCTTGTACTCGTTTGCCACGGTACCCCTTTCATGTCGTGGGCGCGCACGCCCGTTGGGCACCAAAAAAGCGCCCGTCCCTGCAAGCTGGGACGAAGCGCCACAAAACGGGCTGCACGCCCGCAAAAGCTCTTCGCTTAACCACCCAGCTTAGATGCCCTCGCCCGCATATTCGCGCGCTCGCATCCGTTACTCGGCTGGCCTGTATCGACGACCATCTCGGCGATGTCTACTAAGACGAACCTGCACGGCACGTCCGTTGGGACCGCAGCTCCGGGGTGATTTTCATCGGTCGCATGCACGGGTTCTCAGCGCACCCCGCTCTCTGTAGCATGCGGACGGCCGACTACTCGTCCCCATCAACGCTTATGCGGTGTATGCTAGCACGTTCCGCGCCGGCGAAAAACCCTCAACACTGGTTTTATACGTTCGAAATTTCTCGCTATTGCAGCCCTTCTCTAGGAGCAAAATACCTGAAAGCACTCTATCGAACGAAAGAAGGTTGCTATGCGCACGATTGGAATGAGCGACTACACCGTTGGCGAGGATTGCTTTACCGAGCTGCCCGCCGCACTGGCAGAGTACGGCGCGAAGAAGGTCGCCATCATTGGCGGCAAGCGAGCCCTGGCTGCGGCGCTGCCGGGCATCGAGGCGGCACTTGAAGGTACCGATGTCGAGGTCCTGGAGACGCGCGTCTATGGCACCAACAGTACGCGTGCCAATATTGCCAAGGTTGTGAACTCCCCTGCCTGCCAGGAAGCCGACGTGCTCATTGCTTGCGGCGGCGGCAAGGCGCTCGACACCGTGAAGACCGCAGCCATCGAGCTCAAGAAGATCGTCTTTACGGTCCCGACGATCTGTTCCAACTGCTCCGCCGCGACCGCCATTGCCGTCGTGTACAACGACGACGGCTCGCTCGAGGGCTATTCATACCCCAACCGACCGGCGCACATCTTCATCAACCCCAAGATCATCGCCGAGGCACCGGCGGAGTACTTCTGGGCCGGCGTGGGTGATGCCCTGTCCAAGCAGCCCGAGGTCGAGTACGCCACGAGTGCCGGCAACCTGGAGCACACGGCAGGCCTTGGTCTGGCACTCGCCCACACCTGCTCCGAGCCGCTGTTTACCTATGGCGTCCAGGGTCTTGAGGACGTGCGCCAGGACCTGTCGAGCGAGGCCGTCAAGCAGATCGCGCTCGACATCGTGGTCAACACGGGCTACGTCTCCAACCTGACCAACCAAAACGATTACTACTACAACTCGAGCGTGGCGCACGCGTTCTACAATGCGACGTGCAGCATTCCGCGCGAGGGAACCTATCTGCACGGCGAGGTCGTGAGCCTGGGCGTGCTCGTGCTGTTCGCCTATACGGGCGATACCGAGAACCTTGAGCGCTACGCCGCCTTTAACAAGCAGATGAGCCTGCCAGTAACGCTTGAGCAGGTCGGACTTTCCGAGGCCGACATCCCGTCGCTGTGTGAGTATGCGCACGCCACCAACGAGTGGAAGCAGGGTAACCCGGAGCCCTTCACCGACGAGAAGTTCGCCGCCGCCATCAAGGCCGCCAACGCCTACGGCCACTCTATCCTGGCCTAACCGATCAAAACCGCCACAAAGGGGACAGGCACCTTTGTGGCGGTTTTTTATTGTTCCAGCATGCTGAGGTCGAATTCGCTTGCCGGAATCACGCGGTATCCGTGGCGCAGGAGCAGGTCAACGAAGACACCGTTACCCGTTGTGAGCGTGCCGCTGAAGGATCCGTCGTAGATATGGCCCACGCCGCACGACGGACTGCGATCCTGCAAAATGCACGCGGCGATCTCTTCTGGCCCGCCCGCCTGCTCGCACATGTCGAGCGCGCGTTGGGCACCCAGGCGGAATTCCCGGTCAACGGACACGCCCTCGCAGGTACGGACTTCGCCGTTCACGATCTCGGACGGGTCACGCGGCGTGGGCAGACCGCCAAAAACCTCGGGACATACGAGGAGAACCTCGGTCCCCGTGCGTTCGCACACTTCGACCAGCTCGCGGTAGTAGTTATCGAGCCCGTTATACTTGCAGCTCTCACCCATCAAACAGGCACTCACCACGATCTTCATACATATCCCTCTCAAGCAAAACGCCCCATTTGAGAAAGCTGCTCAAATGGGGCGTCGGCGTTTACTGGCTCGGCCGCGGCTTTACTGTTGCTTGGGCATCAGCGGATTCTCGCGCGTGAGGAGGTTCATGAACTCCTCACCCGTGATGGTCTCCTTCTTGTACAGATAACGAGCCAGCTCATGGAGCTTGAACTTGTTCTCCTTGAGGATCTGCAGGGCGCGATCGTGCGCATCCTCGATCAGCTTAGCGACAATCGCGTCCACACGCTCGGCCGTACCAGGGGCGCAGGTGAGCGACGTATCCTGATTGAGATACGCGTTCTGCACGGTACCGAGCGCCATCATGCCAAATTCGTCGGACATACCAAAGCGCGTCACCATGTTGCGGGCGAGCTTGGTGGCCTGCTCGATATCGTTGGCGGCACCGGTCGTCATCTCGCCAAAGATGAGTTCCTCGGCCGCACGGCCGCCGCAGTAGACGGCGAGCTTGTCCAGGACCTCCTGGCGTGTGGTCAGGAAGCGCTCATCCTCCTCGACCTGCATGGTGTAGCCCAGAGCACCGCTCGTGCGTGGCACGATGGTGATCTTCGTGACAGGCGCAGAGCCCTTCTGGCGAGCGGCAACAATGGCATGGCCGATCTCATGGTAGGAAACGACCTGCTTCTCGTGGTCGGAAAGCACCGTGGACTTACGCTGTTGACCGGCAATAACGACCTCCACCGACTCCTCGAAGTCGTCCTGGGTTGCACGCTTGCGACCTTCGCGAACGGCGCGCAGGGCGCCCTCGTTGATGATATTGGCCAGGTCGGCGCCCGAGGCACCGGGCGTGGCACGGGCAATCGCGGTCAGATCGATCGGCGGCTCGGTCTTCACACTCTTGGCGTGGAGCTCGAGGATGTTCTTACGGCCGGTCAGATCGGGCAACTCGACGGGGATGCGGCGGTCAAAACGACCGGGGCGCAGTAGAGCGGGATCGAGACTGTCGGGGCGGTTGGTTGCGGCAAGGACAACGATACCCTTGTGGTTATCGAAGCCATCCATCTCGGTCAGCAACTGATTGAGCGTCTGCTCGCGCTCGTCGTTGCCGCTAAAGCCGCCGCCATCGCGCTTCTTACCGATGGTATCGATCTCATCGATAAAGACGATACACGGGGCCTTTTCCTTGGCCTGCTTAAACAGGTCACGAACCTTTGCAGCGCCGCGACCAACAAACATCTCAACGAACTCAGAGCCCGAAATGCTAAAGAACGGAACACCGGCCTCGCCGGCAACAGCCTTGGCAAGCAGGGTCTTACCGGTACCCGGAGGGCCAACAAGGAGAGCACCGCGCGGCAGCTTGGCGCCGATCTCCTCGTAGCGCTGCGGCTTCTCCAGAAAGTCGACGACCTCCTTGAGAGACTCCTTGGCCTCTTCCTGGCCGGCGACGTCCTTAAAGGTCACGCCCACGTCCTTGGAGGCGATCACGCGCGCGCCGGACTTACCCAGTCCGCCGCCGCCAAAACCGCCGCCACCAAAGTTCATCGACGGGCCGTCATCGCCCATAGCCTTCTTCATGCGGCGGTTAAGCCACCAACCGATGAGGAAGAAAATCGCCATGGGAAGAATGAGAGTGAGCAGGTAGTAGGTCATCAAACCCGAGTTTTTATCGGGAACGACCGACTCCAGCGAAGCGCCAGACTCAAGCACGCGATCGGTAAAGCCCGCATCATTCGGCACACCGGTCGTCTTATAGGCGATGTTCTCGTCCTCGCCCTTCTTGGTGTAATAAATGGTGTAATCGTCCGTGTTGTACTCGACCTTGTCGACGCTCTTCTTATCGAGCGCTTTGACAAACGTCGAGTAGTCGGTCTTCGTAATCTGCTGCGTGTGACCGATGTTGGGGAACAGAACGGTCGAGAGCACGAGGTAGACGACGAAGGCGATGAGCACGTAGAGGATCATATTCCGTCTACGCTTGTTGTCATCCATCTCCATCTGCTTGAACTCCATCTACTGGGGTTGATAATGGTTTCTAGAATACCCAACCCGAGCGACGATAAACCGACGCCGGGCACGAAAGGACAGAGATGGCATCACTGTAGGTCGGCAAGGTTCAAATCTATACAGGCGACGGCAAGGGCAAGACGACGGCTGCGCTGGGGCTCGCGCTGCGCGCCACGGGCTATGGACTTAACGTTCTTAGGCTGCAGTCTGCCAAGAAACTGCACTGCGCCGAGCATGATGCGGCGCCCCGTTTGGGTCTGCGCATCGTACAAGCCGACCGCGACACGCCCGAGGCCTACGCGGCACAGATTCTGGAGCTAGCACACGAGCAGATATCACAGGTCGACGTTCTGATTTTGGACGAACTCGGCGAGGCTATGCGCCGCGGCTTCGTGACACGCGAGGATGTCGAAGCGCTGATCGCGATAAAGCCCGCCACCACGGAACTCGTGCTCACCGGCCGCGGGCTGCTGCCGTTGGCCGACCTCGCGGACTTAGTCACCGAAATGCGTCCCATCAAACACTACTTCGACGAAGGCCTCCTAGCCCGCCAAGGCATCGAATACTAATTGATTCGTTTTCCGCCAACACCTACAGCTCATAAGGAAGTTGCGGTGGAATAGTACTTGTTTGACGGTCCGCAAGGGCTTTTCAGGAACTATTTCACCGCAACTTATCAGGGGTATCCGACGGATGAGCTAGGCGGTGGCGCGACCTAGCCAGTTGCCGCTGTGGTGGTAGATGGTGAACAGCGTGGCCGTGATGAGCCAGGTTACGGGGTAGACCAGCAGTAGATGCTCGAGCGACGGATCGAAGGGCATGATCGCAAACACCCAAATCACTCTGAGTACGACGGTGCCAAAGATGGTGAGCATCATAGGCTGCAGACTCACGCCGGCGCCGCGGATGGAACCCGAGGCGTTCTCGATAATCGAGAAAATCGCATAGAACGGCGCAATGAAATGGAGGATGGTCGTGGTGTACGCCGAAATCGAAGCATCGTCGACAAACAGACGCGACAACGGACCCGAGAACACCAGCAGCACGGCAGACAGGCCACCAATGAGCATAAACGACAGCACGAGCGACGTATGGTAGCCCTTGCGCATGCGCTCGTAGTTGCGCGCGCCAAAGTTCTGCGCCGAGAACGTAGTGATCGATACGCCGAGCGCCTCGGTCACCATCCAGATAATGCCATCCAGGCGCCCAGATAGACCCCAAGCAGTCGTGACATCGGCGCCGAACGAATTAACCGACACCTGGATCAGCACGTTCGAGATCGAATAGGCAGCCGATTGAAAACCGAGTGGCAGACCACACGAGATCATACTCTTGCAAATACCGCGATCGATACCGAGCTTAGACAGCGAAAGACGCCATGCACCCGGAGCGCGCATCATGCGCAACACGATCATCGTTGCATTGGAGCAAATGGTCAGCGCCACTGCGATGCCGCAGCCCAGCGCCTCCATATGCAACACAGCGACAAAGATGATATCCAGCACCACGTTAACAAGGCAGCCAGAGGCAATGATCACGGCGGGCCCGCGCGTGTCGCCCACGGCACGCAGCAGTGCGGTTCCCATATTCAGCAGCAGCGCCGCAACCATCGCGGCAAAATAACAGCGAGCATAGGCCACACCCTCGGCCAATAGTTCATGCGGCGTGTTCATAAGCACCAGCATGGGCTCAACGAACACTATGCCAAGAATCGAGAAAGCGATACCGCCCACCAGCGCGAGCGTCATGGCTGTATGGACCGAACGACTCAGTCGCTCATCATCGTGCTGGCCAAAATACTGACCGGTAATGACCGCGCAGCCGGCGCCGACGCCAACGCAAAAGCCAATGCAGAGCTCGGTGAGCACCATCGTGGCTTGAATGCCACCCAGCGCGAGCTTGCCGCCAAACTGGCCAACGATATACGTACCGATAAGCGTGTAGGCCTGCTGAAAAAACGAACTAAAAAAGATGGGAACGCACAGCGACAGCAGCTGTTGCCAAATGACACCCTGCGTTACATCGATAGCCGTAGATTTCTTAGCCACACGCCCTCCCCGCCAGCATACGTCAAACAACATAACGGCAATTTAAGACCAAAGCCAATACTAGCTTAGCACCGACTGGCGGCGACCGAAACACCCCGAATTAGAGCGCGGTGCGGAAAACTGCCTAGTGATACAAACCCGGCTGGTAGTGATACTCATTGCTCACGTGCGGGCACAGCTGCCAAAAGGCGACGGCGCTCGCCGCGGCCACGTTAAGCGAATCGACCCCGTGCGCCATCGGAATGCGCACCGCGTGGTCACAGCCGGCAATGGTCTTGGCGCCCAAGCCGGCACCCTCGGTACCCATAAAGATTGCCAAGCGGTCAATCTCCTGCAGCACGGGATCGTCCAGCGATACGGAATCGTCCGTCAACGCCATAGCGGCACACGAAAAACCGGCATCGTGCAACGCGCTCAGGCCATCATGCGGCCACACACGAGTCTCGCTGCCAATGCGCGTCCACGGCACCTGAAACACGGTGCCCATGCTCACGCGGGCCGAGCGACGGTACAGCGGGTCGCAGCACGTCGGGCTGACCAAAATACCGTCAACGTTCAATGCGGCAGCCGAGCGGAAAATCGCGCCAACATTGGTGTGATCGACAATACCCTCAAGCACGCACACGCGCACCGGACGATCCCCCGCCGCCTCGACGACGCCGCCCAAGAACTCATCAACCGGAATCTGACGCGGGCGACGGAACGCCGCCAGCGCGCCGCGCGTCACGTTAAAGCCCGTCAACTGCTCCATGAGCTCCATGGAGGCCACGAACACGGGAACCGGACCCGCTCCCTCGCGCACGACAAGCTGGTCAAACAGCGGCATCATCTGGTCGAGCCAGCGCTCGCCCAGAAGAAAGCTCACCGGCTCATATCCGGCGCGCACGGCACGCTCGATGACCTTGGCGCTCTCCGCAATAAAGATGCCCTTTTGCGGCTCCAGCACGCAGCGAAGCTCACGCTCGGTCAGTCGCACGTAGGCATCGAGCCGCTCGTCCTCGAGCGAATCAATTCGCAGAACCTCAACGGCATCAGTCATAGCAGCCAGCCCGCACCCTTCTTTACAGCACATCTATACCAAACGAGGCGACGCTAAGCGCCGCCCCATGCATTCAATCAACCCGATGATACCGTTCACGCCAGACGATTTACGCCTCGATGCGACGATACGTCACGAACTCATAATCGACGCCCTCGTCACCCTCACCGGCGGCAATCGTCGCGACCCCGCTACGCTGCGCAATCTCCCACGCGGGATCGGCGTCCAAGTCGGGAAAGTACGTGTCCACGGGATGGACGCAGTGGTTATGAGTGACCTCGGCCTCCACGCAGTACGGCAAAAACTGCCGATAGACATCGCCGCCACCGATCACCCAGGCAACGAGCTCATCGGCAACCGCAGAGAGCGCTTCGTCAACGCTATGCACCACGTCGACGCCCTCGTGGGTAAAGCCCATATCGCGCGTAAGCACGATATTGCGGCGGTTCTTGAGAGGACGCCCGCCGGGAAAACTCAGCAGCGTCTTGCGTCCCATGATAACCGGGCAGCCCTTGGTGCAGGCCACAAAATGGCGCATATCGGCGCGATTGGACACCACCATGTCGCCCTCGCACCCAATGCCCCAATCGTCACACACGGCGACGATAGCAGATAGCTTACACGTCATGAGCACCACCTACACCGCAATGGGAATGTTCTTGACCTGCGGGCCGTGCTCATAGCCCTCGACGATCAGGTCATCGGTCGTAAACGCATAGAAGTCATGCACATCGGGGTTGAGCGTTACCTTGGGTGCCGCAAACTGCGGACGCTCGATAAGCTCGCGGACGATATCGACATGACGATCATAGATATGGGCGTCGGCGATCACGTGCAGCAGCTCACCGGGAATCATATCGACCGACTGCGCGACCATCATCAGCAAAATGGCGTACTGGCACACGTTCCAGTTGTTCGCGGCCAAAATGTCCTGGCTGCGCTGGTTGAGAATCATGTTGAGCGTCGGCTTGTCGTCCTGAGGACGCTGCGTCACGTTATAGGTCACGCTATAGGCGCATGGATAAAGGTGCATCTCGGACAGATCGCTAAACACGTACGTATTGGTCATAATGCGGCGACTATACGGCGTGTGCTTAAGGTCGTACAGTACACGGTCAATCTGGTCGAAGTCGCCCTCGGCGTAATGGCTCTTCTGACCAATCTGATAGCCGTAGGCTTTACCGATGGAACCGGTCTCATCGGCCCACTCATCCCAGATATGGCTGTTGAGGTCATGGACGTTATTGGACTTCTTTTGATAGATCCACAGAATCTCGTCCATGGCAGACTTAAGCGCCGTACGACGCAGGGTGAGCGCGGGGAACTCCTCGCGCAGATCATAGCGCGCCGTGACACCAAAGTTTTTAATGGTATAGGCAGGGGTGCCGTCCTCCCACACCGGGCGGACCTTTTGGCCCTCGGTGGTGGTGCCATGGTCCAAGATATCGCGGCACATGGTTACAAACTGTTGATCAGCTTTGCTCATTGACCCTCCTGTCAGTCGCCTACAAGCGAGATTCATTGTAGCCCAGGCGCACGCGGCCCCACAGCCCAAACATAAGCCCTCATTTTCTGACATATGCCAGAAATTCATTGCGCAAATCTGCACGTTCGCTATTCTATTGTTGACATATGTCAGATAAGGAGTGCGCATGGCAGGAAGACGCGAGAAACTGCGCCGCGTCGGGATCATCCCCGAATATCGCGGTTTTACCCCCGATGGCCTGGCGAGCGGCGATGCCATCGATATGACAGTCGACGAGCTCGAGGTGCTGCGCCTGTGCGACTTGGAAGGCCTTAACCAAGAGGCAGTCGCCCAGCACATGGGCATTGCCCGCGCCACGGTGACGGCAATCTGCAGCCGCGCGCATCGCAAGGTGGCCGATGCGCTGGTCAACGGACGGGCGCTCGTTATCGAGGGCGGCAATATCGCATACTCCCCCATCACCACGACAACGGCCGCATGGCCAGCAAAGGAGGTCGACACCATGAGGGTGGCAACGACGTACGACAACGGCAACATCTTTATGCACTTTGGCCGCAGCGAGCAGTTCAAGATCTACGACATCCAGGATGGCAAGGTGCTCAACGAGCAGGTCGTAGGCACCGGCGGCACCGGCCACGGCGCCTTGGCGGGCCTGCTTGCCAAAGGTGGCGTTGACACGCTCATTTGCGGCGGTATCGGCGGCGGCGCTATCAACGCGCTTGCCCAAGCCGGCATCACGGTCTATGCGGGCGCCCAGGGCAGCTGCGATGCCTGCGTCGAGGCCCTCATTGCCGGCACGCTCGCGCAGACCGGCGAGGCCACCTGCGATTGCCATGGCCACGACCACGAGCACATCCATGAGCACGGCGGATCCTGCGGTTGCCACGGCCATCACGAGAACGAGGGTCACGAGGGCTGCAGCTGCCACTAACAGCAGGCAATCGATGCCATCACGCGTCTGCTCACACAACATATAACGCACCAACGACGAAGGCCGCCTGGAATACCATCCAGGCGGCCTTCGCCATACACGACTCTACCAGTCGTTACTTCTTATTGCGCATCTGCGCTTCCATCTGGCGCAGCAGATCCATATCGGACTTAGGACCGCCCGTCCCAAGTCCGCCCATGCCGCCCAGGCCCATGGCATCCAGACCGGGAATATTGGGCATGCGCATCTTTTTGCCCTTCTTACCCTTCTTGCCCTTCTTGCCGCCGGCCTGCGCCTGATTGGCCATCGAGCGCATGCGGCCCATCATCTTATTCATCTCGCCCCACTGCTTCATAAGGCTATTGACCTCAGTGGGGGTCACGCCGGCGCCCTTGGCGATGCGGGCGCGACGCTGACCGTTGATGATGGAGGGACGAAGGCGCTCCTCCTTGGTCATCGACATGATGATGGCCTCGTTCTTGTCGAAGATGCCTTCGTCCAGGTTGCCACCCATCTGGTTGAGCGCACGCTGGCCACCGGGGAGCATGCCCAGAATGCCCTTCATGCCGCCCATCTTCTTGACGGCCTTCATCTGGTCGAGCATGTCGTTCATGGTAAAGCCCTCGCGCAGCATGCGCTCGGCGGCCTCGAGCTGCTCGGCATCGGCGGCCTCCTGGGCCTTCTCGATAATGCCGACAACATCACCCATGCCCAAGATGCGCTTGGCCATGCGGTCGGGGTAGAACGGCTCCAGCGAATCGGGCTTCTCGCCCATGCTCACGAACTTGATGGGCTTGCCGGTCACCTGGCGCACGGAAAGCGCGCCGCCGCCACGGGCGTCGCCGTCGAGCTTGGAGATGATCACGCCGTCAAAGTCGGTGCGCTCGGCGAAGGTCGAGACGACGTTGACGATATCCTGACCGGTCATGGCATCGACGACCATCAGCACCTGATCGGGCTTGACGGCCTTCTTGATGTCCACGGCCTCCTGCATCATCTGCTCATCAATCTGCAGACGACCGGCGGTATCGACGATGACCACATCGCGCAGGTGGTCGACGGCCTCCTGGATGGCACCCTTGGCAATGTCAACCGGGTGCGCGCCGTCACCGCGGAAGACCGGCACGCCGATCTCGCCACCGAGCGTGGCCAGCTGGTCGGCAGCGGCGGGACGATAGACGTCGCACGCGGCGAGCAGCGGCGAGCGGCCCTGCTTCTTGAGCAGGTAAGCCAGCTTTACGGCCGCCGTGGTCTTACCGGAGCCCTGCAGGCCCACGAGCATGATGACATTGGGAATGCGGTTACTAAAGACGAGCTTGCTCTCGGTGGAGCCGAGCATCTCGGTGAGCTCGTCGAGCACGATCTTGACGACGTTTTGCGCCGGCGACAGCGACTCCATGACCTCGGCGGTCATGCAGCGCTCCTTGGTCTTGGCAACGAACTCCTTGACGACCTTAAAGTTGACGTCGGCCTCGAGTAGCGCCATGCGAATGTCGCGCATGGCCGAAGTGATATCGGCCTCGGTCAGCTTACCCTTGCCGCGCAGGCGGTCAAATGTGTCGTTGAGGCGATCGCTCAGGGAATCAAACACTGGTTACTCCTTAGTTGGACTCGCCCACCAGGGCGCGGCAGAAATCTTTGGCGTTAAACTCCTGCAGGTCATCGACCTGCTCGCCCACGCCGATGCGAAGGATCGGGAGCTTGAGCTTCTCGGCCACGGCCATGGCGATGCCGCCCTTAGCCGTTCCGTCGAGCTTAGTCATGATAATACCGTCCAGGCCCAGCGCCTCGTTAAACTCGAGCGCCTGGTTCAGACCGTTCTGACCAGTGGCGGCATCGATCACAAGCACGACCGAGACCGGCATGGGGCCGGCGGCCATATTGGCGGCGCGCTTACGGGTCACATTGACCACCTTGGCGAGCTCGCGCATGAGCTCGGGACTCGTGTGCAGACGGCCGGCGGTATCGATGAGCACCAGGTCGCTGCCGCGCTTATCGGCCTCGTCGAGCACGTCATAGCACACGCTCGCCGGATCGGAGCCGCGGTCACGCTTGATAACCGGTACGCCGGCACGCTGCCCCCACACATCGAGCTGCTCGATGGCGGCGGCGCGGAAGGTGTCGGCCGAACCGATCACCACGTTCTTGCCGCGGGCGGCCATGGCGCTCGCAATCTTGCCGACCGTGGTGGTCTTGCCGGCGCCGTTGATGCCGACAAACAGCACGCAGCTCGGCGTATCGGAAAACGGATCGCGCTCAACAGGCACAAAATGGCCCTCGAGCTGCTCGGCCAGGGCGCGACGAAGCTGCGGGGCGGTCTTGAGGTTCTTCTTGGCGGCGGCGTCACGCAGGTCATCGGAGACCTGAATGGCGACCTCGGCGCCCATGTCACCCATGACGAGAGTGTCCTCAAGATCCTCCCAAAAATCCTCGTCGACCTCGCCGCCAAAGTAGAAGACCTCGTTGAGGGCCTCGCGGCTGCGTTCAAGTCCGCGCGAGAGTGCGTCAAAGAATCCCATTATGCATTCACGACCTTTCCGGTTTCGCGATCGAGTTTTTGCGAGACGACGCGACTGACGCCGTCGGCTTGCATCGAGACGCCGTAGAGAACGTCAGCATCCTCCATAGTACGGCGCTGATGCGAGATTACCAAGAGCTGCGTATCGGAACGCAGCACATCGAGGGCGCCGATGAGCTTGGACAGGTTGGCGTCGTCGAGCGCGGCCTCGACCTCGTCCAGCACATAGAACGGCACCGTGCGCGTGCGATACACGGCAAAGAGCAAGGCGAGCGCCGTCAGGCTCTTCTCGCCGCCCGACATGAGCATCATCTTGGTGATGCGCTTGCCGCGCGGCTGCGCCACGACCTCGATGCCCGTCTCGGCCGGATGCTCGGGGTCGGTCATCTCCAGATGTGCCTGGCCACCCGGGAACAGCATGGCGAAGATCTCGCGGAAGTTCGCATCGACCTTCTCAAAGGTCACCAGGAACGCCTTGCGCATCTTGCGGTCGATAGCCACGGTGATCTTGGTGAGCGCCTTGCGCGCGCTCTCCAGATCGGCCAGCTGCTCCTCGATGTAATCGGCGCGGCGCTTGAGCTGCTCGTACTCCTCCATGGCAACCTGGTTCACGGGGCCCAGATTGTTGATCTGGCGCACGAGTTGGTTAAGCTCGCGCTCGGCGGCGTCGCGGTCGGTGGGCGCCGGCAGCATGAGCGCTTCCTCGAGCACCGTGGTGCCATCGGCGGTGATGGCCTTGATGGCAGCCTCGACCTGAACCTCGAGCTTGCCGCGTGCGACCTTGAACTCGTTTTGCGTCGCCGTGGCAGCATCGACCCGCTCCTTGGCGTGGGCGACCTCGGTCTTGGCGTCCTCGATGGTCTTCTTGAGCGAGGCCGAGTCCGCCTCCTCGAGCGAGGCCTGATCGCGCAGGCGCGCAGCCCAGTCCGAGGCGCGCTCCAGCAGGGCAGAATAGCGCTCGTGCATGGGATCGACGCGAAGGCGCAGCAGCTCAAGCGAGCGCGAGGCCTGACGTGTCCCGCGGATACGGCGGTCGATGCCCTCCAGGCGATGCTCAAGATCGGGCACACGGCCCTTCAGCGAACGCAGGCGCTCGCTCGTCTGGGCCAGGCGCACCTTGGCGTCGGCGAGCTTGCCGGCGGCCTCGGAGTCGTCGCGACGCACGCGATCGAGCTCGTCGTTGGCCTCGGCAATCTGCAAGCCTAAGTCGCTCGCCTGTGCACGGGCCTCGTCACGCGAACGGGTAAGTTCATCCACGCGCGGACGTGCGGCACGAACGGCCTCGGCAGCCTGCTCGCGGCGCTTAGAAATCCGTACCCGCTCGACCTCGGCATTGTTGGCACTCTGCTCCAGGCGGCCGATCTCGGACAGCAGGGAGCGACGCTCGCCCTCAAGGCGGGCAATCTCGCCGGCAGCATCGCCCTCGGCAGCACGGGCCTCCTCAACGGCCGCATTGGCCTCGACGACCTGATCAGAAACATGCTGAAACGCGGCAGCAAGATCGGGCTCCAGGCCTTCCAGCTCGCGGATACGACGCTTGCGCTCCAGGGCGCCCGAAGCCTCGCCGGCATCAAGCCCCACGCGAACCAAGCCGCCGCAGGCAACGCGTGCGCCATCGGGAGTCACATAGGTCACGCCATCAACGACCGGCGCGGACAGCGCGGCAGCCAAGTCATCGACCACGTAATAGCCGCCGAGCAATGCCTCGACGACCGGACCGTAGCCCGCACGCACGGACAGACGGTCGACCAGACGCGAACCGGCAGCGCCCTCGGCGGCAGCAAAGCCGCTCACGCCGCGCGCCATCAGAAGTGCCTCGCCAGAGGCCTTCTTTTGGTCCAGAGCAGCACGACCGGCACGCTCAAGCGTAGCGGCGTCATCAAACAAAAGGGCATCGATATCGCCGGCGAGCAGCTGCTCAACCAGGCCCTCAAGCTCACGCGGTGCTTCGAGCACGTCGCCCAGACGACCAGAGACATCGTCGCCCAGCGCGCCCACCAGACGGCTTACGAGCGGCGAGCTGTCGGCCATGCGAGCATCAAGCTTCTTTTGGCTGGCAAGCTCCGAGCGCACCTCGGACAGCTTGTTACGCGCCTCGCTCTCGCGATTACGCAAGTCCTTAAGGGCTGAACGGGCGACCTCGGTAGCCTCGCGCGCATCTATCTGGGCTTGGCGGGCCTGATCGAGTGCACCGTCGAGCTCCTCAGCGCGGTCGCGACGGCTCTCAAGCGAGGCCGTGACCTCCTCGAGCTGCTCGTCGATCTGCTCCAGGCGCGAGGCGTACATGTTGTCCTCGACCTCGGCGTTGCTCAGCGAGTCCTTCACCTTGGCGAGCTCGAGCGCAGCATTATCGGCAACGCGCTGCACATCGCGCTGCTCGCGCGTGAGCTGCGAAATCTGATTGTCGAGTGCAACGCGACGCACGTGGAGCTCGGCGGCGGCAGGACCAGCGGCATCAACGTCCTCCTGGGCCTGCATATGCGCACCGGTCACTTCCTCGAGCTGAGCACGTGCGTCCTCGAGCTCCTCGACCACGCGACGGCGCTGATGCTCGGAGCTCGAAATCTGGCCGCGCATGTCGGACAGGCGCGACACCATGTTATGGCCCTTTTCCTCGAGCAGACGCATGTCTGAGTTAATGCGACCGACCACATCTTGCATATGGCGGCGCTGCTCGCCCAAGTCGCCCACAAACAGGCCCTTTTCCTCGAGCATGACCTGGAGCTTCTCGAGCTCGCGCTCTTTCTCACCAAGGCGGTACTGCGCGAGCTCCAGCTCGGCAGCGCCCTCCTTAGAGCGGCTCTCCAGGTCGTTCCACTGTGATTGCAGCGAACGCAGCTCGTCGACGGCCAGCATCTGCGTAAGCTCGTTCGCGCGCGAGGACAGCTCTTTGTACTTGCGCGCGCGATCGACCTGACGCTCCAGCGGTCGCAGCTGACGGGCGATTTCCTTGTTGATATCGCGGGCACGGGTCAGGTGCTCGTCCATCGATTTAATCTTTTTAAGCGCACGTTCCTTGCGACGCTTGTGCTTGGAGATGCCGGCGGCCTCCTCAATGAGGGCGCGGCGCTCCTCGGGGCGGCTCTGCAAAATGGCATCGAGCTTGCCCTGGCTGATGATGGAATGCGTATCCTTACCCAGTCCCGAATCGTGCAGGATATCCTGGATGTCCATCAGGCGGCACGGGCTCGAATTGATGAGGTACTCACTCTCACCCGAACGATACATGCGGCGGGTGATAGCCACCTCGTCAAAGTCGACGGGAAGCATATGGTCCGAGTTATCGAGCACCAGCGTGACCTCGGCCACACCCACCGGCTTGCGCGCCGACGAGCCCGAGAAGATGACGTCTTCCATGGCCTGGCCGCGCAGCTGCTTGGCGCTCTGCTCGCCCAGGACCCACAGAATCGAGTCGGAGATGTTCGATTTTCCCGAGCCGTTGGGACCGACGATGACGGTCAGGCCCGGCTCAAACGTCATATGGGCGCGGTCGGCAAACGACTTGAACCCTTTGAGCGTGAGGGACTTGAGATACACGGCTCCTCGCTTAAACAGGCTTCTTGTTGAGAATCACGCCGTTGGTGATGTAACCCATGCGATCAAGCGCCTCGAGCGCAGCGGCACCCTCGGCCTCCTTCTTGGAGGAACCGGTGCCGCGGCCCTGGCGGATACCGTCGATGAGCACCACGGCGGTAAAGGTCGGTGCGTGCGCCGGGCCCTCAGAGCCAACGAGCTTGTACGCCGGAGGCTCGTGGCCGTCGGCCTGCACGCACTCCTGCAAGAACGACTTAGGGTTCGCGGGATGCTCGGCACGCTCGGAAGCCAGGTGCGGCTTGAGTGTACGGTGGATAAACTCCGCCGCCGCATCCCAGCCGGCATCCAGGTACAGGGCGCCCACGAGCGACTCGTAGACGTTCTCGAGCGCCGAGTGCAGGCCACGGGCGCCGGTACCGGTCTCGGAGGCGCCAAAGATGATGATGTCGTCGATGCCCAGCTCATGGGACACCTCGGACAGTGTGGCGCCCGAGACGAGCGACACCTTCAGGCGCGTAAGCTTGCCCTCGTCAAACTCCGGATAGGACTCAAAGAGCGAGCGGGCAACCACGGCGCCCAAAATGGAATCGCCCAAAAACTCAAGGCGCTCATAGCTCGCCGAGACGGGCTGACCTTCCACGGCAGAAGGGTGCGTGAGCGCCGCGCGCAGCAGCACCTTGTTATTGAACTCGTGGCCCAGGATTTCCTGGGCGCGCGCGAGTCGTTGAGATAAAGCCAAGACTTAGGCCTCCTTGGCGTTTTCAATAGCGTCGACAGCGTCGACGACAGAGTTGAGCGACAGCAGGGTCTCGTCATCGATCTCGAGGTCGAACTCGTCCTCGATGGCCGTCACCAACTGCAGACGCTCGAGCGAATCGGCATCGAGATCGTCAAAGGTAGTCTCGTCGCTAATGTCGGCGACATCGACGCCCAGAACGTCAGCGGCGACTTCGGCGATCTTATCGAAGATTTCGGAGCGGTCCATAGCGCTTCCTCTCGTATTGCGTGAACATCAACGAGCTGGCGCCGCAAGCGCAGCGCCAAGACACGGTTTTGATTCTACCCCACGACGAAGGCCGCGAGGCACATAACAGCGCTCTAACTCGCTCCTACAAAACGATGCCGTCCATAGAGTTGGCGACGTTCTCGACCAGCCCGGCGCGCACGGCCTCCGCCGCGGCGAGCGTACCGTTTTTGACGGCCTCGACCGAGGTGGCACCGTGGCCGATCAGGACCACGCCACGCAGGCCCAGCAGAATGGCGCCGCCCTTAGCATCGCCCGAGAGCTTTGCCTTGATCTCGCGCATCTGCTTTTTGATGAGCAACGCGGCGATCTTGGTGCCCAGCGAAGCCATAAAGGCACCCTTGAGCTCTTGCAGCAAAAACTTAGCGGCGCCCTCGGTTGCCTTAAGCGCGATGTTGCCCGACATGCCATCGGCAACGACGACGTCAAAGTTACCCGAGGTCAGGTCGGTGCCCTCGCAGTTGCCCACAAAGCCGGGAACGGCGGCCTTCATGGCAGGGAAGCACGCCTTGGTAAAGTTGGAGCCCTTCTCGTCCTCGGTGCCGTTGCCGAGCAAACCGACGCGGGGATGCTCAATGCCCAGGACGACGCGCGCATAGGCGCTACCCATCTGGGCAAAACGCACCATGTCGTCGACCTCGACATCGGGGTTGGCGCCCATGTCGCACAGTACCGTCAGGCCGCCGGCGCGGTTGGGCAATGCATTGGTGAGGCACGGACGCACCGGCTGCTTCTTGCCCTCGGCCTGATATCTAAATGGCGTCACATAGGCGGTAGCGGCAGCGGTCATGGCGCCGGTGGAGCCGGCAGAGAAGAACGCGTCCGCGTTGCCCTTCTTGATAGCGCGGCAGGCAAGTACGATCGAGGACTTACGCTTGGTCATCACAGCTCGAATGGGATCGTCATCCATGGCGATGACATCGGGCGCCTCCAAGGCCTCGACGCGAGCGTGAGCCGCGGCAAAGGGGTTCACGATCTCTGCGGGACCGACGGCCAAGACCTCGATATCGGGATCCGCCGCAAGCGCCGCCTCGATACCGTCGAGGACAACCTGAGGCTTCTCGTCTCCGCCCACAACGTCTACACAAACGCGAACGTTACTCATATACATGCTCCTTATACAAAAATGGCCGACTCATTGAGCCGGCCATTGTGGTTCCAGTTGGAACGGCATCGCATCCAGAGTATACAGTTACTCGGTAACGATAACCTCGCGGTCCTTGTAGAAACCGCAGCTGGGGCACACGTGGTGCGGGAGCTTGACAGCACCGCAACGGGGGCACGTGGACTGAGCCGCAGCCGAGATCTTCATGTTGGCGGAACGGCGGGTGTGAGTGCGGATACGACCCTGCTTTTGTTTAGGTACGGGCATAGTGACCTTCCTTATGAACTATCCAGTGTGGCGATTACGCGCAAGTAGCGATACTACCACAGTTTTACTCGTCAAGCTTGAGATTCTTCAATGCTGCAAATGGATTTTCCGTGGCAGCGGCCCATTCGGCCTCTGCTTGAGCGGCGCAATCGCATTGCTCGACGTTGAGATTGATGCCGCAAGTGGGGCATAGGCCGCGACAATCGGGCTTGCACAGGACAACGAACGGCGTGTCCATGACGACCGCGTCGTTGATGGGCTCACCCAGATCGACGATGCGATCCTCGCCCAGTAACTCGTAGCCGTCTTCGTAGGCCTCGGGATCCTCGGGCTCCTCAAAGAGGTAGAACTCCTCGATCTCGCCGGCGATATCAAACGAGGCGGGCTCCAGGCAACGGTCGCACTCGCCGGTGGCGTGCGCGCGGACCATGCCCGTGAGCAAGACACCGGTACCGGCATTGGTAAAGACAACGTCGTAGTCGATGCCGTCCTGTAGCTGGTACTCTTTCTCGCCCACCGTGTAGGTGGCGACATCGACCTTACCGGTCAGCGGATACGAATCTCCAGGAAACTCGAGCTGCTCGGAAAGATCGACGGTAACGCTCGGGAACTCAGCCATTACCACTGACCATTCTGTTGGGCGGCACCCTCGTTGAGCTGCTGGCGGCAACGGGTAACGGTGCCGGTCAGGCTCTTGAGGTTCTCCTCCAGGTGCGTAAAGACCTGCTCTGCGTAGTCCTCGGCAGCATAACGCGTCTCACGCTCGTACTGCTGGGCACGATCGCGGATGTCGTCGGCCTGCTGCTGCGCAAGGCGGACGATCTCCTGCTCACCGGCAATGGTGAGAGCCTGCTGCTGAGCGTCGGCGATGATGGAATCGGCCTGAGCGGCGGCGGAAGCCATAAGCTCCTCGCGCTCCTTAAGGATACGGCGGGACTTCTGCCACTCCTCGGGATAGCTCATACGGATCTCGTCGAGGATGTTGAAGAACACGTCGGCGTCGATGACCTTGAACTGAGCGTTCTTGCCGAAAGGCGGCTTGGCTTCCTCGATCAGCCCTTCGAGCTCATCGACCAAGCTGACGATCCTATCGCCAGGAAAATTCTCGCCCGGCATCCGGTCTCCTTTCATAGGTAACATATCATCGTGCTAGTTTACCACATGCCACCAGGCAATAAGAAACGTCATGAAAAGCGATGTTTGAGCGCTTCGACCACGTTGGGCGGGACAAACGTCGATACGTCACTACCGAGCGAGGCGATCTGGCGAACAACCGAGCTCGAGATATAACCGTACTGCGGCGCGCTCATGACAAAGATGGACTCCAGCTCGTTATCCAAGCGATAGTTGAGGTCGGCCTGCTGCAGCTCGTACTCAAAGTCGGTCATGGCGCGCAGGCCCTTGACCACGGCCCCCGCCCCCTGCTCACGAGCGAAGTCGACCAAGAGGCCGGTAAAGGGCAGGACCTCGACGCCGTCGATATCACCGAGCGCCTCGCGGGCCAGCGCCACGCGCTCATCGAGCGTAAACGTGGTGCCCACACCGTTTTTACCCTGCGACTCGGCAACAGCGACGATCACGCTGGGAAAGATGCGGCGGGCGCGGCGGATCACATCGATATGGCCAAACGTGATGGGATCGAAGGTGCCCGGGACGATCACGCGGTTGATGGTGTCACTCATGAGCATCCTCCTGAAACGTCGCGGCATCATTGTTGTCAGCATCGGTGCCGGCGCTATCGCCCTCACCGTCGTCATCGCCGACCCAACGAAGCAGGTCGACCGAGGTAATGCCGTAGCGCTTCTCACGTACAGTCTCAAAGCCTGCCGGATGCGCGCCCGCATCGGCGGCGGCATGCTCAAACAAGGCGTAAGCGCCAGGTGCAAGTAAACCCTGCTGAGCCAGGTTCTGCAGCAGTTCCTCGACCGGCTCGGCACCAAAAGCATAGGGCGGGTCGAGCAGGACCAGATCAAAGGGGCCGCCCGGCACGCGGCCGCGCAAGGCGCTCGCCAGCACGTCACCCGTCACCACGCGCCAGCGCGCACGGTCACGGCAGAGCGACTCGTTATTCTTGGTAATGAGCCGCGCGGCGTTGCGATCGATCTCGAACGTCGTGAGCGAGCGGGCCCCACGAGAGAGCATCTCTAACCCTAAGGCACCGGAGCCGCCAAAGGCGTCCAGCACACGAACCTCGTCCAAATCGAAATCGAATGCCGACATGACCATAGATGCGCACGCCTCGCGCACGCGATCAGTCGTGGGGCGGGTGACATCGCGACCACGGGGCTCCTCGATCTTACGACCGCGCCATTCGCCGCCGATGATTCTCATCCTCCGCTGACCTCCTTAAAGATATGTCGATAACGCATGGCGACCGCGTCGCGCAAGGGACGCGTCGCCACGGAGTCAAGGTTGCAAGCATACCGCAAGAGCTCGACCGCGTCCAAATGGGCCCATTCGATAAGATCCTCGTCGGCATCCAGGTCCACAAAGCGCAGGGTCACGCCGCCGTGCTGGCGATACCCCAGGATCTCGCCCTCGTGGCGCAGGCGCAGGTCCATCTGGGCGAGCGTAAAGCCGTCCGAGGTCTTTTCGAGCGACTGGAGACGGTCTTGTGCCGCCGACGCGCCGCCGTTGCCCTTGGAGTGCGTCATGACCAGGCAGGTGCCCGACACGCTGCCGCGGCCCACGCGACCGCGCAGCTGGTGCAGGGCCGCCAAGCCAAAGCGCTCACCGTTCTCGATGACCATGACGGTGGCGTTGGGCACGTCGACGCCCACCTCGACCACCGTGGTCGAGACGAGCACGTCGATCTCTCCGCGCTTGAAGGCATCGATCACGCGGTCCTTCTCCCCCGCCGGCATGCGGCCGTGAAGGCGTTCGATGGTAAGTCCCGGCAACGCCAGGCGCAGGCGATCGAGCTCGGTTGCCGTATCGTGGAGCGGCACGGGCACGGTCACGCGGCCCTCGTCGTCGCGGGCGATACCAGGCACGTCTTCCAGCTCATCGGCCGAGTCACTCGGCTCCACGAGGGGGCAGATCACATAGGCCTGCTGGCCCTTTTCGTGCGCCTCGCGAATAGCGCCGTAGGCCAGGTCGCGGCTCGACTCGGTAAGCACGCGTGTCGTAACGCCCGCTCCCGGAACAGGTCGATGGCGAATAATGCTCGTGTCCAGGTCGCCGTAGACCGAGAGCGCCAACGTACGCGGGATGGGCGTTGCCGTCATAACGAGCAGATCGGCACCGGGGCCCTTCGCGCGCAGGGCGTTGCGTTGGCCGACGCCAAACCGGTGCTGTTCATCGATGACCACGAGCGACAGATGCTTGAACGTAACGTCATCCGAAAGAACCGCGTGGGTTCCAAAGAGCACATCAAGCTCGCCCGATTCCAGCTGGGAATGGATCCGCTCGCGCTCTGAGGCCGGCGTGGCACCCGTCAGAAGCGCCCAGGACATGCCGGCCTGCGAGAGCAGAGGGCCGGTCTTATCGGCATATTGGCGCGCCAGCACGCCCGTGGGCGCCATAACACAGGCCTGCGTGCCGCTATCGGCAGCCACAGCCAGCGCGCAGGCGGCAACGGCGGTCTTACCGGTACCGACATCGCCCAGCAGCAGGCGGTTCATCACACGCCCGCCATCGCACATATCGCGCAGGATATCTTGGAACGCGACCTCCTGCTCGTCGCTCAGCGAAAACGGCAGGGCTTGCTTGAGCACGGCCAGGTGCTCGCCCGCGGTGTGGGCATAGGGCACCACATCGACCAGGCCGCCGTCGTTGCGCAGGCGCAGCGCCAGCTGCAGGTAGAGGCACTCCTCGTAGGCAAGACGCCGGCGTGCAATGTCGCGCTCAGCCATGCTCGAGGGAAAGTGGATCGAACGCAACGCGCGGGCATTGCTCATGAGCTTCCGCTTTGCGCGCAGCGGCGCGGGAATCGGATCGAAGGGATTACCGACGACCTCAAGCGCGCCGCTTACGATACGGCGCATCCACGCCTGGCTCACGCCATCACTCACATAATGGATCGGCAAAATGGTACCCGCGGCACGCCCGTCCTCGAGCTTTTCGAAATGCGGCGAGGCCATCTGCTTAAAACCGTAGGCAAACTCGACCTTGCCCATCACAGCCAAACGGTCGCCCTGCTTAAGCTGCTGGGCAATCCATGGCTGGCGGAAAAAGGCGACCTGCAGCACGCCCGTCTCGTCAACGAGTGAGACCTCGGTCACCTGCATACGCGGGCGAGGCTGCTTTTGAACGATACGGTCGACCGCGGCGATGATGGTGCACACGGTACCGATGGGTGCCATCTCGATGGACCACGAACGCGTAAAGTCGAGATATCGATGAGGGATATGGAGAAGGAGGTCCCCCACCGTCCGAATTCCCAGACGGCGAAGGGCCTCCTCACGTTTACCCGAAACAAATTTGAGTCGCGCGATATCCTCGTCGAGCGCATTGCTCTGGGCAAAGCGCTCCGAGACGCGCGGCACGGAGCACAGCTCGGACATGGGCAGATGCCTACTCGATTGAGAAGATTACGGGATAGAGCGGCTGCTCGCCACGATGGGCGTCGATCTCCAGATCGGGCTGAGCCTCCTCGATAGCGTCGACGATCTCCTGGAAGGCCTCATCGGACAGTTCCTCGCCGGCCAGAATCGTCAGCGCGTCACCCTCCTCTTCCTCCTGCATGCGGTTGATGCAGTCGAGCGTGACCTGCTTCACGTCGGAACCGACCACGTCGATGGAGCCGGCGATGATACCCATGACGTCACCGGAGTGAATCGGAGAACCGTCAGAGGCACTGGAGTCGCGCACGGCGCGGGTGACCTCGCCATCGCGGACCTCGCTGATGGCGTCGACCATGGCGGCGACGGCATCCTCGAGCTCGGAATCGGGCAGGACCGCGAACAGCGCGGAGAAGGCCTGCGGGACGGTCTTGGTGGGAACGACGGCGACCTTCTTGTCGGTGCAGGCTGAAGCAGCAGCCTCAGCGGCCATGCGGATGTTGCCGTTGTTGGGCAGGATGATGACCGAGGTCGCGTTGACCTGGTCCACCGCGCCCAGCAGGTCGGCGGTCGAGGGATTCATAGTCTGGCCACCGGACACGATCACGTCGACGCCGAGGGACTTGAGGATGTCGGCCTCGCCGGAACCGGCGGCAACGGCGACAAAGCCCAGCGCCTTGGCGGGCTCGGCGGCCTTTTCCTGATCCTCGTGGATCTTGGCGGTACGGTCGTGGGCCTCCATCTCCATGTTGTGGATAAAGACCTCATAGATCTGACCGAGCTGCAGCATGTGCTCGAGCACCAGGTTGGGGGTGTTGGAGTGCACATGAATCTTATAGTCGGGGTAGGCACCCACGAGCAGCTCGCAGTCACCCATGGAGCCCAGGAACTTAAGGCACTCGTCCTCGTCAAACGGGGCGTCGGCCTTAAAGAGGAACTCGTTGCAGTAGCGGAACTCCGAGCCCTCCCAATCGTCGTTGGCCTCGATCTCAACGCGACCGAGGGCCGCGTCGCGGGCAGAGCCAGCGGAATCAAACGTGGCGGAGAAATCCTCGACAACGGTGCTGCGGCCAAGCGCGGCGGCAACAAAGTTCTCCAGGAAGATGGCAAAGCCAAAGGCGCCGGAGTCGACCACGCCGTTCTCCTTCAGAACGGGCAGCAGGTCGGGCGTGCGGGCGACGGACTGGTAGGCCTCGACGACGATGGCATCGAGCGCGTCCTCGGCCGAGAACTTCTTCTTTTCGCACTCGTCGGCCTTGGTCGAGACATCACGCAGCACCGTGAGGATCGTGCCCTCGATGGGCTTGCGGACGGCCTGGAAGGCGACCTTGACGGCGCGACGGAAGGCGAAGGCGATGTTGGCGGACGTGATGGGCTCATCGGCAGAGACAAGGCCCTCGGCCACGCCGCGCAGAATCTGCGACGTGATGACGCCGGAGTTACCGCGGGCGCCCATCAGGGAGCCGTGGGTGATGGCGCCGGCGATGGCTTCCATGTCAGCGTCGGCAGGAAGAGCAGAAAGCTCCTTGGTCACCGAGGCGAGCGTGAGCGACATGTTGGTGCCGGTGTCGCCGTCGGGTACGGGGAAGACGTTGAGCTTGTTGATCTCCTCGGCCTTGTCGGAAACGGCAGCCGCAGCGATCGGAAAACAGGTGCGAATGGTCTTTGCAATCATGGGTATTTGAATCTCCGTTTTCGGATGCTAGTTCAGACGGCTCTTGAGCGCGTCGATATGGATGCCGATCTTAAGGCTGGCGGGATCGATCTGGGCGATCTCCTGCAGAGTGAAGGCAACGGAGCTCGAAAGATTGTGGCAGACGGACTTCATGTTGACGCCGTTCTCGAGCACGACGTGAAGATCGACCGTAAGGCCGTTCTCGTCGGCGGAGACAAGCACGCCCTTGCGGAGGCGCTGACCGGCAAGCAGGCGCACGCTCTCGGCGCCCTGGAGCTGCTCAGCCATACCGACAACGCCATAGCACGTCATCGCGGCATAACCGGCAATATCGGCAATAACGTCGTTCGAGACGCTCAGGCTGCCGTTAATGGTCTCAGACACAAGAATCTCCTTTTCTTGGTGCTCGCGGCACCATGTCGTGGGAGCAATCATTGCAATATTCTACAACGACCGCGCCATGTTGAGGTGGCGGGCCTCGGGATTACATCCTCGACACGAAATGTTGATACGGTAACGTTCGCGAACGGCGATCGCGGCATGAAAAAACCCGCCGCATAAGCGACGGGTTTTACAACCTGGCTCCCCGGGTAGGACTCGAACCTACAACAGCGCGGTTAACAGCCGCGTGCTCTACCATTGAGCTACCGAGGAATTTAAAGCCCAACGGACTGGGCTGGAAAATTCTGGCTCCCCGGGTAGGACTCGAACCTACAACAGCGCGGTTAACAGCCGCGTGCTCTACCATTGAGCTACCGAGGAATAGGTGCGTGCTCTCAAGCAACGAAATTTATTATACGGACGAATCAGCTTAGGGCAAGAACTTTTTTAAGAATTTTTCCGACCTAGTCATTGGGGACGTTCTTAAACGACTAGCCATTCAAGAACGTCCCCAATGACTACATGAAAGCGCCCCCAAGCGGATGTGCTTGAGGGCGCTTCTTGCTCGCGAGGTTAAGACTCGATGTAGTCCTTGAGCTTGCTCGAGCGGCTCGGGTGGCGGAGCTTGGCCAGGGTCTTGGACTCGATCTGGCGGATGCGCTCGCGCGTAACGCCAAACTCGCGGCCGACTTCCTCGAGCGTGCGGGGATGACCGTCAACGAGGCCAAAGCGAAGCTCGATAACCTTGCGCTCACGATCGGCAAGCGAGTCGAGCACCTGGGTGAGCTGCTCCTGCAGCATGGAGAAGCTGGCGGCATCGGGCGGAACGATAGCCTGGGAGTCCTCGATGAAGTCGCCCAGCTGGGAATCCTCTTCCTCGCCGATGGGGGTCTCGAGCGACACGGGCTCCTGCGAGATCTTCTGGATCTCACGAACGCGGTCGGCGCTCATGTCCATCTCGGCACCGATCTCCTCGGGGGTCGGGTCGCGACCCAGGTCCTGGAGAAGCTGGCGCTGCACGCGGACGAGCTTGTTGATGGTCTCGACCATGTGCACGGGAATACGGATGGTACGGGCCTGGTCGGCGATAGCGCGCGTGATGGCCTGACGGATCCACCACGTGGCGTACGTGGAGAACTTAAAGCCCTTCTGGTAGTCGAACTTCTCGACGGCGCGGATCAGACCGAGGTTGCCCTCCTGGATCAGGTCCAGGAACAGCATGCCGCGGCCAACATAGCGCTTGGCGATGGAGACGACCAGACGTAGGTTTGCACTGATGAGCGCCTGCTTGGCTTCGAGGCCCACGTTCTCAATGCGCGTTAGACGACGCATCTCGGAACGCGTGAGCTCGAGCTCACCCGCCTCGGCAGCCTCGAGCTTCTCGGTGGCCTCGAGACCGGCCTCGATCTTCATGGCCAGATCGACCTCTTCGGAGGCGGTCAGCAGGTCGACCTTGCCGATCTCCTTGAGGTACATACGAACCGGATCGCCGGTCAGCATCACCGTGGAGGCATCGATGCCACGCACGCGGGAGCGTGAACGGGACGTGCGCACGGTGCGCTTCTTCTTGCTCTTGGAAGAACCCATCTCGGCGTCGGCCTGACGGGCCATCTTGAGCTCATGATCGTCGAGCGAGCCGGAATCGTGCTCGTCGTCGTCATCGAAATCGTCGGTATCAGAATCGGTATCATCATCGTCGACGTCCATGGGGGCGTCGTCGTTACCGCTCGCGGAGATAATCTGGATGCCGCTGTTGCGCAGCGCGGAATACACCGCGGTGAGCTGCTCGTCAGAAACATCGATATCCTTCAGGGCGACCTGAATCTCGTCCTCGGTTACCGAAGTCCTGTTTGAGCCGTTGCCCATGAGCTTTGCAACGTAGGATTCCAGCCCAGTACCCGTGCTCTCAGTCTTTTTTGGCACAGATTCTCCCTTCATAGTCCACAGGACTCAATACTTTAGCACACACATTGACGTCTATACCCAAAAAGAGGACTGGATATAGGCGAGAATACGCTGGTTGACCACAACATCTAGGCTTGTTCAGTGCCTGCGGCCTCCAGACCGATCAAACGGAACGGGTCCGCCACACCGCCGATCGACTTTTGCAGTTCGCGTTGACGCTGCGAATCCTGCGCTGCCTGCACGGTCAGCGCGCGACGGGCCTCATCATCGAGCGAACGGTCCTGGCGCAGCTTGGCCTGTGCGGCACGCATGCGGCGCTTGATAGTGTAGAGCTCGAGCGTATCGAGCATAAACACGATGTTCGTCTCGGTGGGGTGCTTGCTCGTCGCCGAGATGCGCCCGGCACTCACAAGCGTTGCCGCCTCGGGACACACCGAGCGCGCCGCATCCATGCAGGCTGCAGGATCGGTTCCCGGCGGCGTTGCCAGAACGGCCCACGCGATGGACTCGTGACGTGGGTCAACCCACTCGATGGAGCAGATGCGGTCGGCATACGTGCGGAACAGGTCGGGGTAGCTCGTGAGCATGGTCAACAGCTCGCGCTCCCCTGCCAAGGACTTGCGCTCAAGATCGGTAAGAACCATCGGCGCCGCCGCAGCCGGTGCGCACGAACCGTCAGCCACAGGCACAGCGCCCACACCATCGGGCACATCGATTGGCGGCAAATCGTCAACGACCTCCACTGGTGCAGCGCCATAGGCATCGAGCGGGACGTAGTCGTACGGCTCTTCTTCGACAGGCGCGGACACCGGCGGCGTCGCGCCCGATGCCCAAGCACCGCGACCGGCATCGTGAGAACCCGACGCCCGACCGCCCGCGCTACCGGACCGCTCAGCCTGAGCCCGCTGGCGCTCATAGTTCTGCTCGCGACGTCGTTCCGCATCCTCGCGCTTGGCGACATCGCGAAACACACGGCCCGAGCTCGCACGCACCGTCTCCAGATCCAAACCCAGTAGATCGGCAATCTGAATAAAGTACGTATCGATCATGTAGCTATCGCGCAGCGGATAGATGAGCGTGAGAGCGTCCTCCAGCGCCTTGGCGCGACCGCCCGGCGTGGTGATATCGCTCGACTCCTGCAGCGAACGGTAGACAAAGTCCATAAGCGGCTCGGCAGCGTCGATGCGCGTCTGCAGTTCCTGTCCACCATGCGCCGTGATAAACTCCATTGGATCGTTGCCGTCGGGCAGCACCACGCAGCGCAGGTCCATCGAATCCTGCTCGATAAACTGAATCGCGCGACGGGCGGCCTTTTGACCGGCGGCATCGCCATCGAACATATACACGATGCGCTTGGCAAAGCGAGTGAGCGTCTTGACGTGATGCTCCGTGAGCGCGGTGCCCAGCGTGGCGACAACGTTTTTAATCCCCGCCTCCCAACAGGCGATGCAGTCGGTATAGCCCTCCACCACGATGGCGGTATCCTGCGCGACGATAAACTCCTTGGCCCAATTAAAGCCGTAGAGGTTTCGCTTTTTATGAAATACGCTCGTCTCGGCGGTATTGAGGTACTTAGGCTGGCCGTCACCCATGATGCGACCACCAAAGGCGATGTTATGACCCTGCTCATCAAAAATGGGAAACATCACGCGGTCGTAGAAGCGGTCGGCAAGCTGCCCTCGCCCGCGGCTCACTGCAACGTTGGCGTCGATCATCTCCTGCGGGGTAAAACCCGCCTGGGACAGGTGCGACACCAGCGCGTTGCGGCCCGGTGCAAAGCCCAGGCAGTAGCGGCGGCAGACGTCGCCACCCATGCCGCGGCTGGCAAAGTACTCGCGCGGACGGCCGTCCTTGCCGCGCATAAGCATGGTGTGGTAGAACTGGGCGGTCTCGGCGCACAGATCGTAGATTCGGGCACGCTTGGTGCCGCGCTCGCGGCGATCTCCGGTGTCGTGCAGCTCAATGCCCGCGCGATCGGCCAAATAACGGATTGACTCGGGAAAGCTCAGGTTCTCGCGCTTCATGATATAGGTGAAGACGTCGCCACCCTCGCCACAGCCAAAGCAATGCCACACCTGCGTGGCGGGAATAATGTGGAAGGACGGAGTCTTTTCGCCATGAAAGGGACAGCAACCCCAAAACTCATGACCGCGAGGCTTGAGCTCAACCGTTTCCTGCACGATGGCGACTAGGTCGGACGCAGCGCGTACCTGGTCTTTTTCTTCATCGCTAATCACGGATGCTCACCCCCTGCTCGCCCAAGTTGTGACGAATATCTTCGATATTACCCTCGACGGTCGCGATCAACTCATCCAGCGAATCGAACACGCGCGACGGACGCAGCCAGCGCGTAAACGCCAGCGAAACAGAAGAGCCGTACAGGTCGCCCGTATAACCAATTAAATTAGCCTCGAGGTGCGCCGAAGCGGCATCGTCGGCATACGTCGGCGGCAGTCCGACGTTCACGGCAGCGGGCCACGCGGTGTCATCGACCAGCACCAGACCCTCATACACGCCATCGGCAGGCACCTGAATACCGTCGGGAACCTGTAGATTTGCCGTGGGAAAGCCCATGCCAGAGCCCTCGTGACGGCCGCGAATAACACCGCCACGCACCATATACGGGCGGCCAAGCAACTCAGCAGCAAGCTCCACATGGCCCTGTCCCAACTCATGACGAATGCGGGTGGCGCAAATGGCCTCACCGCCCTCACAAAGCAGGTCGTGACCATACACGTCAACGCCGCGCTCGGCACCCCAGGCGCGCATCTCGGCAACACCAGATGCACCGCCACGGCCCAGCCTAAAGTCGCTGCCAACGCGAATCGAGCGAATGTCGACCAGACGCGACACCAGCGAGAGAAAATCAACATGGTCAAGCGCCGCAACCTCAGGCGTAAAGGGAACGGCCACCACCGCATCGACCCCGGTTTGAGCCAGGGCATGCAGACGGTCGGCCGTCGTCATCAATTTTTGAGCGGGCGAAGGGCTCACCACAACGTCCGGGTCGGGATCGAAGGTAACCACGACCGCCTTACAGCCATGGGCACGGGCATCACGGACAAGCGCTTCGATGAGTTCCTGGTGTCCACGGTGAACGCCGTCGAACACGCCGATGGCGATGGAGGCGGCACCCAAGTGCTCGCACTCATCAAACGTATCGGCAGTAACGATGCGAGTCTCGTCCGACTCGCCCGCGAAAAAGATACGCGCGAGCTCGCGAGCGGACAACATCATCGAACACCGCCGATTGCCTGCGGAAACACGTGCTCCATGACAAAGCGGCCGCCCTCAATGCGAGCGAGCGCCTTGAGTCCCCCATCGAGCACCAACGCAAACGGCGCCTTCGAGACATCGAAATCGGCAAGCGCGCGCTCAACGGGAATGCGTCGGCCGCAGAGCAGGTCGTCGGCAAGATTGCCCGGCAAGTCAACACGCGTGGCGCCCAGAGCCGCAATGGGGTCCAGGGCAAAGCCAGCCGCGGACTCGAGAGAAAGCTCCTCGACCGCATGACAAGCGCCAATGGAAACAACACCGGAGGCCGTGCGGCGCAGCGCGGAAATGTGCGCGGCGCTCTCGCAGGCACGGCCCAAGTCGCGAGCGAGTGCACGGATATAGGTGCCCTTGCTCACCGAGAACGCCACGGTCCACACACACGTATCACCTTCGCCACCCACGGCGATCAGGTCGGCGGCATAGACCTCGACGGGGCGCGGAGGTAGGTCCACCGCATTGCCCTCGCGAGCAGACTTGTAGGCGCGAACGCCATTGACCGAGATAGCCGAAAACGCCGGCGGCACCTGCATCTGCGGACCCAGCATGGCGGCCAAGTGCTCGCGGGCATAGGCAGGATCGCGGAGCTCGTTGGCAACAGCCACCGTGCGGACCGCCTCGCCCTCCGCATCATCGGTATTGGTCTCGGCGCCAAACGAAATGTCGGCGACGTAGCTTTTCGTGTCGAGGGTGAGCATGCCCAGCAGACGAGTAGCCTGGCCCACGCCCACCACCATGACGCCAGATGCCATGGGGTCGAGCGTGCCGGCATGACCGACGCGCCGCTCATGGAGGGCGCGCCGGCATTGCGAGACCACATCGTGGGACGTGCAGCCCACCGGCTTATCGACGGCGAGCAGCATATTCAGTTGAGAAGGCGTACGACGAGCCATGTACCATCCAAAAAGTTAAAGCTCGACGGTCACCGAAGCGGGATCCTCCCCTACCAGCTCGGCCAGCATGGGTAGTGCCACGGTGAGCGTCTCGAGAATCGTTCCGTTGTTGGAGAAACCGGCGGCAGCGGAATGCCCGCCTCCGCCAAAAGCAGCAGCGATCTCGGACACGTTGAGGTCGCCCTTGGAGCGCAGGTTGCCGCGCACCTTGGTATCGCCCTCAATGCCCTTCAGGAACAGGCAGACCTCCACGCCCATCACCGAGCGCACCACGTCAACCAGGCCGTCGCACTCATCCGAGGTGACACCGCAAGCCTCAAGGTCACTCTGGAACGCGTAGCTATACGCCACGCGCCCGTGGGCCACCGTCTTGATGCGGCCCATAACGATGGACTTGAGGTGCAAAAACTCAACGCGCATGCTCTGATATACCTCGAGTGCCACACGCGCCGGATCGGCACCGTGAGCAACCAGTCGCGAGGCCGCATGGAATGCGGCGGCATCGGCGTTTTGGTACTGGAAACGACCGGTGTCGGTCACCAAGCCGCACAGCAAGCAGGTCGCGACGCCATCACGGGCGACAATGCCACAATTGTCCAAGAAACGGTCAATGATCATGGCGCAGGCTGCAGCTTCAACGCGCCTCAGACTGAACTCGGCAAACTCCTCACGCGCCGGATGGTGGTCGAAACACACCACATGCTTGGAGCGACGAAGCACCTCGGCGGAATTATTGAGACGCTCGACGACCGGTACGTCCACCGAGATGAACAGGTCCGGATTGCCAGTGTACGCAGATGCCGGCACCAGGCGATCGGAGCCTTCCATAAAGCGGTAGATACGCGGAACCGGGTCATCGTCTGCCAGCAGCAGCGCAATGTCCTTGTTGGGGAAAAACTTCATGAGCGAAAGGCCCAGACCCAACACGGAGCCCAGGGCGTCGCCATCGGGAGAAGTGTGTCCCGAAATCGCAATGGAGGACGCACCCTCGATGAGCTCGAGGATGCGTCGCTGAATATCTGCAGACTCGCACGAGGCGAGGTCGGCGGAATTAGTCATCTAAAGCTGCCTCCTGGGCGGCATCCGCTATCGGATAGCCGTCCTCGTCCTTTTCGATCGCAAGCGTGGCGGGAACGTTTTCCAGCGCACGCGTGATGCGCTCGGCCTCATCGGTCGAGCGATCGATGCGAAAATCGAGCTCGGGCGTAACACGCCAATCGAGCGAGCGAGCCAACAGGCTGCGAATACGGCCCTTGGCGCTTGCGAGCGCCTCCATGACCTCGTCGTAGCGGCTCGCATCGCACGACACGTACACACGCGCGAACGAACGGTCCACCGCGACCTCGACCGCGGTCAAAGTAACCAGGTCGAGACGTGGATCGGAAACCTCAAAGAGCAGGATATAACCAAGCTTCTCGCGAAGCTGCTCGCCCAGACGGCGGGTTGCCTGCGTTTGCTTCATAGCGCTACCCCCTACTCGGTACGGGCAACCTGGTCGATGCGGTAACCCTCGATCTGGTCGCCGGGCTTGATGTCCTGGAAGTTCTCCAGGCCAATGCCGCCCTCGGAACCGCTCTTGAGGCTCTTGGCCTCGTCCTTGTAGTGGCGCATCGAGGCGATCTTGCCGTTGAAGACCACGATACCGTCGCGCACCAGGCGCACGGAATCGGTCGCGGCGATCTCGCCCTCTTCGACGCGGACACCGGCGGCGATACCGACTTTGGGCACCTTGAAGGTGTCCAGGACAGTCGCGGTACCCGTGGCGACCTCGACCTCGGTGGGCTTGAGCATGCCGATACGGGCGGCGTCGAGCTCCTCGAGGCACTTATAGATGACGTCGTAGCAACGGATCTCGACGCCCTCGCGCTCGGCGGCGGAGCGGGCCTTACCGTCGGGACGGACGCCAAAGCCGATGATGATGGCGTTGGAGGCGTCGGCCAGGACGACGTCGGTCTCGTTGATGGCGCCAACGGCGGAGTGGATCGTGTTGATGCGAACCTCGGACTGATCCATCTTGTCGAGCGAGTCCTGAAGGGCCTCGATGGAGCCCTGGACGTCGGCCTTGATGATCAGGTTGAGCTCCTTGACCTCGGCATCGGCAATGGTCTCGAAGAGGTTCTCGAGCGTGACGTGCTTGACGCGGCTCTGCTCCTCGATACGGGCCTTGAGCGAACGCTCGTCGGCCAGGGCGCGAGCCTCGCGCTCGTCCTCGAACACGCGGAACTCGTCACCGGCGTTGGGCACGGACTGCAGACCCAGGATCTCGACGGCGTCGGAGGGACCGGCCTCGGTGACGGCGCGACCCTTGGGGTCGAGCATGGCGCGGACGCGGCCGTAGGTAAGGCCGGCGACCAGCGTATCGCCCACGTGCAGGGTACCGCGGGTCACGAGCACGGTAGCGACCGAGCCGCGGCCCTTGTCGAGCTTGGCCTCGAGGACGTTGCCGGAGGCAAAGGTGTCCGGGTTGGCCTTGAGCTCGAGAACGTCGGCCTGAAGCAGCACGGTCTCCAGAAGGTCGTCGATACCGATCTTCTGCTTGGCCGAGATGTTGACGAACATGTTCTGTCCGCCCCACTCCTCGGGGATGACGCCGTACTCGGTGAGCTCCTGGCGCACGCGGTCGGGGTTGGCGCCCGGCTTATCGATCTTGTTGACGGCGACGACGATGGGAACGCCGGCGGCCTTGGCATGGTTGATCGACTCGACCGTCTGGGGCATGACGCCGTCGTCGGCAGCCACGATCAGAATGACGATGTCGGTCACCTTGGCGCCACGGGCACGCATGGCCGTAAAGGTAGCGTGACCCGGGGTATCGATGAAGGTGATCTTGCGGTCGTTGATCATGACCTGCGAAGCGCCGATGGCCTGCGTAATGCCGCCCGCCTCGCCGGCAGCAACGCCGGTGTGACGGATGGCGTCGAGCAGCGACGTCTTGCCGTGGTCGACGTGACCCATGACGGTGACGACCGGGGCGCGCGGCTTAAGGTCGGCGGGATCGTCGTAGAACGAGAAGGTGTTCTCCTCCTCGGGGGTGATGATCTTGATCTGACGGCCCAGGTCGTCGGCGACGAGCTCGACGAGGTCGTCGGACATGGACTGCGTCATGGTGAGCGGCGTACCCAGCAGGAACAGGCGCTTGATGATGTCGTTGGCCGGAACGTCAAGCGCCTCGGCAAGCTCCTGGACGGTAACGCCCTGGGAGACCTTGATGGCGTCGAGGTCCTCGGGGTTCACGCCCTGGGCCAGCGCCTCCTCTATCTTGCGCTCCTCCTGAGCCTTGGCAGCCTCACGCTCGCGCTTCTCCTTGCGCTTCTTGCGGCGACCGGTGGACTCGCGAGAGGCCTCCTCGACGGCGGCACGAGCCTCCTCGAGCACCTTCTCGCGGCTGTACTCCTCGGCCTCGCGAGCCATGCGGCTGTAGTGGTCCTCTTCGTTGTTGTGACCGCCCTTGCGCTTCTTGCCCTTGCCCTGCTTATCGGGGTTGGGGAAGTCCATGCCAGCAGCGACGTTGTTGCTGGCGTTAGTGCGATGGCTGTGCGGACGGCTCTCGGAGGCGTTGCGCTCGGAGTTGTTGTCGGAAGCGTTGCGATCGTTACGACGGCCACCGCGGCGGTCGTTGTTGCCGCCACGACGGTTACCGCGCTCTGCGGCGCGCTCGGCCTTGGCCTTGTCCTCGGCGTCCTTCTTCTCCTTGAGCACGGTCTCCTGTGCGGCGATCTGGTCGAGCAGCGAACGGAAGCGCGAACCGGAGTCGGAAGCGGGAACGGCGCGGCGCTGAGCCTCGCGGGCAGCCTCCTCCTTCTCGCGGGCAAGGCGCTCCTGCTCGGCCTTCTTCTTGGCCTCAGCCTCGGCGCGGGCAGCCTCCTCGGCAGCCTGGGCTGCGGCAAACTGGCGGCGCTCCTCCTCGCGGGCCTTCTCGGCGGCGATGCGCTCGCGCTCGGCCTCGGCGGCGCGTGCGGCCTCCTCGGCGGCAGCCGCCTGCTCCTCGGCCTGCTTGGCGGCCTCGACTTCCTGGGCGCGGGCCTCGATCACCGAGGCGAGCTGCTTGCGGACCATGGCAACGTAGGCGTCCTCCAGGGTGGAGGAAGCGGACTTAGCGGGAATCTTCATATCGGCGAGATGACCCATCAGTTCCTTGGAGGTCATGCCGAACTCTTTGGCCAGGGTGGACACACGGACTTTTGCCATATGACTTCACCTACCCTTTCTGGCACCTTGGGTGCCTAGAGACTGAACGAGCGTGGGAGACGCGCCGGGACCCGCCCGGCGCGACCGCGCGCTAGATCAGATCCTCCGCATCATCGAAGGCGTCGGTGTCGTGGACACCGCAGAAACGGGAGCCGGGACGAGCCTGGTTGCGGCACTGGATGCCGTCCTCGGACACGTACTCGCAGCGGCGGACGTCCTCGCCCTCCTCATCACCAATCAGGTCGGCGGCGGGCTCCTCGTGAACGGGAACGTTCTTGAGGATGTCGGCGGCAAGCGTCTCGGACTTGATGTCGATGTGCCAGCCGGTCAGGCGCGCGGCGAGGCGGGCGTTCTGGCCCTCCTTGCCGATGGCGAGGGACAGCTGGTCGTCGGGCACAATGACGCCGGCGTAGGCCTTCTCCTCGTCGATGAGGACGCGGGTGACCTTAGCGGGCGACAGGGCGTTAGCGACGTAGACGGCAGGATCGGCATCCCACAGGATGACGTCGACGCGCTCGCCGCGGAGCTCGCCCACGACAGCGCGAACACGGCTGCCCTTGGGGCCGACGCAGGCGCCCACGGGATCCAGACGGTCGTCGAGCGAGTGGACGGCGACCTTGGAGCGCTGGCCGGGCTCGCGGGCGATCGACTTAATCTGGACGGTGCCCTCATAGATCTCGGGGACCTCTTGCTCAAACAGACGACGCATGAGCTCGGGGTGGGTACGGGAGATGACAATCGGCGGACGGCTGTGCTCGCCACGAACCGGCTGCAGGTTGGAGTTGGGGTCGCGAACGTCGATGATCACGGCCTTGATGTGCTGGTTGTGCAGGTAGCGCTCGCCCATCGGACGCTCGTTACGCTCGTTCTCGTAACGACGCTGGTCGAAGTGCGGCAGCTCGGCCTCGACGCCCTCGCGGATCTTGACGATCGTGAAGTCGGGCGTGGACTGCAGCACGGTACCGCTGATGAGGTCACCGATGCGGCCGGAGAACTCCTCGTAGATCTGCTCGCGGGCGGAGTTGCGCACGATGGCGTTGATCTCGGCCTTGGCGTGCTGGGCAGCGATGCGGCTCGTGTTCTTGGGAGTGACGTCGATCTCCTCGAACTCGGTGAAGTTGCCCTCCTCGTCCATGGAATCGTCGATCGGCTCCAGGCGGTAGACGTAGATCTTGCCGGTGGTGCGGTCGATGGTCACCTTGGCGCCCCACTCAAGATGCAGGATCTCGGCATAGCTCTTGGCGAGCGACTGCTCCAGGCGGTCGATCAGGTAGAGCTGGTCGATGTGCTTCTCCTGGCAAAGCTCCATCAGGGCGGACATCATGTCGGATGCTGCCATCTTACTTTCCTTCCTTCGCGGGCTTGAAGTCGTAGGTGGGCTTCAACTTGCACTTTTTAACATCAGAGAAATCGAGGGTAACGGACTCGCCGTCCTCGAGCTCGAGGGTCACGTCGGTCTCGGTCGCAGCGGCAATCTTGCCGGCGTACTTGCGACGGCCCTCGGTGGCGGTAGAGGTGAGCTCGCAGTTCTCGCCCACAAAGCGGGCAAAGTCACTCGGGCGGCGCAGCGGGCGCGCCATACCCGGGCTCGACACCTCGAGCGTATAGCTCGAAGAGATGGGGTCGAGCTCCTCAATCACATCGCCGACCCACTTGGTGTTGGCCGTGACGTCGTTGAGCGACAGGCTCTGACCCTCGGCACCCTCGATACGCACGCGCACGCAGGGGGCCTTGGTGGCACCCACGAGCTCGACGTCGACGATGTCGACATCGTGCTGGGGAGCGACGGCCTCGAGCGCGTCGATGATCGCCTGCTCGGTCTTGGTCTTGACCATTGCGGCACCTCCATCCATACAAAAAAGAAGCGGGGCCGAAACCCCACTTCTTTCAATTACAACTTCATTTGCAAGCAAACTATACCAATAGCTGCGGAAACGTGCAAGCTCAGTACGAATCTGCAGGTCAGCGTGCGCACAGCTTCTCCACAAGAATAGGACAATTGGTCGAGGAACCCCATGCGGCGCACCCTCAACAGCCCCAAAACGGGCCATGCGTCCCATTCCACAGCCCCGTTCGGACCCCAAGGGCATTCCTCCCCGAGCCCCTATCGATCAGACTTACGCTAAGGGGCATTCTGCAACAAGCCAGCCAGCAAGTCGCGCAACGACGAACCTTTCCAAATCCTCTACGGCAAGGAGGCACACATGAAACGTCTAGGCACCCCCTGCATAACTGCACTCGCCATTGCAACGTGCTCGTTGGCCCTCTTGGGCTGCGGCAACGCGAATGGCAAAAACGGAACATGCGAACCGAACCCTGGCAGCACCAAAGCCATCGAGAAAACGACGCCATCGGAGAGCTTCGACAAAATAAACGAAGACATCGTCGATCCCCAGGACCTGAGCTCCGACCCCCAAGAACAGTTCCCCATCGACCTGGAGGCGGACGAGAACGTCCATGTTACCTGCGCGGGCAAGGACACCGACGGCTACGGGGACGCTGCGCTCGTCTTTACGGTGTCCAACAACACCGGTGTCGACATGATGTTTGGCGATGTGGACTCCTATGCCTACGTCAACGGTAAGGTCCGCGACGTGCGCATGCGCCAGCAGGTCGCAGCGGGCGAGGAAACGCGCGCCATGCTCACCTTTGTGGGCACCTTCGACGATCCGGACTTTGATGTGAACAACGACCTCAACGACATCTACCTCAACATTTGGATGTTCGAAGAGGCAACGGGCAACGTTTACTTTAGGGACCTGGTACACATCCCGTAGAAGACGCTGCGACGCACTGACTAAGCAGGGCATAAAACACAAGACGAGGGACGGCCCAACCGGATCGCCCCTCGTCTTTTATGCGTCAGCTATGCGCGCAGCGCTTACTTGACCACCAGGTTGACCAGCTTACCGGGCACGCAGATGGCCTTGACGACCGTCTTGCCCTCGAGCCACTTGGCGACGGCGGCCTCGGCGGCAGCCTGCATATCCTCATTGGAGGCATCGCGGGCAACGTCGACGCGGCCGCGGACCTTGCCGAGCACCTGGACCACGATCTGCACCGTGTCCTCAACGGACTCGGCCAGGTCGAACTCGGGCCAGGCGGCGGTGTAGGCGTTGCCCTCGCAGCCGAGTGCCTCGTGCCACAGCTCGTCGGCCCAGAACGGACAGATGGGGGCAAGGACGCTCACGATATCCTTAGCCACGCCGTAGCACAGCGCCTTGTCGCGGGCGGTACCCTCGGTGGCGTTGAGGTAGGCGCTCGCCGCGTTGACGAGCTCCATGACGGCCGAGATGGCGGTGTTGAACTGGCCGCGATCGAAGTCCTCGGTGCACTTGGCGATGGTGCGATGACGCTCGCGATAGAGCTTCATCGCAACCTCGTCGAGTGCGGACTTGTCGAAGGCCACGTTGGCGTCGCCGGACTGGACGAGCTGCCAAACGATACGCCAGGCGCGCTTGATGAAGCGGTTGGCGCCCTCAACGGCCTTGGGATCCCAGTCGAAGTCCTTCTCGGGCGGGGCGATAAACAGGATCGCCAAACGCATGGTGTCGGCGCCGTAGGGCTCGATGACCGAGCTCGGGGGCACGACATTGCCCTTGGACTTGGACATGGTGTCGCCGTTCTCGTCCTTGACCATGCCCTGGCACAGCAGGTTAGTGAAGGGCTCGTCCACACTCAGCAGGCCCAGGTCGCGCAGTGCCTTGGTAAAGAAGCGGCTGTAGAGCAGGTGCAGAATGGCGTGCTCGATGCCGCCGATGTAGTTATCGACGGGCATCCAACGGTCGGCGGCCTCGCGGGAGAAGGGCAGCTCGGTGTTATGCGGATCGGTATAGCGCAGGTAGTACCAGCTGGAGCAGGTAAAGGTGTCCATGGTATCGGTCTCGCGCTTGGCCGGGCGGCCGCAGACCGGGCAGGTGGTCTCGTAGAACTCCTTGCACTCGGCGAGGGTCTCGCCGGCGCCCAGGTCCAGGTTCTCGGGCAGCGTCACCGGCAGCTGATCCTCGGGCACGGGCACAATACCGCAGTGCTCGCAGTGGATGGCCGGGATGGGGTTGCCCCAATAGCGCTGACGGCTGATGAGCCAGTCGCGCAGACGGAACTCGACCTTGCGACGACCGCAGCCCATGGCCTCGAGGTCGGCCACGATGGCAGCCTCGCCCTCGGAGTGCTTACCGCCGCGCATGCCGGTGTACTTGCCGGACTGGACGAGCGTGCCCTCGGCAGCGTGAGCGCAATCCCAGTCGACGGTCTCGGCATGGAAGGTATCGATGGTCTCGCCGCCGGCCTCGACGGCAGCGCGATCGTCATCGTCCAGGATGATCGGCACGATCGGCAGGTCGTACTTACGGGCAAACTCAAAGTCGCGCTGGTCGCCACAGGGAACGGCCATGACGGCACCGGTGCCGTAATCGGCGACGACATAATCGGCAACCCACACGGGGACCTTCTCGCCGTTGACGGGGTTTACCACATAGCGGCCCGTGAAGGCACCGTGCTTCTCGAGGGTGCCCTGGGCACGCTCGACGGCAGAGATATGCTTGGAGTCCTCGACAATCTTGGTGACGGCCTCCTCGTACTCCGTGCCCTCGACGAGCTCGTGCAGGCCGGCGTACTCGGGAGCCAGGACAAAGAAGGAAACGCCAAAGAGCGTATCGGCACGCGTGGTGAAGACGGTGATCTTGCCCTCGTCGCCCTCGATGGGCTCGCCATCCCGGTCGCAAAGGGTAAAGTCGACCTCGGCGCCCTCGGAGCGACCGATCCAGTTAGCCTGCATCTGCTTGACGCGCTCGGGCCAGCCGGGGAGCTTCTCCAGATCGTCGAGCAGCTCCTGGGAGTACTCGGTAATCTTGTAGTACCACTGCTCCAGGTCGCGCTTCTCGGGCTCGGTGCCGCAGCGCCAGCACTTACCCTCGGTAACCTGCTCGTTGGCCAGAACGGTCTTACAAGTGGGGCACCAGTTGACCGGGTTCTTCTTACGATATACCAGGCCCTTTTCCCACATCTTCTCAAAGATCCACTGGCCCCAGCGGTAGTAGTCGGGGCTGCAGGTCTTGACCATGCGATCCAGATCGTAGGAGAAGCCCATGCGCTTCATCGTGGCGAGCGCCTGGTCCATGTTCTTATACGTCCAGGCGGCAGCCTGCGTGTTGTGCTTGATGGCGGCGTTCTCGGCAGGCAGGCCAAAGGCGTCAAAGCCGATGGGGTGCAGCACGTCGTAGCCGCGCATGCGGGCCTGACGGGCCATGGCATCGCCGATGGTATAGTTGCGCGCGTGGCCCATGTGCAGGTCGCCCGACGGATACGGGAACATCTCGAGCACGTACTTCTTGGGCTTGCTGTCGTCGGTGTCGACGGCAAAGAGGTTGGAGTCCTCCCAGGCCTTCATCCACCTGGACTCAATGGCCTGCGCGTCGTAGACAGGAATCTCGTCCTTATGATCTGTGCAATCGCACATATCAGCTCCTTTAATCTTAGCTGGGGTCGGTCGGCTTAGCTTTATTCGCTACTGCGGACAGTCCTGCGCAAGACGAAGAGCACATTAAGTGCTCTTCTTTGCGTGCGGAACTTGTAGCGAACAAAGCTAAGCCGACCGACCCTAAGGTTAACTTGACTGATGATAGCAAATACGACAAGCGAGATGCCTGCGACTTGCAGGCATCTCGCTTTATCTAAATAACGTGGTTGTGAATCAACCGCTAATTGTTACCCGCCCAAACATGATCGGGTTTTCCAAGTGCCGCAGATTGCCGTGAAAGAGGAGCGACGCGTACTTTGGTACGCGAGCGACGGTTTGAACGGCAAGGTGCGGTGCTTGGGAAAGCCGCTTAGCGGTAGCTGACGCTTTGCTGAGAGTCTTTCACGACTACATCGTGGGCGCCGCCTTCGACGATGGAGGTGGAGCTGACCAGTGTCAGGCGTGCCTTTTCCTGGAGCTCGGGGATCGAGAGGGCACCGCAGTTGCACATCGTGGACTTAACCTTGTAGAGCGTGCCGCCCACGCCGTCCTTGAGGGAACCTGCATAGGGAACGTAGGAGTCAACGCCCTCGACGAAGCTGAGCTTCGCGGCGCCGCCCAGGTCGTAGCGCTGCCAGTTGCGGGCACGTGCAGAACCCTCGCCCCAGTACTCCTTCATGTACTGGCCGTTGACGTTGACGCGCTCGGTCGGGCTCTCGTCGAAGCGGGCGAAGTAACGGCCCAGCATCATAAAGTCTGCACCCATGGCCAGGGCGAGCGTCATGTGGTAGTCGTAGACGATGCCGCCGTCGGAGCACACGGGCACGTAGACACCGGTCTCCTCGTAGTACTCGTCACGGGCGCGGCAGACGTCGATCAGCGCGGTGGCCTGGCCACGGCCGATACCCTTGGTCTCACGGGTGATGCAGATGGAACCGCCGCCGATACCGACCTTGATGAAGTCGGCGCCGCAGTCGGCCAGGAAACGGAAACCCTCGGCGTCGACGACGTTACCGGCACCGACCTTGACGTCCTCGCCGTAGTTGGCGCGGATCCACTCGATGGTGCGCTTCTGCCACTCGCTGAAGCCCTCGGAGGAGTCGATGCACAGGACATCGGCGCCGGCCTCGATGAGCAGCGGCACGCGCTCGGCATAGTCGCGGGTGTTGATACCGGCGCCGACCATGTAGCGCTTGTCACCATCGAGCAGCTCGTTGGGGTTGGTCTTGTGGCTGTCGTAGTCCTTGCGGAAGACGATGCCCATGAGGTGATCGTTGTCGTCGACGATCGGCAGGGCGTTAAGCTTGTTGTCCCAGATGACGTCGTTGGCAACCTTGAGGCTGATGTTCTTGTCGCCCACGATGAGCTGCTCACGCGGGGTCATGAACTCGGAGACCTTCGTCTGGTGGTCATCGCGGCTGGGGCGATAGTCACGGCTGGTGACGATGCCCAGGAGCTTACCCTTGGGAGTGCCGTCGTCGGTGACCGGCATAGTGGAGTGACCGGTCTTCTCCTTGAGCTCGATGACCTGCTCCATGGTCATGTCGGGGGTCAGCGTGGAATCGGACTGAACGAAGCCGGCCTTGTGATCCTTGACGGCCTTGACCATAGCGGCCTCGGACTCGGCGCTCTGGGAACCGTAAATGAAGGACAGGCCACCCTCGGTAGCGAGCGCGACACCCATATCGACGCCCGAGACGGACTGCATGATGGCGGAAACCATGGGGATGTTCAGGGTGATTGCCGGCTTCTCACCGCGCTTAAAGCGGGTCAGCGGCGTCTTAAGAGAGACGTTGTTGGGGATGCACTGCGAGGACGAGTAACCAGGGACCAGCAGATACTCCGAAAACGTGTGGGACTCACCGGGAAAGAACGTAGCCATGTTTCTCCTTTTTCCATGCGACCGGTCGGCTGCAGGCCTCGTAGGACCCAGCCCAACCTTGGGCGCCCAATACTGGGGAAGTATCTTAACGCACTTTGACTGCTACAATGCATGATTTAAGAAGAGCACACGAGGGTTTGACGCAGGCTATGCGTTTGCCCAGCAAACACTTTAGCGGGGAGACGTGGAGCACATGGAGTACAAGACGACGGCAAAGTTGGTCATTCAAGCGTGCGACAAGGATCTGCCGGGCGTGTTCGGCCACGGCTGCGTCTTGCTGCTGCAGGGTATTGCCCGCGAGCACTCGCTCAACCGCGCCGCCAAGAGCATGGGCATGGCGTATTCCAAGGCCTGGCGCATTGTAAACGAGGCCGAAGGTCAGCTGGGCTGCAAGCTCATCGAGCGCGACGGCGCCCGCGGATCCACCCTCACCCCCGCCGGCGAGCGAGCCATAGCGGTCTACGAAGAGCTGCAGGCCGACATTAACAACGTCATCGCCACCAAAGCCAACGCCCTCATCGCCAGCATCAAAGAGTAGCCAATTTGGGACGGGGCTTTTTTAGCTGGTCGGTCACCATAGATGATTATTCTGGGACGGGGATTAAAAAATCATTGTGTACCTAATGATTTTTTAATCCCCGTCCCAGAATAATCATCGGAGGGCATTGTCTAGGGTGGCGGCCACGATCAAGGGGTCGTCGGTACCGGCGAAGAGGCGGATGGTGCTCCCCTGCTTGCCGCGTGGGGCCGAAAGGCGCGTCGTTGCGCCGCCGACGGGCGATGTGCGAAACTCCCCGGGCAAAGCATCGAAGAAATTACCCGCACTGCGCTCGATAAGGTCAAACTCAACTGCCGGGCCAAAGCCGTGCTCGAGGATTCCTGTCGCAACCGCATGGTCGGGATGCGAGCTCAGTCCGGGATAGCACACGTTGCACACCATCTCGTTGGCGGCCAGATACTCGGCCAGTGCACGCGCGCGATCGAAGTGAGCCTGCATACGGGCATCGAGCGATTCCAGCCCGCGTTCAAGCGCTTCAGCCTCCTCAACAGACAGATCGAGTGCCGACACATCGCAACCCACAAACAACGCATGCGCGCACTCGGCAGCGGCATCCACACGATGGCGCTTGAGTTGCGAGCGCGCCACCGAAGCGGCAACGAGCTTGCGCGGTGCCTTACCAGCACACACGCGATCGGACGCGTCGAGCGAGAGCACGGCACCCAAGCGCAGCGGATCGCACCCAAAGACGCCAGGCACCGTGTTATCTACCGCGAGCAGCGCGCGTGCCTCACGAGCCGCGCGACCCAGAGCACGAAGATCGGGCACACGCAGACCAAACCCGCCAATGGAGTTGACGAACCACCACAGGTGCGGCCCCTCGGCATCAAACGAAGCATCAAAACCCTCGGACGCAGCAGCAAACGCTGCAACCGACGGCTCCCCCACCATAGCCGCGTCGCAGCCATCAAAGCTGCGCGCAAACGCATCGGCAAAGTCATCGGAAAACGCAACCAGGCGGTCACCGGGACGCACAATCCCCAGCTGCGACAGCGCCGCCGGCACATGCAGGGCCGCAACAAGACGCGCCTCACGCGCGCCGGCCCTCGAAGCCCAGGCCTCTTCTAGCTGCTGTACGCCCATACGGCACCGTCCCTTCAAAACAAAAACCCACGATGCGGGTGTTCCCCGCATCGTGGGCAACGGCTGCAGTATAGCGCCGATATGCGATGAATCGCCTAGATGCTGAGCGTATGGTAGTTCACGCTCGCACCCGGAGCGTCAACGGTCACGCCATAGGCCTCGGGATAGATGCGCGTCGAAAACACGAGCGCGCCATCGTTCACAAACACCTCGACCGACGAAACATCGCCAACAATGCGCACGCTACGAACCTCGTCGACGGGCTCCCAGCGCACGGTACGACCGCAGCCGGCAGAAGCGCGACCCTCATCGGTAAATCGCATCTCAAAACGCGAGGGCAGCTCGCCCTCGGCGGGCGCAAACGACAGCTTCAGCTCGCCATCAACGGACGCGGTAAACACGCCGTCGACACCGTCGGCAACAACGTCAAAGCAGGTATCGCCGGCTACCTCCAACGAGCCCTCCCCCACACGCACCGAGGCATAATGGCGCTCGATCTCACGCGCCGGCTGCTGCAGTACCACGCCGCCGTCACCGGCCGTAAGCTCGCGCGGCACCGTCATGCAGTGCTGCCAGCCGCACACCACGGTGGGTGCGTTGCCATAGGTCGGCTCATCGGGCATGCCCATCCAGCCAATCAGAATGTGGCGACCGTCCTCGGCCGTGAACTCCTGCGGAGCATAGAAGTCAAAACCGGCGTCCCACAGGCGGAACTCGCCCAGCTCATAGGTACCGTCAACACCGAAAATGTCGCCCGTTACAGGCATGTAGCCAGCAGCGTACACGTTGCCGCGGTCCCAACGACCGCCCTCGAGCCCCTGAGGAGAGAAGGACAGGAACTTCACCGGCACACCGTCATCGGCCTTAAACTCAAGATACCCCGGGCACTCCCACATAAAGCCGAAACGCTCGGGCGTAGACACACGGCTCTCGAGCTCCCAGTTCAGCATATCCGCCGAACCATACACCAGGATCTCGCCCACATCGCGCCCGGCACCCTCGCCGTGCATCACACAAAACCGGCTCTCGATATGCGGTCCATCCACGCGACGACGCGCGCCCAGCACCATGTGATAACGCCCGTCCGCGTCACGCCACACCTTGGGATCACGCACGTGGCAGGTCAGATCGTCGGGATAATCCTCGGACGCCAGCACCACGCGCTTTTGGCTAAACTCCCGACCGGCAAGGCCATCAACGCTCTCCACATAGACGGTATCGGCGCGGCGGCCAGTATTGACGTAGTCGTACGTGCCGTCCGCATCGGAAAGCTTAACGTTGCCCGTGTACAACACGCGAATGCGACCGTCCTCGGCAAGCGCGGAGCCCGAATACACGCCATGGCAATCGAACGGCTCGTCGGGAAACAGCGGCGCGCCAACATATTCCCAGTTCATAAGGTCGCGGCTTGTGGCATGGCCCCACATCTTTACGCCGCCGTTCACATCAAACGGCGCATACTGAAAGTAAGCATGAAATACGCCATCTGCCTGGCAAAGACCGTTGGGGTCGTTGAGCCAGCCCGCGGGCGGCATAATATGGAAGCGTTGGCCATACGCGCCATGACCGCACCCAGAGGCGGCGGCGTCAACAGCGGCGACCAGCTTTGCGAGGTCGCGACCAAGTGCATTAGACATATCAAAGTCCTAACGGATCGAAAGTAACAAGGCACCAGAGATCGGCACCAGATACGGGAAACGCCCGCGAGCATACGACCCGTGGGCATCCCCTCAATCAAATGCTCTTAGGCCTGCTCGGAAGCCTTGGGCTCGTCCTTGTACAGGACAAACGAGATAGCAAAGGAAACCAGCGCGGCGACCGCAAACATGATCGCGTACTGCACGGGCTGGGCCAGGCACAGCAGGATACCGAAGATACCGGTAACGCCCGTGCCGGAGGCAGCCAGCGAAGTGAGCGCGCAGACCAGGGCACCGCAACCGCCGCCGATGCAGCCGGCGATGAAGGGCTTAAAGAAGCGCAGGTTAACACCAAAGATGGCGGGCTCGGTAATACCCATGAAGGCGGACAGGGCCGAAGGAAGCGCCAGACCCTTGATCTTGGCATCGCGGGTCTTAAAGGCAACGGCGAGCGCGGCACCGCCCTGGGCGATGTTGGCGGCACTGGCGATGGGCAGCCAATAGGTCACGCCGTACTGGGCAAGCTGGCCCAGATCGATGGCGGTGTACATCTGGTGGATACCGGTAACGACCGTGGGGGCATAGAACAAGCCGACGATAAAGGAACCGATGCCGAAGGGCAGGGTCAGCAGGGCCTGGATCAGACCGAGGATGGCGTTCTCAGCCCAGACGAAGATGGGGCCGACGGCAACGAGGGTCACGAGCACGGTCACGAACACCGAGACGAGCGGAGTCACAAAGAGATCGAACATCTCGGGAACGATCTTGTGCAGGCGCTTCTCGAGGAAGGCGAGAATGGCACAGGCGATGACGATGGGGATCACATGACCCTGATAGCCGACCCACTCAAAGCTGTACACGCCGGGGATGACGGTGACCATGGTCTGCACGCCCTCGGAGGCAACCGTGTAGGCGCTCTGCAGCGAGGAGTTGATAAACGCGCCGCCGACGACGGCACCCAGGTACGGGTTGGCGCCAAAGGCCTTAGCGGAGGAGTAACCGATCAGGATCTGCAGAATGCCAAAAGACGTGCCCGAGACCAGGTCGGCAATCTTATAAATAAAGTTATTGGTGTCGAGCGCGATAAAGCCGTTGGAGGCCATAAAGTTGAGGGCGCTCATAATGCCCAGCAGCAGGCCCGAGGCCACGATGGCGGGGATGATGGGGACAAAGACGTCGCCGAGCACCTTAATGGCACGCATAAAGATGTTCTGCTGCTGCGCCGCTGCCTCCTTGACCTCGGCCTTGGTGGCAGCCTCGACGCCGCTGAGCGCAATGAACTCGTCGTAGACCTTGTTGACGGTGCCAGTGCCAAAAATAATCTGGAGCTGGCCCTGGGCCTCAAAGACGCCCTTGGCGCCGTCGATATTCTCGAGGGCCTCCTTGTCGACCTTGGCGTTATCGGCAATCACAAGGCGCAGACGCGTGGCGCAGTGTGCGGCCGAAACAACGTTGCCGGCGCCTCCGATGTTATCGAGCACCTCTTGGGCTGATTTACGGTAGTCCATGACTTCCCTTTCCTCCAACGGGCGCATCTGCACCCGGCCATCTTTGACACTTACACTGTAAACGATTTCAGTTTCATATGTCTGTAATCGTTTTCACTTTAGGATGAACGGTAGGAATAGGCCGGCGAATGGTAGTTTTAAGGCAAAAACAGACGACTCAGAGGCAGGCAGACGTCCAAGGCCTAGACATTCATAAGCTGATGGCCCAGCTTGAGCGTCTTTAGACCGCTCTCCCCCTCCACGCCATCGAGCGTGTTGATCAGCATATTGGTCGCCTCGACGCCACTGGTCAGGTAGCCATAATGCACGGTGGGAATGCCGCCCGTCAGCGCGCGCAAAAACGCGTTGTCACCAAAACCGCTTACGCGATGCATGCCCTCGCCCACGCCGCGAACCTCATCGATGGCACGAAGCGCGCCCGCCGCCATGGTATCGGTCGCGCACGCGATAAACGAAACATCGGGAGCGACGGAAAGCAGTTCACGTGCTGCACCATAGCCTGAGTCGAGCGTAAACGAGCCCAGGCGAATCAAGGCAGCATCGAGCGGGTTACCCGCGGCGCGCAATCCGGCCTCAAAACCGCGACGGCGGTCATAACCAGCAGCGCGGTCCTCTTCGGTAACTCCAATGTAGGCGATCTTGCCGTCCACGCGACCCGCAAGCGCACGGCCCAACTCAAAGGCAGCCTCGTAATCGTCGTGATAGACGCAAGCCGTGCCCTCAACATTCTGGCCGATCAGTACGATGGGCACGCGGCACGACTCAATCGCCCGGCGATGCTCGTCGGTAATCATAGTTGCCACCAGCACAATGCCATCGACCGGGTGGTTTTGGAATAAATCGAGGTACTCGAGCTCGCGATCGGCCGCGTTGTCGGTATTGGCAAGCAGCATCTGGTAGCCACGGCGACCGAGCACCTGGCCAATACCGGCGGTAATGCGGCTCACGGACTCCGAGTTGATCTTGGGCACGATGACGCCAATGAGCTTGGTGGAACCGGTGCGCAGCGCGCGAGCCTGGCTGGATCGCACGTATCCGGTCAGCTCGATTGCATGCTTAATGCGCTCGGCCTTGTCCGCCGAGATGTATCCACCGTTGAGGTAGCGCGAGACGGCGGCGCTCGAAACGCCCGCCAACTCGGCCACATCTTTCATCTTTACCACGAGCACCCCTGTCATTGAAATCGCTTTCACCATAATACCCAACCCTCGTCCGAAAATTATTCGACTGGAAAGGTCTCAGCGGATCATTTCAACCGCCCAGGTCGAGCAAACGTCAGCGAGCGGGCAGCCGCCGTGACGAGGTGCCGCGAAAGAGGAGCGAAGCGTACTTTATGTACGCGAGCGACGGTTTGAGCGGCAGATCGCCCGGCAGATGCCCGCGCAGCGTCGAGCGGTCCGGCGTTTGTTAAAACGCCGGAACATAGTTAGCCATGGTATTCACCGTTGTATTGGATCAACGTTAGATCTTCCACGCCGTCGAGTGCGCGGATAGCGTCAGCATAGGGCATATCCACGCCGTCTGAGAACACCTCGGCGGCCATTTCGACCTTGTCGCCGCGCATAGTCTTGGACTTAACGGTGAACTTGGTGCGCCCAAACGCACGCACGATATCGTCGCCAGTGGTCTGGCCCGTGTAGTGGATGACCATCATGTACACGCGCGCCTTGTCCTGGTGGCTCGCAAAGCCGGCGATCATCACCACGATGACCACGGCCGTGAGCGCCACGAGCGCGTACATGCCGGCGCCGGCCGTAATTCCCGTGGTAATGGACCAAAACAGATACAGCAGGTCGAGCGGGTCCTTGACCGCCGTACGGTAGCGGACGATGGACAGAGCACCGACCATACCGAGCGAAATGACCACGTTTGTCGAGATCGCGAGCGTAACCATGCAGGTAAGCACGCACATACCCACGAGCGTCACGGCAAAACTGCGCGAATACACCACGCCGGTAAAAAAGCGCTTGTACACGTAGTAGATCAGGATACCCATGGCGAGCGCCACGAGCAGCGAAAGGCCAATCTTGGCGGGATCGACCTGGCCAAACGCCTCCAAGACGGAGTTCTTAAAAAAGTCCCTGGTGCTCATGGTCTAAATATCCCCTCGGTTCTCAAAATCCGATTCCCAGTAATTAAATCCGCGAAGGTAGGCGGTCTTTTCGTAACACAGGCAGTACTTGGAGACCGCCGTAAGCTCGGCCGCTCCCGGCGGCACCATATCGCGCACCAGCTGCGGGCAAAACTCCGTAAACTTGACCTCCATCACCAGCTTGCCGGGCTCCAGGACCGGCAGCGCGGGCAGCGTCGCGTCAAAGATATCGAAGCTTCCCACCGCGGCACGCACGTTCATGTCAAACGTGATGCGCACGGTGCCCTCATCCATCACCCACGGCTCGCGCTCGTAGTCCACGATGGTCCGCGGGCGCATCATATTGCAGATGCACTCGATGTAGAACTCGCGACAGAGCGGATAAGGACTCCTCAGCAAAAAGTCGTAGTCGCCAGCCAGAATCTGCTCAAACTCGCCACGCGTGAGCGGCGCGTCCTCCTTGTAGATCCAGCTGCCGTACTTCTTTTTGCGCTCGAGCTTAATCACCTTGTCGCTGCCGTTATAGATGCGCACGCGATACTTTTTGCGCATGAGAATGCCGGCGTCTTTTTCCTCGTAGGCCGAGTTGCAGTAGTCGTCAAAATACAGGCTGCGAATGGTGTAACCGCCCGCCCGCGCATGTTTGTCCAGCTTAAATACAGGCGCCATGCGACAGGCAAGCGCGGCGTGCTCGCCCTCGTTAATGAGATATTTGAGCTCGTGGCGGTAACGCTCCTGCGTGGCACGCACAGGCGGTGCCGCCAGGCGCTCAAGCAGCGCGCTAGCCCTCCTCATACGTATCCTCCACGACCTTACCGCCGTCTTGCACGTAAAAACACTTCATGCCGTAGTGCTTGCCGTCGTCGGTCACATAGTAGTCAAACGCATCTTGCGTATAGCCGTCGGAGTTGGTGGCACGCACGCGCACAAAATACTGGCCGGTATCGGGCGCATCGCAGGTCACCTCGGGAAGCAGCACATCCTCGGCCTTAAAGACCACGTCGCTTATGGCATAGTCGCGCGCAAGCTCGACGGTGTAGCGAATGTCGCGCGCCTCAAAATCGTAGGACGCATCCCAGTTAATGCGCAGCTTGCCGTTATCGATCTGCGGCACGCCGATGTAGAACGGCATGGGCTTTTTAAAACTCTCGCGAAAGCTCTTGTAGTTCTCCTCGATCTCGGAGGGAATCGCCGCGGCGATCTGCTCGTATTGGTCCTTGGTGACAGGCAGATTGTCGATATCGGGCGAAGCAAAGACTAGGGATTCAGTTACCTCGCGGTAGTGCTTGATCATCTTGGTCAGGCGAGTCTCGGTCAAATACGAGCGCAAGTCCTTGACGGCACGGTCGAGTTCGCTGCGGAACGACTTGCTGCGCAACGCGCGGTTGAACAGCACGTTGCCCCAGTAGTTGCTTACGCCACGCTCCCAGCTCGCGTAGTCCGAGAACCCCTTCAGGCTCAGCTCAAGCTTACGCAGCATGCCGTCGTTATCCCAATCTAAAAAGTACCAGGTATTTGAGTTGAGCGGGCTGTACAGATAGCAGTTACGGTTCTGCGTATCGCAGTTGCCCGTCAGGATCTGAAACGCCAGCCAATAGACCAGATTTTCGGTATCAAAGTAGGTGTCGAGCACGTCATCGATCTTTTGGGATTCGTCGTTGAGTGCATCGAGCATCTCGATGAGCTTGGTGTGGTCCGTATCGCCCTTAATCTCGAGCATGCCTTCAAAGCTTGCCTGGTTGTAGTCAGGATCATCGGCAAGCTTAATGGTGTCCTCGTAGCGATGGAAATCAAAGCTGTTCACCTTGTACAGGTGCCCGCTCTTATCTAGGCCATGTGCCTTAAGCGCCGTCTTGTTGAGCTGCTCCACCTGCGTAAACAGGCCGTAGTCCTCAAAGGTATCGTTGGACTTTTCGGTCTGGTCGCACACCCACAGATGCACAAACTGCGTGCGCAGGCCCATCATCTGGGGAATCCCGCGGATAAGGTCATAGGCCATCTTGTTGCGAAAACGCATACCCTCGCCCATGTGCTTGTTGAGCGCAATCGCACGCTGCTGGCGCCAGGTACCTTTTCCTTTTTTGAGCTCCACCTTGTAATTCTTCTGCGTATAACCGCTCGACGTCTGGCCGCGCACCTGCACGGTAGCATTGGGCGCTTCCTCGCCATAGCCAACCTCGCCGGCCACCGGGCCGTCTTCGTCGCCCGCCTGCAGCAGGCCCATAACCTGATAGCGCGCCACGCCCATGTCGGCGTAGTCGTAGACCGAGTACGTATTGATCTCGGCCCAGCTATGATCAGTGTTCTCGGAGCTGTTGCCGCGCGAGACCGTCAGGTACATGGTCACAATGCCCGAGTCGTCGTAAACCTCGTACAGCTCGTCCTTATCGCGCAGGTGCTTGGACTGGTCGGAGGCCTCGGCCTTTTTAATCTTGCCCTGCTTTTTGACCTTTTTGGTCGAGGAGTCTTCCTGCACCGAGCAGCCCGAAAGCAACAGCGCACCGGCAGCCGCCTCAAACAGGCGACGACGAGACATCATCCTATCGGTCATCAGAACCTCCCCAATGCTTGCGATACACGCGAACTACTGCGCGCTCAAACGCGCCGTGTGGCACGCACTTATGTCGGCCTTCCTCATAGCGCTGTTCGGCACAGTCGAGCAAGCGGCCCAGCTGTGTAAAGCGACCCGTTTTGACGGTCGCCACAATGGGCTGCTGGCTCAGGATACGATACGGCAAGTTGGCGGTATAGGTATCGAGCCGCAGCAGCGCCACGATAAAAAACACCGCCGCACCCAACAAAAAGCCAAAGCCGTAAAACTGCTGCGGCAAAAGCAACGACACGGCAGTCGCCAGCCCGGCCACACCGGCAAACAGCCCCGAGGCCAGCACGGCCCCCTTATAGTCGGTAAAGTACAACAAGATGAGCAACACCGTATTGCCCACGGCATACAGGCCGTAGCCCACACACAGCGTGCGAAAATACCCGTGCATCAGGTTATTAAAGCCCAACGGTAGGGCCGACAGCACCGTGGTCTCGAGCGAAATGACCGCCGCCGTCACAAACAGCTGCTTGAGCGCACAAAACCGTAGTTCTCGGTTGAGCGTGGCAAGCATTTCCTCCTCGGCCACCACAATGTCACCCACCACGCCACCGTCGTTGAACAGGCCGTAGTAGTCGCGGTAGCGCGGATAAAAGTTGACCTCGACCGAGACCACAAAGTTGACGGACGTGACCAGAATCGTCAAAAACGCGATGAGCGCCGGCACATCGTGGTAGGGCGCACCATAAAACAAGCCCTTGACCTGCACGCCAATGGGACCGGCCCATATTATCACCAAGTGCGCAAAGAGGCCCAGGTTGGTAAACAAGCCCGTGAGCGCCAACGGCATAAACTGATCAAGCCACCGTAAATAGAGCCAGGGGCTGCGATCGCTCTGCGGAAAATACCGGTACAGCAGCACCACGTCCCAGGCGAGCATGACCCCGTAGCCCAGAGCAATTGACGCCAAAAGGCCCTCGACCGGTGGCAGTCCCAGCGCCAGCGCGGCCAAGGCGCACAGGCACGCCACGCCAATGGCAGCCGCAAAGCTGCACAGGATACCGCGGTAATCCTTGATGGCCGTGAGGTAACTCATGCCGTTCCAGTTGACGATCATAATGTTAAACAGCCACAGGCACAGCAGTCCCTGCAGCAGCGTGGCGCCCGAGAACAGCAAAAAGACGCCGTAGAGCACGGTGCCCGCAACGAGCATGATGGCATTAGACCCCCAAAACGAAGGCAGGATCTCATCCTCGCGCTCGGCAAACAACATGTCGGCCAAAAAGCGCGTGACCGGCATGGAGAAAAAGCTCGTGAGCGTAAGCGACGCCAGCAGTGTGTAGGTCACCATGCACACCAGCAGATCCTGGTTGGCACGGCCCACACCCCACAGACCGCACAGCACCAAGATACCCACCTGGAGCAGAACGCCCAACAGCATGGGACCCGTGCACACAATGCCGGCGTAGCCGTAAGCGCGCATCGTGGCAAACAGGCCCTTGCGCCTAAACAGGCGCTTAAGCTCAAAACCGATTCCGGCCACCGGCTACTCCCCCTCTCTGGGCAGGTTAAACGCACACGCTGTCTCGTCGTACAGCGCGCGATAGTTGGCGAGCATTTGCTCGTGCAAAAAGTACGTGGCAACGCGAAGCTGCCCGCGCTCCCCCATCTCAATGCGACGGGCGCGGCTCACGCACATGCGCTCCATGGCATCGGCCATGCCCTTGCGATACATGGGCGGCGTCACAAAACCCGCCACGCCAAAGTCGTCGCCCGGGGCGCCTTCGAGCAACTCGCGGCAGCAGCCCACCTCGGTCGTCACGCAGGGACGGCGCGATGCAAGCGACTCCAGCACGCTGAGTGGCTGGCCCTCGGAGATGCTCGTCAAAATGGTAAAGTCGAGCTTTTCCATGTACTCGACCACGTTGACGCGGCCGGTAAAGATCAAGTCGCGCACGCCCAGGGTTTCGACCAGCGCGTGGCACTCGGCGCCGTATTCCTCGTCGTCCACGCCGCCCATGATGTGCAGGCGCACCTTGGGCAGGCGCTCGTGCAGCTCAAAGAAGGCATAGATCATAGTCTTAACATCCTTGATGGGCGCCAGGCGCACCACCGCGCCAATGTCCACCCAGCCGTCATCGGTCTTTAAGGGAATATCCTTAAAGCGATCGAACTGGATGCCGTTGGGGATGACCAGGCATTTGTCCGCATCGCAGCCCATATCAATCTGCGTCTTGCGGGCGTTATGGAACAAACTCGTCACGCGGAAGGCGCGGCGGTAGATCTCCTCCGAAAGCAGGTAGAAAAAGCGAATCCAGCGGTCCTTAAAGGACGGCACCACCCAATCGGCGCGAATGATCTCTTCCTCGCGCTCGCGGGTATAGATGCCATGCTCGGTCAGCAGCACCGGCGCATGGTGAACGCTTGAGCCCAGGCAGGCGAGCAGGCCACCGTAGCCGGTCGAGATGGCATGGTACACATCGGCCACCGGCACCTTGCTGCCCAACAGGTAGAGCACGGGCAGCAACATGGAGCGCATGGTGTGGAATGCATCGGCAAAGGGCGTGTAGGGATACTCGGCCAGGCACACGTCGCGAAAGATATCCATAAACGTGCGGCTCTGCAAAAACGAGAGCGGATGCACGCGACGTCGGTGGAAGATATCGAATAACACGTCCCAGTCCGGATTGGAGAGCGACACCAGACGGCGTAGCGCCTCGCGCTCACGGTCGTTAAAACTGGCTTCGTGCTGCTCGCCCGAAAGCCGCAGGGCATCGTCCAGGAACACCTCGTGCACCTCGACCACGTTGCCGGGCAGCTCGTAGACAAACTTGCCACGGTCGGCAGCATGCGCGCCGATCACCCACAGCACAAACTCGTGCTCGGGCATGGCCGTAATGTAGCCATGCATCCAGGTAGATACGCCGCCGTGCACATAGGGGTAGCAACCCTCGAGTACCAAGCAGATTCTCATTTATCGCCACCCTCCTTGCGCTCGATCGTCACGGTCTTATCATTTGCCTTGAGCAGATACAGATTGCCCGTAAGGTGCGTCAGTTCGCCACCCGTCACCGCACTCGGCTCGCCATTATTAGCGCGGAACATGAGCCACGCCTCGTCGTGAAAATTGCCTAGGCTGAGCGTCCAGGCATCCGCGCTGGTATCCACGCTCACCGTCACGGACGAAAAACGCTGGATGGCACCGGAGCACTCCGACGCCGTCTGGTGCCGCAGGTCGGGCGCGGATTTGGTAAGCCAGTCCAGGTAGTCGGTCAGGCCGCCCTTGTAGACCTCCCAGCCCTCCTTGGCTCCGCGATCGGGGTCCAAAAGGTCGTCCGGGTGCATAAAGTGCGTGCTCACGTAGTGCATGTTGAGCTCGGACACGGCGGCCAGGCGCATATAGGAATCGTCGACCATGCCGCCCGAGACAATACGTGGCTGCTCCACAATGCCATCGCTCGCCACGCCAAACTCCTGTACGTACGGCAGGTCGGTGCCGTCCTCAAAATACGTGCTGGCGATGGTCTTAATGCGCGGAACGTCGGTGCCGATGAGCTTGCGCGCTCGGGCCGAAAGGATATTCGACGGCGGTACGTAAACCGAGCCGTGAGCGTTGGGCAGGACCTCGTCCTGAAACGCGATAAGTTCGTTGAGCGAAGCGACGAGCGTCTCTTTGTTCTTCCAGGTCTTGTAGACGTACAGCGTGCCGTAGTCGGTGTCCCAGAGCGCCAGAGGCTGATGGTTGTAGCCATGAAAGCCCAGCTCTCCGCCCATCTGCAGCAGCATGCCGCCAAAATAGCGGAACTGCGTGGTATCGGGTTGGCGCGCGGGCTCGGTCTGGTTGACCGCGTCCTCGTAGTTTTCGATCATCACGCCGGTATAGCGAATGCCGTATTTTTGCGCGAGCTTTTGCAGATCGGGCCACCAGACCTTGGTGTAAAAATCGGCAATGGAAAGGCCGTAGTCACACTTAATATAAGTACCATCGCCCGAGGGCACGGGGCTAGGAAAGTCGTCCAAATAGAACACGGCGCTGTTGATGACCGGATAGGCCGTGGCATCGCCCAGCAGGCTGATCGCCGCGGCGTAAAAGCCACGCATGACCTTGTCATAGATACCGATATTGCATACCACGGTGCGCCCGCTACCGCAGTCATTCGACCAAATGAGCGGGGCGCCCGCATCGCCGGTCATAGCCCACACACGAGCCGTCTCGCGCAGCGATACCGAAAGCGACGAATCAAAGGGGTCCGAGAGCTCGTAGCGCTCTCCCCCGCCCAGCATAAAGTCCTCACTCGGCACAATGCTTTCGGCTTTTACATAGTCATATCCGGCCGATTCAATGCCAAGCTTGGAGGCAATCACTTGCAGATAGCTCGAGCTATCCGGCGGCATGGCGAGCATAAGCGAACCGCCGGCACTCACCCAACTCATGATGTCGCTCAGGTGCGTACCGAGCCCATCGAGCGACGGCATGAGCAAAATCACGCGATCGAAGGCGGTCAGCGAGGGAAAGGCATCCGCACTATCCAGGGCAAGGTCCACGTCGCGGTGCGCGATCTTCATGTCGAGCAGGATCTGGTCGAACTGCTCCTTTACGTCCTCGACGCCAGCTTGATCGGAATCGGTAATGACCAGGCACGTGGGCTTTTGGCCAAAGATTGCCGAGGAGGCCGGCACCGCATCGTTGGCGGCAAGCATCCCCAGCTTGTGCTGTCCAGCGCTGTACTGCACGCCGGCGCGTTCGGTCAGCAGCACGGCGGCCATGACGATAAAAACAGCCCACACTACGAGCAGCCCCATCCAACGAAAGCGGCCTGCACGGTCGCGGATATGTTGTGCCACGCTCATCTGGCCTCCTCCCCGTCGCGCCAAAACGCCAACTGTTCGCGGTTGGCGGCACTCAAATACACATGTTGATTGTCGATCGCATCGATCACACGGTGGACCTCGTCACCGTCGCGGCGCATCACGGCTAGGCGCAGGCAAAGCATCCAAACCTCCTGCTCCTCGGGCACGTCGAGCACCAGCTGGTCGGTCACGGCCTGCGCCTCGTCGATCTGTCCGACATCGGCCAGCGCCGTCGCGTATCGAATGCGCAGCTCAAGGGTATCCTCGCGCTCGCAGCGACGCGCAAGCAGGCGCGCGTACTGTTGGCGCTGAATCTGAGCCACGCGCCCCTCGGCCAAGCCCGAGCCTAAGTATTCACCAAGAAAATCACAGTATTCGATGAGGTTTTGCGCGCTCGGGTCCGTCTTAAAGGCGCGCTCCAGCTGCTGCAGTTTAAGGTCGGACTCCTTGGAGATCTGCGCCACCGCCGTCGCGGCATAGTGCGCCACCTCAACGTCGTCGTTAAGCTTAGCCGCCTGCAGCTGCGCCAGGTACGCGTCGGGCTCCTCGGTGAGCATGGAGAGCATGAGGCGGCGCCGGTATGCCGGGTCATTGACGATGAGCGCCTCCTCGAGCGGCACTACGCCTGCATCGTCCTCACCACTCGATACCGACATACTACGATGCAGGTCGTCGTTGAAGCGCAGCGACTCCAGCGCAGACTCTTTCAGCCCCTCGCCAAACATCGCGCCGCGGACCGATAGCAGAACCACCAGCATCGGACCCCACAGCGGCACCAGCACTATCACAGCCAGCATGTGCCCGCGCACTGGCAACAGGGCCAGCTTCATAAGCGTCCACAGCATCAGGCAAACCAGCGCATGAATCAGCAGCAAGACGGCAGCAACGACAAGCGAGATCAAGCGGAACCCCCCTCACCGTCACCGGTGTAAGAGATGTGCTGCAGCAGCTCCACGATGCCCTCACCGTCGACGGGCTCCACCGCAATCTGCTTTGCGCTCAGGCGCTCGCGGATAATGGGCAGATCGCACGCCTTTGCCTGGCGCATAAGCAGGTAAAGCACTTCGCCGTCGACCAAGCCCGCCGCGTCGCTCTCGCGGATTGCCGACCCAATTGCGCCCACCAGCTCGCCGACAGGCTCCATGCCCGGTACCACGCGCAGGAGCAAAAAACTCCCCATCTTGCTATCTGCCAGCGCTTGCTCCGCCGCGAGCTCTTGGCCAAAGGCAGCCTGCTTGAGCACGCATGTGCCGTCAACGCAGCGTTTATCCTGCGCCACCGCCTCATAGTCAAAAGCACGGCCCAGCGCGCTTTCGACCAGCCCGCACAAGATGCGGAACAGGTTTTGATAATAGAGGGTCATTTGGTTTTCGGCCGCACTACGCACAAAGATCAACACGGCGGGTGCCCCTTCGCGCTCGATCGTGTATCCAAACATGGGAAGCCCCGGCGTCAGCTCGCGGTTCACCCACAGGTTCGAACGGCCCCCGTCGCCCAAAAGGGGTGCAAGCTGCTCAAGCGTGAGCGAGCGTGCGGCATCTTCGGCAATCGCGGGACTTGCTGCCACCAGGCGTGCAAATGCCCCGCCCGAAACATGGTAGATCGCCACCGAATCGTTCTCGAGGATCTCGCCCAGAAGCTCGCAGCACTTGCGATAGATGTCACGCGGGTTGAGCACGTCGAGCTCCTGCGTCACGGCAAAGATCTTGCCAAAGCTGTCGTGGCGACCCACGATCTGGCGCCTGTACGCGCGCTTGTCCTCGATCGCGTCGTGGTAGAGCTGCGTAAGGAACGTATTGCGGTTGCGCACGAGCTCGTTTTGATCGCGCTCCGCCCTAATGGCTTCGCTGTTGCGCAGCTGCACATAGCCGCACACGGAACCCACCACAAAGTACGCAATAAACGGCAGCCAGTTGGACGGCTCGTAAAAGAGACCCTGGAAGGTATAGCCATACTGGGTAAAGTAGCTCGCCGCCAGGCCAATCGAAGCCAGCAGTGCTGCGACCAAGCCAAAGTCCAAGCCATACAGCGTGCCGACCAGCACCACATAGAGCAGGCGATAATCGAGCACGTTGAGCTGGGCCGATTGGGAGAACAGGTGCTCCAGCACCTCGAACAGGACCCAGGCAACGCCCGTCTCCAGGCATTTAATAGGCAGCGCGCGCATTTGGATGCGGTCGATGGCGGCGCGCAAGGGGTTGACTTTCTTTGCGCGGCCAGCATCCCAACGCGCTTGAATGGTCGAAAGATCGCGCAGCAAGTCGTAGCGCTGAAACCAGCCATAGCGCACGCGAGCGACGTCGTTGGCGGGCAGGTTGTAGCCGGCAGAATCGCCATAGGCAGCTGAAAGCCCTGGGAACAGCGCCTGAAGAGCCTCGCCCACTTCACCCGCCGTGTGATGGAAGGCATCGGCAACGTCGAGCGTCTCAAAGTTACCATCCCAGCTGTCGAAGATACGGCGCACCAGCACCGCAAGCTCCTCGGCACACAGCAGGGGAAACGACGCATCCTGCGCGCCCTGCAGAGCGACCGATCCGGTTGAGCACGCGTCGAAAAGCGGCACCAAAAACGGGTCCTCCAGCGCGGCAGACGCGGTATACAGGAACGGTACGCGCAGGATCTTGGTCTGAACGCCCTCGCGAGCAGCGTAGTAGCGGCACAGGTCGTTGGCTGCGTGCGCGATAATGCCCTTGCCCGTTCGCCCCGCAGCATCGGCGGCACCCTCGGCACCTGCGGGACCTGCTATATACAACAGCTGGATCCGGCGACCCATGCACGCGCGAAAGACCGAACGCAGCAGCTCGATATCGCCCACGCTATCGATATGCGGGGTAAGGTAATTAGAAAGGTAGACCACGCGGTCGAACTCATAGGCCTGTTCCAAGTGCTGGAGCAGCTCTTTCCACGAGGCATGGGACGACGACTCGTCGCGGCGCGTGTCCTGCGCGGCTACGACCTGCACATGGTCCCCGGGGAACGCCTTGGCACAAAAGTCATCGTCAACATATGCGGTGTTGCCAACAACCAGCACCTCCATGGCGTACTCCTCCCCTAAAAACCACTTTTGTCATAGTCAAACATGCGTATTTTACGCTGTCAACGCGAGTTGGAACGCCTTTAAGGCTGTTTTAAGAACTTTTTTAGGGAATGAGGGAATGGTAATTCATTCGACTTAAATTCATCGAAGAAATGCTATTCGCCCTGAAAAGGCAAATCGCAATCTGCTGGCAGCTCTGCGGGGAGAATGCCAGGCGATGTACATTGCTCTCGCACGGAATAGTTGGATGAAAGAGACGGCAGTTCTTTGGAATAGCTGACGATAACCTGCGGAACGATCTTAATGCCCAAAGCAAGTTCGAACTTTGCAATCGTCTTTAGAGTCATATTAGGTTGAGAATTCAAGAGCTTAGAAAGCGACTGAAGGCTTATGCCCATACGATTTGCCAGCTCACTTTTACTCAATCCCAAACGTTTCATTTCGCGATGAACAATAAACTCAATATCTAGTGCATGTTCATAAGCGCGCGTTTCGCTACTTTCTGTTTCGGCATAAAAATCAGATAGATCTACTTTAATCATTGTATTCTCCGTTTCGAAAACCAAGTATAAAAGTCAGCGCTCAGATTCCAGAAGCTGACGTGCTATTCTGGCCGATCATTGTTTGAGCGGTTAATTTCCGCTCATGGTCTGACAACATTTTCTGGAATTGAGAGTTATCGGGAGAAGCCGTCAATTCCCAAAACGGTCGACCCTTGAGGTCTCTATATTCGACAAGTTCATATCCTTCTGCCAAAGGGCACCTCCCATTTCTAGATGAACTTAACTTATAGGTTAAGTTCATCCATTTAAATACATATAACGAGGTCCAGACAAGATTCCTCTGCCCCAATCGATAAACAAACCAGTCGAGCTTATGCAAAATCCGGAAGTGTGTGGCAAATTCTAGACACGTCAACCACACTGGATAGTGACAAAGTTTCTACCTGCGAGTTCTTTTCATGAAAAGGACGATGTGCTCGAGGGTTCCGAAATTTGCCGCATACTTCCGTCGGTCATTTCCGGAAGTGCGGTGAAAAAACCGAGATCGACAGACCAGACCCCTGTTTTAGCTTTCCGCGACCTGCGGTTTTGTTGCCGAAATTCGGTTTATGCTCGGAGGTTTCCGATTTTTTCCCCGCACTTCCGAAAAGCACGCTTAAACCGCGCGTCCCGAAGCGGAAAACCGCCGGATATTTGTTTCTCCCCAAATGAGATCCTTGTTTTGCCTGGCCGAATCTTACATCCAAACAAAAAAAGAGGACCGACGCATCAGCCCTCTTCAGGTGTCGCCCGAAGGCTTCCAGCGCAATTGATTTAATTCAAATCGATATCACTTGTTTGACCACGATCACGTCAACCAGTAGAAGCCGCCCATGCTCGATCATTCCATTGCCGGGATGGTGCTTGGCCAGTACGTCACACATTGCATACATGAAAAAAGGGCAACACTCTCAGTTTGAAAGCGTCACCCTTAAAGTTCCCAAAGAGCTTTTGTACTGCGGGAAGATACTCTACACCATCTTCCCTTGATTGGCAGGTCGAAACAGACACCATTGTGATTTCAAGCAGAAAGCGTTATATTAAGAATGCATTTGCACGTGGTGTTCGCACTATACGCTCAGATGTCATAGTTTACAAAGATGGCCTTCTTCATAGACGCTAGGTGGGATTACTCACTAGTAGCCGATATGTCGAAGGCCTTCTTGTACTTAAGGAAATCATACATTCTAATAAGCCGTTTCAGCTCGCTATTACCGTGGATTATCTTACGATCATCCGTGATGAGCGCCCTCAGATACTCGAGCAACTCATTTAAATCGAGCTCATCCTCCTCAAGTAAAACTAACTTTTTAAATGCTTCCTCAAAGCCTTCGTTAGCTATAACAGACTTAACCGAGTATCTAATTCCCGAAAGATGATAGCTACCTTTTGCCTTTCGTAGGCTGTTGTTTAGAAAAGCATCTAAATCCTTCTTCTCATCTATTTCCTTTAGCATCCTTGGATTAAGAACTTCCCCTGAATACGCGCTTAAATACTTATACATGGGCAAACCACCCGAGTTAGAAGCAAGCAGCGCAGGAAGATATTCCTCGACGGCAAGTTTGGGAGCGACATGTTCATCATCAAACACGACATCGCGATATAAAAGCTCGGCTTTGACCATATGACCGTGGCCCAAAGATGCATTTGCGACACCGATGCCCAGCACAAGATGCTGTCCCTCCGGAAGTCTCTCGAGGTCGCTAAAACTCGCTTCGACTACCAGAGAATCATTTGGCTCGCCCTTATCTGCCAGGGCGTAGATACTCCTGCGCAACTCACGAATGATCCTGGGCGAGAAGGAGCATTTGGAATGTCCAATTGCTTCATACACTGCGCCAAAATCATTCGTCCTAATCGCGGTCATGCTTATCTCGCCAATACCCGGAAATGTAATCGAATGTGTCGAGGTTGCGTTTTCGCCCCTAGTTAGGAAAATAAAACGCTCTTTGAGCAATACAAGATTATTTGAACCGAGGCAGCGCGAAATCGACATGAGGATAGCTTGGATATCGGGGTCGTTAAGGGAATAGCCGATAAAAATAATTGGGTATTCCATAAAAATAGTTAGCAACTTGGCTGCCAAGTAATCCTGGGTTTCGGCGAGTTTTGCGTAATCTGCCTCCTCAAGAACCATAGATTCAGGATTATCCATAGACCCGTGGATCTTATAGATTTCACCCATTTCAAAAGTTCTGTGAAAGACAAGATCGTCCTGGCCTACAAAAACTTTAAACTCGGGAAACAGCGACTCCAGTAGACAGTCATAGTTGGTTGTAATGACTCCAGAAATACGCCGCCTGCCGACCTCTCTCAAGATATCAAGTTCATGCGTCATATGGTCAGGTTTGAACGAGGATAACCTCTCGGCCGCCATAATCTTTAAAACAGATTTGCGCTGACGAATGTCCTCTGCATGATCGTCTCTAAAAGAAGCGAAGCGAGGGTCCTCAAGAACAGCTATGCGCATATCCTTATCAAGCATCGTCGCGGCAGAGGGCAAAGCACCATAATCAGGATTATCTGGACAGCGAGCAAGGTAGGAATCGAGTCGAAAAGGATCATCAGAAAGACGGGAGCAGAGGTGCCTTAACAAGCCGTCCCAATCGTCGGTCCCCATATATCTACGGGAAAACCCCGAGCCAACGAATAAATAGGGGCTACGGCCCACCCCATTTATCAGACGGACAACGCTGTCTACAATGTCATCTCTTCCGACTTCCATCTAACGCCTCCAAACAAGTCTACTTCCATAAGTATAGAACATATGTTTGATTTTTGCTAGAATTGCAAGACTTCATCGAAGACAAAAGCTGCTCGACAATTGAAAATTCGAACCGCACAGGTGACCCAATATTCAGCAGTGCTCCGACGAGCAAATATTCATTTCGCGTCTCAGACAATCTAGCACAGCGGCATCAGTTAGAACGCCATGACTCTCTAGGAGTTCGATAAGTTGAGCGAAAGTCTAAAAATCTATCGCCAAAGTAACTCCTAAAATCAAAGAGCCGTTGCCGGCAACAACCGAACAACGACCCTCCTTTGTCATCGCCTCACTTAGAGTCAACGATGACTGTATCACTACCGACATAGTAACCTGTTTTCGTCGCTATTGCGGAGCATGCAGAACTACATTCAATGTCCGGGCAAATCGATTGGCCTGATTCGGCACGTCAGTCATTATTCTCCCCATCAACAAAATCAGCAAAGGTCAGCTGTTCACATCTTTTCATCGGACGGTAATCTCTAACTTTAGTTATATGGCATGCGGCGGTTCGGACTTTTTGCGTCCTCAAATTAATGACGTCTTTAATGGTCATATCGACACGCATTAGGTCGCCACTATTTAAGCGATACTCACCATCTCGCACGCGTTCGAGAAAATCACGGTCGTCTATTTGAACCTTATTGTATGTTCGTTGCTCGTCCTCGTAGCCCGACTCAAATGTATATCCGGAAACATCTCCACCGTAGGAACCAAATAACGGTCGAACCCAGATATTGTGGGACGAATACTCAACCGTTTCTTCTTGCGTTGCCTTTAAAGCTTCTTCTTTATAGCTGTCAAAATAAGTCGCCTCGCTTGAAGAAAAAGAAATAGCATCCTCTGAAGCCTTACTACCGGCAATCTTAATCTCAATCTCCCTCGAAGGCCTCTTGAAAGATTTCATCGGACCAGTGATGACCTTAGAAAATTTCTCAGCGATTTCTGGGGACTGGACTAGCGCGTGGATCTCAACAGGAACAACGACTGCGTCCGAACCCTCTCCATATACGAAAGTTCCATTGTCAGTTGGCTTATATTTAGAGATATGTCCTTTAACTTTTTTAATTATGTGCGCTATAGCAAATAGAACCTCCACAAGACCGCCGGCATTATTAATTGCAAATATAGCGTCACTGTTTAACGCGTCAATCAATCCGGGCACACAATGGATCACGAATTCCGTAATAAAAGAGCCTTCTTTAAATGGGCGCACTTTTATAGACGTATTTTCTAAGGTGCCCGACTCTTTTGCGACCTCTTTTATCAGTCCGTCAAATTGGCTTAGGAACTTAGAAAGGTCCTTGGCGTCCAGGCCTTCTTCGGGATCTACATCGACAAAGCGATATACGAGCGTTTGATTTTTTGTAGAAGTGTCCATGTTGTCCTCATACCCTTATAAGATCATGGGTCCTATTTCCTGCGACCGAAGCGTTTTATTCGAAAGCGATCGAGCGCAAAATTAAACGAAATAATAAAAACCAACGTAAACGTATAGATAACAAATTGATATGTTTCAGATACCGAATCAGGCTAATAGACCGCACAGAACGCTTCCGCGACAAGCACGGTAAGAAGCGTACACAACCCGATAAATACCATTCTTCCCACGTCAATGCGAAAGACATTCCGATACTTCCAAAGCAGAAAAACTGCGACACAATAGATAGCAAGAAGTGGGATTAAGCCTGGTATTAGATTCCAACAAAATAGAGAAAGAGCAACGGGAAACGTCCAAATGGCATTCCCCGACGCACCTGAATCCATAAACGTATAGCCTTTATCCCTCATTCCGTTTCTCTCCACGACAAGCTGGAGATAACTTCTCAATATCCATCCTGAAAATGATGCAAAATAGAAAATGAACAATCGGTCGACAGACCACAAGGAATTATCCCCAAAGGCAAGCGTAAGGATGCGCGAGGCGACCGGAAGGGCCGCAGAGGTTAAAACCGTGATCAGGACATCGGAGGTTTCAAACCCACCGTCCCTGCCCTCTCGGGACTTGTTAACCATCAATCTCCCAACACAAATAGAAATCAGCATAAGCTCAAGCACCATACCACTTCACTGCGTATGGAAAATAGCAGGTCTAGGCATTGTTAAACACTTAAAGGGTAAAACCTACGGATGAAAGTTAGACAAGAAGAAACCCTTCGATCCTATTTACAGAACGAATAAGACCGAAACGAAACCCCGCCCACAGAAAGAAGGCAGTCACCATGAAACGAGCCGACGAAGAACCTACACCGAAAGCAATTGAAGACGCTCTTACCCAAGACCCGCTTCACCGCAAGAGAGAAATCGAGGACTTTCTAAAGATGCTCATTGCGGTTGAGCCTCCGTATACCTTTGTCATTGATGCACCTTGGGGCTCTGGCAAGACATTCTTTGTAAAGCAAGTTGCGAGAGTCCTGCAAATGGCAAATCCGGCTCTCGATATCAACCTAGAGACACTTAACGCAACGCTAGGAGAAACCGCGACAGAACTCCCCGCGACGCCATGTCTGCCCATTTATTTCAACGCATGGGAAGACGACCATTTCGAGAATCCGATCTTGCCCATATTGGCCTCCATCGCTAATGCCGCAGACGAACAGAGCGTCAAGGGGGGAAAGGATTTCGGCAAGGGGGTCATTGGCGCCATAGAAGCCGCCGCTTCCCTTATCGGATATGGCGGTGACATCAATGGTGTCATTGAAAATTTCAGCGGAACCGATTTTCTCGAACAGTACAAAAATGAGAAAGAACTTCGAGGCAAAATTGACGAACTCATTAAGACCAATCTTCCCGAGGTAGCCGACCGAGCCATCATCTTTATCGACGAACTCGACCGCTGCCGGCCCGAATTCGCAATAAAGGTACTCGAACAAACAAAAACGCTGTTTCAGCAAGACAACATCGTTGTAGTTTATTCGACCGACATTACGCAGCTTGCACATTCCCTCCAGGGCGTATATGGCCCAAGATTCGACGGCAGAAAATACCTCGAGCGCTTCTACGACAAACGTCTTGAGCTAAATCCGATAAAACCGGCTGATTACCTTCTGTATAAAGGAATCAATACAATGGATGGATATACCTTCATGGATATAACCATCGATTTGCTCGGCTACAAACAAGCCTCACTAAGAGCCTGCAACAGGCTTATCGACTCTATAACAAATCTATCTAGATACATTGCTAACCACTGGGAGCACTTTGGGAATGGAAGGGTTCAGCATTTCCCAGACCAGGGTCTGCTTCCTGTAGTAAACATTCTCGCTTACTATGACCCGCTCGCCTGGCACGAAATGAAGACCAGTACTGGCTACGAAGCTGTCTACGAACTTGCGAAACACAGCGATCACTTCATCCAATATCTTGATGAAGTGATTGAATCGGTATGGGGAGCCAATAAAGATGAGCTTCCCTATAAGCAGGATATTGAAAATAGACGCAAGCGTTTTGTAGAAGATCTATCCGCGTTGATATACGGCAACAATGACAGGGACCCGCGGGTCAAAGAACTGGGCAATAGTGAACTTACCAGAATGTCTTTCAATCAGCAGCTATATCAGCGTCTGGCACCGCCATTGTAGAGCACCGAAGATCCATCAAGTGGCCTTGTGCGCAGCTCCATGACGACTGCATCCAGGCCCAAAGTGATGGCGCTCGATCACTTCGTCCGGAAAGATACAACCATCGCGGATAGAGGCGCATAATACGACCTGCATCAACATGAGCGAAGCCAACATGCAACAGCGCTGCCAAGCCAGACGTTAGCAAATAGGCATTGGGGCCCATGTCGGCCACGGCGCCTAGGCTAATGCCACGGTGCTGCTTCACAATATTCAACAGTGGCTAATTAAACAAACACCGCATCCCACCAAAACGCTAGTGCCCAAGCCGTTCTAGCCAAAGAACAGCTTGGGCACACTCCATGAGACCACAGCAAGAGCCGCAACCGGACCTCGCGTCAGTAGCGGACACGCCCCATCCCGCCGGCAATCACCCCTCTCCGTCCATGACCGACCAGCTCACAGGTTCAATGCCCGGAAGAGACGTTAGGCAAGAGGGGCAGGCAACCTGATAGTTCCCGTAATTTGTTCTGCGCTGCATCGAAGCGGAGACGTATACCGCTTTGCGGGCGCGAGTGACGCCGACGTACAGCAGGCCTATTTCCTCAATAAGCCCATCTGGCATTTTCTTCGCATCAGCAATCTGGCAACCTCGCGCAGAACGTAAGCATATACCAGCATTTTCGCAACGAGAGCAAATCCCTCCAGGCCAATCGAAACGCGTAACGCCCGGAATGAAAACGGTGTCCCACTCGAGTCCCTTAGCGGAGTGAACGGTCATCATGGAGATGCCCACATCAAGGTAATCGGAGAAACGTCGCAGGGAGCCCTCGGAAAAGATACTAACGATATAGTCGAAGCGCTCCGAAGGTCCCATCGCGACGCAGTCAATTTTAAGGTGTTTCCGCAGCGCTGCAAGAAGCATGGCATAGGACCGCCCATACATGAACTTCCTGGAGCCAATCAGCAGCCCATCAGAGATGGAGTCGGTTATTTCGTCCGCAGCAGACCGGCTGACGCCCTTTTCTCCAGACGCTGCATCGGTAACCCTGGATAAAGCAAACGCATTGAATTCAGTAAACTCTGGGTCTGTATCCGAGAAAAGTCCGTTGAAGTAAGATATATCCTCATTAGCCAGCTCGTCAGTGATGGGATTGGCCAGGGCACCGAGATTACGAACAAGAATCGCAATCCTTCCGCCACTGCCTTGAGCGAGCATGGCGACCTTCGAAACAAATGGTAATCGCTTCGTCTTGCTGCGTGGCGCCAACAAATTATGGAAGTCGGACCGCTCCGTTGGCAAGGTCACCTTTCATGTGGGGAATCGACACAGAACATGGCAAAAGACCGTTTAGCGTGAACCTATCCCTGAAGATCCTATCTAGGGAAAACATCACGCGTCTCAGCCCCTTGTCCTAACCGTTCCTCATGAAGTGGAGGAAGTTGTCATTAACCTTCTTTTCATCACGGGTTAGACCATTGCCTCGCGTAAATATTTGGTCGACGACGCGGCAACAATCAACCAGAGAAAACTCATCAACGCTGACTGACAGCAAGAACAAACTCCAATGCCTACACAGTAGAATCCATGCAAAGGCGTGTAACAAATCGCTACAACCCCGACCGCTTTGAACGAATTACCATAGCACTCAAGGTGATAACAAATCAGGGACTGCAAGCGTGTGGCACCGTCAGCGTTGCAACAATTAAAGACAATCTTTGATGCGTGGCAATGGATAGTATTGTTTAAGAAAGTAGCCAACAAAGGAGAGGCAATCGTGATAGTAATCGTCGACACAAATCTAGCTAGGAACGAAAACTCATATTCCGAGCTCCTAGGCAACCGGAAGCAGTTGCAGGCAATTGCCGCAAGTAACGAACTATATATTCCCGAAGTCGTTATCGATGAAATAGTGGCACAGAAACGTCTGTCTTTTCTGAGGGAACAGGCGCAAATTAATAGAAGCGGGATACTCAAGCTGACGAGCTTTTCAATGAAAGAGGCCGAAAGCCTGACTTTCGAACAAGTCGAAGAGGAAATCCGCAGCGATAGATCGATCCAGTTTAAAGTCTTGCCTCAAGCGCCGGTCGAATACGCATTCTCGCGTATATACAAGTGGGCAATTAATCACGAGCCGCCATTCGAAGAAAAGAGCGATAAGGGTTTTAAAGATGCCTGCATTGTCGCATCAATCGACCATTTTCTCGAGCAGTGTTCAAATGAAACACGTGTGATAATTTGCACCGACGACAAAAGAATGACCGAGTATTTCAAGGATCGGAACAACATCACGGTCGAAGGCGACTTGAAAAATGTAATCAAACTTAATAATCGCCCTAAAGATGAAGAGAAATTCGAGATCACACCGGACACCAGCGATGTCGATACGAAGAACGCCACTGACGCTGACGTTAATGATCTAATAGAAGCGCTGGCAAATTCGCTTTCCTTCGCTGAGACGCATTCGATTATTTCAAAACTAAGTTCCAGCCCCCACGTGACCACAGATCAACAAGAGCTCCGTATCCTTTCGGTCGCCTTAGAAAACCAGCAAGTCGAATGGATATTAAAGGATGACGACATCAGTGACTACATAAAGCCGATTTTTCTAAGACATAAAGACGATCTTATTGATAGCGAATACACAAGGTATCTTGACGCTTTTGATCTCCCAGATGAGCGCGAAGATGAACGCGAATCACCGTTTTTCACAACAAAGGAAAAGCAGGCCTTTCGCAATTTTATTAATGAAATAAGCCAACATACTGTCTACAAAAGTCATTTATCAACTTTTGAGCTGGATGCAGACACAATTCGCACGCGTCTGCATAATTTGCTTGAATCACATTTATTAGACAGTTCACTTGCAAATGTCAAATATCTAACTGACATTCTAATCAATGGAGCAGTCGAAACAAAACCAGGGTCTATATCAATCAACACCATCTCTGACTTTGTAAACCTACTCGATAATGCGAGCCCCAGAAAAAGAGAGGCCATCATGGCGAATCTGATTTCCCATCTAGAGGACATCGAAGACGATATTCCATTTTAAAAGCCAGGCACAAGCGAAGTGCCGCGGACGACAAGGGCCAAATTATCTTGCAAAGCCCTCTTTAAACAACGCATAGAGTAGTTACTCAAAAGAAGTGTAGCCATATCGTCGGATCGTTCCTCAATATCGGCGTTCAGGCACGAGGCGATTGCGCACACCTGGTCCATGGAGAGCCTCGATACGCCCATCTTCTCGGCCACCCTCTGCGCCTTGCGGGTGCTCGTGCCCGCGGCATACATCTCGACCACGGCGGGCACGAGGGCACAGCCGACGAACTGGCATCGCTCGATCACGTCCTCCGGGAAGAAGCTGTCGGAACGCAGCTTCGGGATGTGCGGCGTCAGCGTGCTGACGCAGGTGGCGAGGCTGCGCTCGCAGTAGCCGTCGCGATTGTTCGCTCCGACGCTGCACACTCGGTCGGTCTCGGCGTCCAACACGGCGTTCACGACCTAATCGGCGAACCTGCGCAGCAACTCCTGCATATCGATGGCGCTGTCTTCGAACCGGGGCATGGCGAGCATGTCCGGCGTCAGACCTGGTAAGGTTTCCGTAGCGGTCTTCATCCTTTCCTTGAACCTGTTGCTGTGGTGATTTCAGATTCCAGGACGAAGACCCTTCTTTCGTTAAACTGTGCTAGGGTGCCACCCTAGCACCAACATTTTCGACGCAATCTGCGTAACAAAAGGAGTAAGAAATGAGCGACTCTGTTTCAAAATTACTGATAGAGAAATGCGGAGTGGCATTCTTTCTCGTTGTAATACTCGCTCTTGCAATAATCGCAATCTTACATTTTGGCGTTAAATTCGATATCAACGAATTTATTGAAAGCCGCAAAAAACGACACCGAAAGTTAGCACAGAGCTACCGCCCACATATGGATTTAATACCTCGTCGCGATAATAGCTTTCAAGTTAATTCGCTCTTTTACACGCCGTTCGGAACGCCGAACTGGTTTTGCTCTCGATGCGGAGCAGTATTACCTTACGAGCCCGATCAAGAGAAAATAAAAGCTAAAGCAACTTATTATCTCAATCATCCAAAGGCTTACAAAAAGGCGATGAGGAAATACAACAAGCATGCCAAAAAATCTCTCTAGATGATAACTAATGCTCGTATAAAAAATGGCGGCGTCAGCATTGGTGACTGGATACACGAAGCGTCTCTTGTCATATCAATCTGATGTTATGGGCACGAGCTCCAGAGACATCGTGTCGCGACGGGAAGAAGACACATCGTTATTACCTGATGATTGGAATTGGCCGATATCGACTAAGTATTTCTGACTATGAATGATCTGGCGTTATAACTATCGTCTAAGGAGTACTCAGGCGCTTTATCTTCCTGTAAATCTTAGCCTCATGAGGGGCAATCGGATCATTTGGAAACGCCTTTTGGGCTCTCGCCACGTAGGAAAGAAAGTTCCCATAGCGAGAAAATGCAGAAGGGTCAGCATCACCCGAGGGGCATAACCTTCTTCCCTTAATACCGAGCGGTGAATAATGTTGATACAGAGCGGAGACTCGCTTTTTTGATGCGTGCCTTCCCTCCCCCTGATCAGAACGCGCAATCGCAGTGGCCGCCTCACGGAGGCGTTTGTGGTACCTTCCAACCGTAGACTGTCGAAGTCTTACAACGCGCCCGTCAAAGTCAAACCCCAAGAAGCTGACTTTCTGTGCGAGATGTGCACCGGAGTACGAAAGGACATTACCCGTACGAACGCTTTCAAAATCAAGCTGAGCAACCCCGCTGCTATCAACCCGAAATGCCTTGGTTTTCTCGGGCTGAAGTTTAACGGAATCAACATCGGCCATTAGATTGATGGCCTCTACAAGTGCATCAAAGCCAGACTTTGGAACGGCAATAATAAAGTCATCGCAATAACGAAGATACAAGCCACCAACCCGTTCAACGGCAAGTCTGACTTTCATATCGATATCGGCCATATAAATGTTAGCGAGCACTCCGCTTGCGGCAAGACCCTGAGGAATGCCCAGCGCAGAGCCATCCCGTACCCAAGGCCTGGTAATAATATTGCTCTTGTTTGCAAGAAATTCAGACTTTGGCAAGATAACATCTAGCTTATTAAGTTCACGAATAGACTTGAACCGAAGATCGATAGCCGCTTCGCTGATCATTTTCTCCTGAGTAGGATCGATTGCTGGCCATGGCAATTCATGTCGAGCAGCCAAATCAGCAATAGGCCAGCACGAATAGCGAAGGATATTTTTAATAACTTGATAGTGATCGTCCGGCAAGCGTCCACTGGGAAACAACGAACGCAACGACGCTATTAGATGGGCATGATTTAGGTTGTCGAAGAAGCTCTCGAAATCACCCGTAAGCACAAAAGCCGAATCTTGCTCACGTATATAGTCGAATGCCTTTTTAGCTGAGGAAATATTGCTGCCAGCAGTTACGGCGCTGTCTGATGAAAGCGAAGAGCGGTACGCTACGGCAACCTCATTAAACTCCTCGGCAATAGCCTTCTTGTTATATAAGTCCGACCACAGATAAGAGTAGTACTGGAAGACGCGGTGATCGAAATGCGAGGCATAAGCGATATTGCGAACTTTGCAGCTTCGCTTACCTCCACGATACCGAACAGTAATGATCTCGTTGGAAATTAGAGGGTAGAACGCATGATGAGAAACGTACTCTGAATCTAAAATCTTGGCCTGAACTTCGGCAAAAGAGGCCCTATGATCGAAATGGGCATATGAACTTTTGGAACTATATCGAGGAATACGAGCGATATCGAACTCGGCCAAAATACCCCCAAATAAATCAACCTGTCCGGATCAACAAGCGGCGGCTAACCCTCCCCGGACAGGCTAATCAAAGGCGCAGCAAGTGCAACCAACGCTTTCGCGGCCACCTAAAACAATGCTTGCCTATGGCATACTAGACGAAAGCGAGGAATTGGTACTTATGACCATCGAGGCTCTTATCCAGCTAGCAGCAGGCAACGCTGGTGTCAATGTTGCGAACGTCGGAATTTCGTCGTTTGCGATATTGACAGCAGTAGCGTACCCCATCGCCAACTCGCGATGGGCGGTGATTTTTATTCCCCATTCTTGCTTTGCTTAAACAGGTTATAAGAAATCAGCTCATGCAGTTAACAGCGCCTTGATGCACACTCAATTGTCTTGACGGCGATCGCATCGAAAATGCTGGTGCGCCCCTACGGATACAAGCGCCTCCCCATCTAATGCATGTACACGGTCCGCGAAAACAATATCGCCGACAACACCGTGAAAATCCCGATGTGCATAATCCAGGAGTTTGGATGCGCAGACGGGTGGATTGGCATTGATCAGTATGGCCGCTTCGCACTCCTCGCCGACGGACACATCGTCGATGGCGAAGACATCTACGCACAGCGAGGCCGAGGACCAACCCCTCCCCAACCTTCCCCAGGAAGTTCACTGATGTTGACTGTTATTCCCGTAAAATAAGTCCCAACAAAATATGTGCGGAGTGCTGGCCTGGAGCTGCCTTCGGACCCTATTGGCTGCTCACCGAGAGGCTCCGCTATGAAACGACCCCTTTACTACCTGCTCTGCGCGCTCGCGTGCACGTCCATGGTCAGCGCGACGATGCCCATGGCAGCCATCGCGGAAGCCATCCAGCCTCAGGCAACCGCAGAGCAGCAGGCGCAAGCCGACGCCACGAGCAGCAACACAGGCAAGGCCGAAGACGGCACCAACGCAAATGCGACAGCAGATACCGTAGAGGACAGCACCGCAACGCCCACCGGCACCAGCGCCGTCAACACGGAAAGCGCTGACGGCACCCCCGCCGCAACCGGCACCCCCACCCCATCTCTCCGCGCCCAAACCACCGGCACGCCCGAGGCCATCTCCACCACGTCACAAACCGGCTACGCCCACTCCGCCACGGCAACCCAAAACGGCGTCACCTTCACCGTCTCGTGGAACGACGCCCCCGCGGGCACTGCGACGACCTTCCACGTAACCCAGGCCAACGGCTCGTCCCAGGCCAAGGCGCGCATGGACGTGCCCGCCTATTGGGACGGCGGCAGCCAGGAAAGCGTCTGCGACCCGTCACGCCCGGCATGGGCCAGCTACTACAGCCTGGGCACCGCGGGCCACGACTTTACCTTTGACTTCACGGCATCGGGCACGTACCGCATCTACTTCTACTTTATGGACAACGACAGAAACGACCCCCAAAACGACAAGGGGATCTACTACCTGCGTACCACGGCGGAGGTAACCGTAAACGACGCCGCCCGCCCGAGCGTCACGCAGATCGTCAACAACGCCGTGGACCTGTGCAGGCAAGAGACAAACAGCTCGGAATACGACATGGCGCTGTGGCTCCACGACTGGACGCTCGACCAGCTGGAGTACGACCACAGCCTCAACTGGTGCTCGGCCGAAAGCGGTCTCACGCGCCACCAGGGCACCTGCGAGAGCTACCAGCGCATCTACTCCAAGCTCCTTGACGCCGCGGGCATCGCCAACGGCCGCATCACCGGCAACGGCCACACCTGGAACGCCGTAAAGATCGACGGCAAATGGTGCCAGATGGACCTAACCTGGGACGACACCAGCGACAACTGGTACGGGGACCTGGACCAGCGCCATCTGTACTTTGGCCTGACCGACGAGCTCATGGCAATCGCCCGCTCCGACCACACGGCAAACTGCCAGAAGGACGGCTACGCCTACCGCTCGACCGACCTATCCAACAATTACTTTGTGCGAAATGGAAAGGCCGATGAATGGGCCGAGAAGTATGCCGACCGAATTCAGCAGCACCTTGACGCCAGGGAAGAGAGCTTTTCCATTACTGCCGACAACCAGTCCTTCCCGCCGAGTATTTCGGGGATTCAGAACGGAATTGTTGCGCATGCGATGAACCAGAGGGAGTGGAAGACCGAAATTGAACAAGCAAAGCTAAAATCGGCATCAATAGTCACCACACAAACCAGCACTACTTGGATTGCAACATTCAAATTCACGGTAAAATTCTTACAAATCGAACCAGCCGCTACACAGGTTTTACCCAACGGAATGTATTCCATATACTCGTCTCTCGATCAATCAAAGGCCCTCGATGTACGCATGGAGTCGAAGACCGATGGGGCGAATGTACAACTCTGGCAAGATCACGGCGGCAGACAACAAAAGGTCTACCTCCAATTCCAAAATGACGGCACCTATCTAATTACGTTCGTTCATTCAGGAAAAGCGCTGTCTGCTGAATCAAATCGTGATGGATCAAATGTTAGTCAGTCGAGTATAGATGGTTCCGACCTGCAGAAATGGACTGTTGAACGAATTGGGGCAGGATATACGATAAAAAATAAAGCAGGAAACCAGTGGCTAAATGTTAGAAGAGCCGAAACGAGAAACGGCACAAATATTCAAACTTGGTCAAATGGCGGTGTGGCAGAAACAATGTTTAATCTTGTTCCAACTGAACTCGATGCACTTCCAAACGGTCGGTACGCCATAAAAACCAAACTTGACACGAGAAAAACAATCGACATTCGCTTGGCATCCCAACATGACTTTGCAAATGCTCAAATATGGACTGACTACAACTCCCCAAATCAATCAGTTGACCTCAGAAGACAGGGAGACGGATCATACGCATTTATTTTTGTGCACTCCAAAAAGGCGTTAACCGCAGAAGCCGTCAAGGACGGCGCAAATGTTTCGCAGGCAACATATACCGGTTCAAATCGTCAGCATTGGATGCTATCAAAACAAAAAAATGGATTCACCGTAAAACTAGTTGGAGCAAATGAGTACTTAAACGTAAGGCTTGCAACGGCAAGAGATGGAGCAAATATTCAAACTTGGTCAAACGGGGGAACAATAGAGACACTATTTACTTTTGAAATGAGATAGTCATTTCATTTTAGCTAGACATATTTGCTGAGTGATACACACAGGATATGACCCATCACGACTCAATGAACTGCCTCCCATTTCTTGGACATGAGAAATGGGAGGCTTTCTAGTCGCTATTTAGGGCGTCCAAGATTTGGGACGCAGTTCACAATCGCGGCGTATTATATTTCGACAATTTAGTGAGCGCAAATTAAAGCAAACTCAATTGTTAGATTAAAGTGCAAATGGCATTCATGGAACATCAACCAAATTACATCAACAGCAATAATGAAAAGCAAAGCTGCTAAGAGGCCAATCACCGAGACCTAAAGCTTTTTGCAAAAGAAATAAAAGAGGCGGGGAGCAATGCTCTGAGAATCCTCTTTGAATGATATTTAAGTCCTCGCTCGCGCCTCAAATACAATTTGCGAACTGACCTCCAGCCGCCCTTCGCAAAAGCCTCAATATACAGCCCTCTGTCGCTGGGAAGATTGCTGGGATGGCGAAGCTGGTCATTACCCCTAGCGATATCGTCAAAATCTACAGGATACAAATCAAGCGAATCGCACGAATCAATGAAGTCTTTACCGTGAGAATTGTTTACCAGAAGACAAGAAATGCCCTTTGTCTGACTAAACTTTGTCGAATCATTTAGAACGTCAGGTCTGTTGATTTCAACGCCCCAAAAATCGCCGATGGTAAGATCGCCAGCGCGGAATCTCCCCGCATAGGGGCACCTATAGCAGCTGTCGCGAAGCGTCTTAAGGTTCAGAAACATGTCATAGTAGGGGGATTTCGCCGCAGGAATGGTAACTTCTCTTCCATCC
>DBFADZ010000026.1:0-12377 GCA_048195375.1 Collinsella sp.
GAGCATGGGAGCCCCTTCCATGAATGCGGCGTGGCCGCCACGGTTGGATTAGACACTCACCATTGTCGGCCTAATCCGCGGTCTTTCATGCAGCAGGGGCTCTCAATGTTTTTATGTCCTGCTCATATCGTCTCTGCCGGCGCTTTGGGACACCCCTTGGCATGGTCAGACTAGCAAGCGTGCAGGCAAAAGGAGTCATAAGAGGCCCGTCCAAATGGGCTGGTTCCAAAAGCATGGCGGATTACGGGGCTGGATCTGTATTACTTGACCATGGAAAAAATCGCGAAATTAAAACCGCAGGTAGACTGCTTATCAAAAATCGAAAACTGCCGGTATGGATGGGGGTTTCCGAATCGGCCCCGTAATCCGGCATAGTTTTGAAATGGCACTAAAGTAGGCACAGACTAAATGCCGATTCCAAGGATAGTTGCGGTGGAATAGTTCCTGGATGCCGGGGTTTTGGCGGAAATCAGGAACTATTTCATCGCAATTGAGGAGGGGCGGGGTGGATGGCGGGGTAGCTAAAAGGGCCGCGTCCCAAATGAGCTGCTTAGGTTGGTTCGATGTCCATGCTGGCGATTAGGTCGATGTTGGTGTTGAGGAGGTTCTCCAGCACGACGTCGCCCATGCGGATGGGGGCTTTGACCTCTAGGCCGCGGATGAGGTCCATCGCCTGGGCGTGGAGTGCCAGCGGGATGGCTTCGGCCGTGCGCACGGGCAGCAGCGCCTCGTCGCCGCCGGATACGGCTACGGTGGTGGTGAGCACGCGCATGGGGCAGGTGAGCTCCTGATGCGCGAACTTATCGCCACGTGGGCAGTTGTTGCCGGTCACGGAGCGCACCTCTACCACGGCGCCGTCTGCGTCGTGCTCCACCTTCACGGTCAGGAAACACTCGGATGGGCAGGTGGTGCAGTTGAACTGCAGCGTTTCGATTGCGTTTATGCTCATGGCCTTATGCCTCCCCAATGGGATCGACGGACAGGACAATTTCGCTAACACCCAGGTCGATTGCGCGCTGAATCACCTTTGCCGGTAGCGGGAAGCTTTCCATGACGCTCGGTTTAAACGGGCGGACTTTGCCTGCAAACAGTTCCTCGTCGCCTGCCAGGATACGTACACGGGCGGCATCGACCGGTCGGCGTACACGGAAGTTGAGTTTGGTGAGCGCCACAGCCGTAATGCGTCCCGGCAGCGCGTAGCCCGCGATACCGGCGGGGGTGACCGTAAGCTGACAGCCCGGGTCCGCAGCGCCCGCATCGGCCCCAGCGTCACAGCCCAGCGCGTACGCCGCCGCGGCCGTACCGGCACGCTCGGACTCGGTCGTCACGTTGTCGGCCAGGTCGTGTACGTGTAGCACGTTGCCGCAGGCAAAGATGCCCGGCACGCCCGTTTGCAGGCTCTGGTCCACCACGGCGCCGCGCGTGCGCGGGTCAAGCTCCACGCCCGCGGCAACCGAAAGCTCGTTCTCGGGAATCAGACCCACCGAAAGCAGTAGCGTGTCGCACGGAACAACGCGCTCGGTCCCCGGAATGGGTGCAAGATGCTCGTCGACCCGGCTCACTTCGACGGCCTCCACGCGATCGTGACCGATTACACGCGTGACGGTGGTGGACAGATACAGCGGAATGCCAAAGTCGTCCAGACAGTTTTTCACATTACGGCGCAGGCCGTTGGCGTACGGCATGAGTTCGTACACGCCCTCGACCGAAATCCCCTCGAGCGTGCAGCGGCGCGCCATGATCAGCCCGATGTCGCCCGAGCCCAAAATGACGGCGCGCGAGCCGGGTTTGAGGTTCTCGATATTGATGTATCGCTGTGCCAAGCCGGCCGTAAACACGCCGGCGGGACGGCTACCGGGAATCTTGATCTCGCTGCGGGTGCGCTCGCGGCAGCCCATAGCAAGGATGACCGCGCGTCCGGTGAGCTGTAGCATGCCGGCACGGCTCATGAGCGTGACGGTATGGACTGCGGCGGTTCCCACGGCCTCGCCCGTGCCCGGGTCGCCTGCGCTCGCGCCCTCGCACGAATCGATTCCAAGCACCATGCTGTCCAAGAACAACGCAATGTCGGTCGCGCGCACCTGGTCGATAAAGCGTTGCGCGTACTCGGGGCCGGTGAGCTCCTGCTTAAAGTGCGACAGGCCAAAACCCGGGTGAATACACTGGCGGAGTATTCCGCCCAGATGCTGTTCACGTTCAACGATAGCCACGCGCGCGCCGGCCTTTTGCGCGGCAAGTGCGGCCGCCATGCCGGCGGGGCCGCCGCCGATAACGACCACGTCGAAGGCCTGCGTTGCCACAGCCTCAACGGCGCCGCTATCAATTGCGTTCGATCCGAATTCCGCCATCCTAGCGCACCCCCTTCAGCGGTCCCTCGACCAGCCATGATCCGGCATCCTCTAGCAGCACCTCGCTGGGGTCGCAGCCCAACTCGCGCGCCAGGATTGCCACCAAGCGGCTCTGGCAAAAACCGCTCTGGCACCGACCCATGCCGGCACGGCAGCGGCGCTTGACACCCTCGACCGAAACCGCGCCCGGACGGCGCCGAATCGCGGCCACAATCTCGGCCTCGGGCACCGTCTCGCAGCGGCAGATGATCTGCCCCCACGCGGGATTGGACTCAATGAGCTCTTCCTTGCGCGCAAGCGGTGTGCGGTCAAAGTCGTCCGGCGCACGGCGAATTGGGTCCTAATCGTCCCGTTCGCGCAGGGCCACGCCGGCGTCGCGCAGTATCTGCTCCACGCGCTCGGCAATGGCCGGCGCACTCGCCACGCCCGGCGACTGAATACCCGCTGCTTGGAACAGCCCCGGTACCACGGCTGACTGCCCAATAAAGAAGTCGTTCGTACCCTGAATGACCGGACGACCGCCGGCAAATGCGCGCACCACGCGGCGCGTGTCCAGATCGGGCACCAGCTTGCGCGCACCGGTCAGGAGCGCGTTGACATCGCCCGTATAGGTCTGCGTGTCGCCCGGCTCGCGCACGGCGGCGGTCGCGGTAATCACGGTGTTGCCGTGCACGGTCCCCGTCACGATAACGCCCTTGGAAACCGGCGTGGGAACGGGGTAGAGCGGCATGAGCGCACGCGGTTCCTTGTCCAGCACCACGATGTTGCCCTGGCGCCAGACCATCTGAAACTCCTCGGCGCCGGCCATATGCGAGATGTCCGCGGCTCCGTTGCCCGCGGCGTTGATCAAATAGCGACAGCGCACGTCGCCGGCGGGCGTCGCCAGCGTAAAGCGTGCGGCTCCGTCATCCGAGCCGGCAACATCAATTGCCTCCACTGGCGCAGACCGCATAAACGTCACGCCATTGGCGACCGCATTCTCCAGCGCAGCGATGGCTACTTCAAATGGGTCAACGTAACCGGTCGAAGGGCACCACAGCGCGCACGTGGCCTGGGCACTCGCGCGCGGCTCCAACTCGTGGATCCGCTCGGGGCCGATAATCGACAGCTCGGGCACGCCGTTGGCAAGGCCATTCTGGCGCAGCTTCTCCAGGTGCGCGCGGTCTTCGTCGTTAAACCCCAGCACCATCGACCCGGTGCGGCGGAACAAAAAGCCTAGCTCCTGGGCCCACGTGCCATACAGCTCGCAACCACGTGCGTTGACCTGCGCTTTTACCGTGCCCGGCGCCGGATCGTAGCCTGCGTGCACCAGACCGCCGTTGGCCTTCGAAGCCCCCAGCGCGATATCGTTTGCTGCCTCGACCACGCAAGTGGACAGGTCAAATCGCGCGAGCTGCCGCGCGATGGCGCACCCGGTAATGCCCGCGCCCACAATTGCGATATCAAACGTTTCTGCCACGGTGCCTCCCAGACAAGTTGACAGGCCGTCAATAAAACCATCCTACGGTCTGTGCGCCCCCGGCGCGGCGGCAAAGCGGCGAACAGCCCCGCAACACCCGCCAACGGCAGGCGAGGGGAGACCCGGCAACGTCGACAACCTCGTCTGCCGACAGCTACGGCAACCGTTCGTCTCGATCTGTAACATCTAGACCCGAATCCCGCTCCCACCTGTTACAGATTGAGATGTTTGTGTCCGCACCAGCCCCGTACCCAACCGAAGTCCCATATAAACAAACCCCGTGGTAAACTTGACCGGACTGTTAATATTCCGAAAGGTACCCGTAATGTCCAAGTACATCTCCGAGCTCATGTCGCCGCAGCTTATGGGCGTCGTCTATGCCTTCGTTGGCTTTATCATTGCCCTGTATGTGCTGTCGGTCGTCTATGTGTTCATCGACGCTCGCCGCCGCGGCGCCAGCGCCTACGTGGCATGGGGCATCATCGCCCTTATCCCGTTTGTGGGCCTCATCGCCTACCTGGTCCTGCGCCCGCACTCCTACGCGGCCGACCGCGAGGAGCAGGAGCTGGACATGGCCCTGCGCGAGCGCCAGCTTGCCCAGTACGGCACCTGCCCGCAGTGCGGCGCCCCCATCGAGAAAGACTTTGTCGTCTGCCCGGTGTGCGACACCCAGGTTCGCAACGTGTGCCCCAGCTGCCATCGCCCGCTCGACGCGCACTGGAAGGTCTGCCCCTACTGCCGAACTCGCATCCAGTAACGCATCCATCGCCGGACCGGTCGTAAGCTATGGGCGCCGCGCATCACGTGCAGCCCACGGGCCCCGCGCGTCACGCGTAAGCCGCACGCGCGCCCCACAGCTCCGCCCCCACACGATGAAGCATGCGTAGAAAATCGCCCGCCGTGCCATTAAGGTGCGGCGGGCGCTTGTATACCAAGGCAACCTGCCTATAATGATGCAAGTCAAAAACGCCGAGCGCATCGCACGCACTTGCATCAGGCATCCGAGAGGAGAAAACATACCCATGAAGGCACTCTACAATGACGGTTCGGTGGCCGAGCTCCCGCAGGACGAGGTCACGCACGTCATCCGCCACTCCGCCGCGCACATCATGGCGCAGGCCATCAAGCGCCTGTACCCCCAGGCCGACTTTGCCTACGGCCCCGCGACCGACAACGGCTTCTACTACGACGTCGACCTGCCCGAGGGCGTCAAGATCAGCGAGGACGACTTCCCCGCGATCGAGGCCGAGATGAAAAAGATCGTCAAGGAGAACCTCAAGTTCACTGTCTTTGAGAAGCCCCGCGCCGAGGCCATCGCCCTTATGGAGGAGCGCGGCGAGAAGTACAAGGTCGAGCATATCGGCGACCTGGACGACGACGCCCGCATCACCTTCTACCAGCAGGGCGACTACATCGACATGTGCGTCGGCCCCCACATCTGCTACACCAAGGCGCTGAAGGCCTTTAAGCTCACCGGCGTCTCGGGCGCCTACTGGAAGGGCGACAAGGACAACAAAATGCTCACCCGCATCAACGGCGTCGCCTTTGCCACCAAGGAAGAGCTCGACGAGCATATGCACATGCTGGAGGAGGCCAAGAAGCGCGACCACCGCAAGATCGGCCGCGAGATGGATCTCTTTATGATGCGCGACGAGGCCCCTGGCTTCCCGTTCTTCCTGCCCAACGGCATGATCCTTAAGAACACGCTGCTGGATTACTGGCGCGAGATCCACCACAAGGCCGGCTACGTGGAGATCTCCACGCCGCTCATCATGAACAAGCAGCTGTGGAAGACCTCGGGTCACTGGGACCACTACAAGGACAACATGTACTCCACCGTCATCGACGACGAAGAGTACTGCATTAAGCCCATGAACTGCCCGGGCGGCGTGCTGGTGTACGCCTCCAAGCCGCACTCCTACCGCGAGCTGCCCATTCGCGCCGGCGAGATTGGCCTGGTACACCGCCACGAGCTGCGCGGCGCCCTGCACGGCCTGTTCCGCGTGCGCTGCTTTAACCAGGACGACGCCCACCTGTTTGTGCGTCCCGACCAGCTGACCGACGAGATCGTGGGCGTGGTCAACCTCATCGACTCCGTGTACCAGAAGTTTGGCTTTAAGTATCACGTTGAGCTTTCCACCCGCCCCGAGGACTCCATGGGTTCGGACGAGGACTGGGCTCGCGCCGAGGAGGGCCTGCGCACCGCTCTGGAGCAGCTGCACATGGATTACGAGGTCAACGAGGGCGACGGCGCCTTCTACGGCCCCAAGATTGACTTCCACCTGGAGGACTCGCTCGGCCGTACCTGGCAATGCGGCACCGTCCAGCTCGACTTCCAGATGCCGCTTAACTTTGACCTGGAGTACGTGGACGCCGACGGCACCAAGAAGCGCCCCATCATGCTGCATCGCGTGTGCTTTGGCTCCATCGAGCGCTTCATCGGTATTCTGATCGAGCACTTTGCGGGCAAGTTCCCCACCTGGCTGGCCCCCGTGCAGGTCAAGGCGCTTCCCGTCTCTGAGAAGAGCCGCGACTACGCGCACGAGGTATGCGACAAGCTGGAGGAAGCCGGCATTCGCGTGGTCTGCGACGATCGCGACGAGAAGATCGGCTACAAGATCCGCGAGGCCCGCAGCATCGACCGCGTGCCCTACATGCTTATCTTGGGCGAGAAGGAGGTCGAGGCCGGCAACATCTCCGTCCGCGATCGCTCCAACGAGACCGTTCAGATGAGCATTGACGAGTTTGTGGCCAAGGTGATCGAGGAGATCAAGACCCGCGCCTAAGGCAAACTTCACAACAATTAACAAAGGCGACCGTCCACAAAGGGCGGTCGCCCTTTTTCTTACCAAAATAAGAAAAGCCGCTGGTTGAGCGGCTTTTTTTGTTGCACAAAAAGGTACAGGTTTTTGTAGAGGGGTATGGAGATGTACCTACTAGCAGTACATTTTGCGTAATCTGGGCAAACGCTGATTAATTGCTCGTATAATGTCGTCTATCGAAAGATACAAAAATCTGTACTTTTGCGACTGCGCCTAGCTGCGAGCGAGAAGCCTGTTCTAAACGCCCCTGCATTTGCGTGCATCGCAAAGCCAAAAGAGGGGGGCGAGAACATGGAACAGACGGCACGGCGCCAAGAGCAGCTGCCGGGCGCTTTTAATGGCGTCACCACCAACAGCCAACACGGTCGCGTCCGCTGGTATCTGGTCCACGCCCCCAACGGAAAAGAGCGCGAGATCTGCGAAAAGGTCCGCCGCATTATCCCGCACAACCTTATGCATGACGCTTTTGTAATGCAAAAGGAGTTCTGGTTTAAGCGGGATGGTGCCTGGTCGCTCCAAACCAAACCTATGTACAAGGAATATTTCTTCGTCGCCACGCACGATGCCGCCGCGCTCGATAGGGCTTTGGCCCAGTTGAGCTTTGGCTGTCGCATCGCCGGCAGTAAGGAGCGGGCGTATATGCCCATGCCGGACGATGCACAGGATTGGTACCGCAGCGTGCTAGACGACGACGGCGTGGTGCGCAACAGCGTTGCGCGCATAGAAGACGGCGTGTTGCACATAGAGCAGGGTCCCTTGGTGGGGCAAGAGGCCCGTGTGCAAAAGATCGACCGTCGCAAGCGCTGGTGCCTGGTGGACGTAGGCGAAGGCGGCTCCGCATTTAGGGAGCTGCTGCCGCTTGATGTTCCCATCAAAACGTAAGGGAGACGTTGCGCCAGCTATTCGTTCGCATTTTTGAATTTACCGATTGGGGGGTCCTTGGGGAACGGGGACGTAAGTTTGACTGTGGCTGCTAAAAAAGAAACAGAGAGCTGCGTATCCGTGGGGGGCGCACTTGGTATTAAAGAGATTAAGCCGAGCGGTACGCTTGGATACCGCTTTATTAAGAGGCTGTTTGATCTGGTGTTCAGTCTTTTGATGAGCGTACTGCTGCTTATCCCTATCGCCATTGTGTGCGCGCTCATTAGCCTCGAATCGCCCGGCAGCCCCATGTATACGCAAGAGCGCGTCGGCAAGGGCGGAAAGACAATCAGGATTTTTAAGCTTCGCAGCATGGTCGCAGATGCTGGCGATGTGCAGAAGTATTTGAGTCCTGAGCAGCTTCATCAGTGGGAAGTCGAACGCAAAGTTGACGATGACCCTCGTATTACCAAGATTGGTCAGTTCATTCGTAAATGCTCTATCGACGAGATGCCTCAGTTTATCAATGTCTTGAACGGAGACTTGTCTGTTATTGGGCCTCGCCCCATTACACGGGATGAGCTCGAGCAGCATTTTACGGATGTAGAAAAAGCTGAGTTGCTTTCTGTTCAGCCTGGCATTACCGGTCTTTGGCAGGCAACTGATCGCAACGAGGCGACATTTGAGAGTGGCTTGCGTCAGAAGATCGAACTTCGTTATGTGCAGAACCGTTGCTTCCGTATGGACTGGAAGTGCTTCGCGGGCACCTTTGGCGCCATGTTCGGCAAAGAGAGAACGGGGCGCTAGATGGGTTATCGCATTTTGCTTATGGCTCCGACTTTCTTCGGGTATCGTGATCGGGTGCGTGATGAGCTCTCTCGCCAAGGTCATAGCGTTGTATGTGTTGATGACCGTCCAAGCGAGTCTGTCTCCTTCAGATCCTTTGCGAAGATCAGCTATAGACTTGTCGACGGGCAGATTGCTAAGTATGCCGAATCCCTTAAGAAGAAGGTCGCGACAGGTGATTATGATTTGCTGATCTTCATGGGTGGCATGTCTTTTTGTTTCACACGTGATCAGTTTTCATCCATCAGGTCATCAAGCAATGCTCGTTTTGTTTCGTACCTTTGGGATGCTTTCAACAATTGCGAGCGTTTCGGTGCCTGCCGGGATCTATTTGACGATGTTTATTCTTTTGAGCCGTCCGACTGCGAACGTTACGGTCTGAAGTTTCGTCCTCTTTTCTTCTCTGGGGCATACGATGGCCTGCCTCTTGTTCCCGACGGTGGGTTCATGTATGACGCTTGCTTCATAGGGAGCGTGCACCAGCCGAGCAAATTTGAGGCGGTTAGCTCTATCTGCGACAACCTAGAATCGCAGGGCCTGCGGGTGTTTCGTTACTTCTTTATGCCGTCGAAGTCGGCGGCCTCGTTGCGGCGTCTTACAAACCCTGCCTATCGGGGTGTTGAGTTCAGCTTTGAATCGCTCTCGACTGAAAAGATAGTTGAGATTTATGCGCGTTCCAAAGCAATTGTCGATTCTCCCCAGGCTGGACAGCGTGGTCTTACCATGCGCACGCTCGAGGCCATCGGAGCGCATAGGAAGCTGATTACTGCCAATCCTGATGCGGCTCTCTACGATTTCGCGAGTAAAGGCGATGTCGCTGTGTGGAGTGGGAAGGGCAGCGTCCCCTCTCAATTCTTTACGACGCCTTATCGGGTGCTTCCCGATGAAGTGTATCGCGGCTATTCCATTGAAACCTTCGTAAAGGCTCTGCTGGGTAGCGAGCCAGCCTATGAAGGCTACGAGAAAGGCAACTTATGAGGATTATGGTCACCGGTGCCGACGGTTACATCGGCAAGGGAGTCGTCTCTCATCTCCTGGATGCTGGACACAAGGTCATGGCCATGGGTCTATGTTCGTGTGGGCTGAAGCACGATAATCTTGTGGAGCACGTTGGCGATGTGTTCCCCTACAATTTCCAGTCCAATGAGAGCCCGGATGTACTGCTGCACCTTGCTTGGCGCAACGGCTTCTCACATAACGACATTTCGCACTTGGATGACCTCTCTAAGCACTATCTATTTATCAAGGCGGCGCTCGAGGCGGGCGTCAAGCGCATCGCTGTCATGGGCTCTATGCACGAGGTCGGTTACCATGAGGGCGTCGTTGACGAGAACACCCCCTGCAATCCCACTACGCCCTACGGTGTTGCGAAGAACGCCCTCCGTCAACTTACTGGAGAGCTTTGCCGCCAGCATGGTGCCCAGATGCAGTGGCTCCGTGGGTTTTATCTCGTTTCTAACGACGGGCGCGGGTGCTCCATCTTCTCGAAGATCGTCGCGGCTGAGCTCGAGGGTAAGGACGAGTTCCCGTTCACGAGTGGTCGATGCAAATACGATTTCCTTCCTTATGAAGATTTCTGCCGACAGGTCGTCGCCGTCGTCGAGCAGGATGAGGTTAATGGCATCATCAACATCTGCTCCGGTGTGCCAATCGGCCTTGGTGACTACATCGAGCACTTTATTAATGAGAACGGCTTCTCGATCAAGCTCGGTTACGGTAAGTATCCCGATCGTCCGTATGATTCGCCCGCCATCTGGGGCGATGCAGCGAAGATTCGCAAGATTCTTGCGGCTAGGAGCGGCCTTGATTAACCAATACTCCCTTGGAGAGTTTGTCGGTAACTGCATTTACGTTGCCTATACTAGACTTCGCTTTCCTGGGGCGAGACTTATTAGGTTGCCTTTTTACTTACGAGGTGGAAAGAAGCGCTTCTCCTATGGGCATGGCCTGACGCTCGGTTATGGCTGTCGCTTTGACCTTGGCGGAGAGGGCGTTGCCCTAAAAATCGGCAGCAACTGCAAGTTCAATGATAGAGTGCATATAGTCGCGCATGATTCCGTTTCAATCGGTGACAACGTGCTGATGGCTTCGAATATATTTATCTCTGATACTAGTCACGGTGAATTCGCCGGTACATCAGCGTGTCCTTACGTTGCGCCAGACGACAGGGAGCTTGCTACTAAACCTACCGTCATCGGTGACAATGTCTGGATTGGCGAGGGCGTATGCGTTATGCCGGGCGTTACGATTGGCGACGGGTGTACCGTTGGCGCTAATGCCGTCGTAACTAAATCGTTTCCCAGCAATACCGTACTCGCTGGGTCTCCCGCACGGGCTATCAAGAAATGGAACGAAGTCTCTCAAAGTTGGGAGAGGGTGTAACTATGCTTGAAACTGCATCGGTTGCAATGGCTGTATACAACGGGGAGCGATTCCTTGAACAGCAGATCGACTCTATCTTGGTTCAACTCTCTTCGGATGATGAGCTTGTTATTTCCTATGACGAATCACAAGATGGCACTTTGTCACTCATTTCCAGATATGCAGAGACTGACGGACGAGTTAAGATTGTTCGCAATGCGGAGCCTGGCGTAGTCGGCAACTTCAACAACGCAATTCAGAACTGCTGCAAGGACATAATTTTTATTAGCGACCAGGATGATATTTGGAAACCTGGCAAAAAGGATGCCATGCTTCGACTTCTGAACGAAACTGGTGCTGACTTAGCGATACATAATGTGGTTCATATTAATGGGGAAGGCGCTGTTATCTCGAAGCCGCTATTTGAGGAATACGGTATCAGGGGTGGTTTATTGCGAAATTTCGCTAAACCACGATACAGCGGCTGCTGCATGGCTTTTCCTGCAAGCTCAAAACGACTCATCATGCCTATGCCCTCTTGTGTCGTCAATTATGATCATTGGATCGGTATGGTCTGTGAAAAATTTGGAACGGTTGTCTTCGATAACCGTGTCTTTCTGGAGCATAGACTGCACGGCGGTAATGTAACGACATCACGAAGGAAACTCAAGATCGTTGCTGCTCAGCGAGCTAATCTCCTCTGTGAACTTGTCAAGAAGGGGAGGACTCTTAAATGAGTACTGCTTCCCTTATTGTTGTTGTCTACAACCAGACTGTGAATGATGTGCCTGTAATTAATGCAGCCTTAAACGCGTTCGTAAGACCTGAAATCATCGTCTGCGATAATAGCACTCGGGAGTATGGTAACCGAGCAATCTGCGAGACCCTTGGTGTTTGCTATGTCGATATGGCTGGGAATAAGGGCCTTACTGCGGCATATCGAGCTGGCATCGAGAGATGCCATGGTGATCTGGTTTGTCTGTTCGATGACGACACCGAGGTTGATCAAGATTATTTCACCGCTTTGGATGGCCTTGACGTTTCTTCACCTGACTGGGATGTTTATCTTCCGCTTGTTTTGAGTGGCGATTCTGTCCTTTCACCTTGCACCTTTGACGGTTTTAGGGCCCATCCTTTTCCAGACATCGACTCTGTTTCGGATTGTTCTGAGCTGAGCGGCATCAACAGTGGAATGATTGTAAAGCGCTCCGTGTTCGAAGCTGTTTCATACGACCCTGATCTCTTCTTGGATTTGGTTGATCACAAGTTTATTGATGATGTGAAAAAGGCGGGAATGAAGGTCGTTTACTTACGCGGCCCACTTCTGAAGCAGAGCTATTCCCTTGCGTCAGATAACGTTGATAAAGCATTAATACGCTTATCGATTTTTGAACGCGATGCACGGCATTTTTATGGCAGTTCTACCCCCCGGCGCCTTTATTGCATTGGAATGCTCGCCGTAAGGAAAGCCAAGCTTTGTCTTAAATACCGAACAACTTGTTTTCTTATCCCGACTAAAGACAACGGAAAGGTGTAATTAATGAAAGGCATCATCCTCGCCGGCGGGTCCGGCACGCGCCTGTACCCGCTCACGCTCGTGACCTCCAAGCAGCTGCTGCCGGTCTACGACAAGCCCATGATCTACTACCCGCTGTCCACCCTCATGCTGGCGGGCATCCG
>DBFADZ010000036.1:0-99606 GCA_048195375.1 Collinsella sp.
GCAAAGACGAGCGTCGGTAAGACACGCCGAGGTCGCCGCGGACGGGCTGATATAGGGAGAGGGCCTGACCCCATATCGTTGGGGCCAGGCCCGATTTTGCCTCTTGACAATGTCCTGCTCATATTAAAAGGAACGTCCCCAAGTGCCAAATGCCGCAAGAATGTCCCCTTTGACTAGTCATTTAAGAACGTCCCCAATGACTACCCTGCCGTATCCGGAGCAAGGCAACGCCGCAGGTAGAGGACGGACAGCGAGCGACGTCCAGAGCGAACAAGTTGGCATGAAAAAGGCAAGGCATAGACCTTCTGGTCATGCCTTGCCTTTTGAATGACAAATTGTCGCTCTGGACGTCGAGCAGCGTCGGCCCGTTACGCGGTTTGGTAAAACCGCGTAACTACAAATCCCCGCCGGCGCCCAGCAGCTTGCGCATGACTTGCTCGGGGTTAACTGAGCCGTCGCGCGGGGCCAGGGCGGTGATCTTCTTTTGCATCTTGTACTCGTGCAGCTCGTCCTCGAGCTGGCGTACGCGGGCGCGGAGCTTCTCGTTCTCGCGTTCGCGCTCCTCGGCACGCTCCTTCATATCGAGGATGCGCACCACGCCGGCGAGGTTGATGCCCTCGTCGGTCAGTTGGTTGATGAGCTCCAGGCGCTCGATATCGGCACGCGAATACAGACGCGTGTTGCCGCCCGAGCGCTGGGGATTCACCAAGCCTTTGGACTCGTAGACGCGCAGAGTCTGCGGGTGCATGCCGGTCAGCTCGGCCGCCACGCTGATCATGTACAGCGGTTTGTTCCTATTGTCCTCGGCCATGCTACCTGACCCCTTTCCGTCTCGTTATCGTCCATCATAAGCCCGTGGGCGCGGGCGTGCGCCGCGACCGCCCTAGTACGTCGCCTTGTAACGGTTGACCTTCTCGCGATAGTCGCGTGTGTCGGTCTCGCGCAGCTTGGTCATGGCATCGCGCTCGTCATCGGATAGGTTCGTGGGGACCTGCACCTTGATCTCGACGAGCAGCGCGCCTGTGCGGCCACGGTGCTTAACGTCGGGCGCCCCCATTTCCTTAAAGCGGAACTTCTTGCCCGTCTGGGTACCCGCGGGCACCTTCAGACGAACCGTCGCACCGCCGGGCGTCGGCACGTCCACCGTGCAGCCGAGCGCCGCCTCGTAGACCGAGACCGGTACCTCCATGGTCACGTCGGCACCTTTGCGCTTAAACAGCGGGTGCTCCTCCACATGCGTGGTCACGACCAGGTCGCCGCGCTCGCCACCCGCAACGCCATACTCGCCGCGACGCTTGTAGCGCAGCTTGCCGCCGTCGACCGCACCCGCAGGCACCGAGACCGTAATGGTCTGCTGCTCACCTGTCGAGGGAATGCGATAGGTGACCTTGTGCGTCACACCGCGAAACGCGTCCTCGGCCGTCACATCGACGGTCAGCGACAGGTCGCCGCCCTTGCGAGCACGGCTGCGGCCAGCGCCGGCACCGGCAGCGCCCGCAGCCCCGGCAAAGCCCGAGCCCCAATCGCTGCCCCAGGCGCCGTTGCCGCTAAAGATGCTGTCGAAGATGTCGCCCCAGCCGCTGGCACCCGCGCCGGCACCGTAGCCGCCGCCATACGCGCCGCCCGCGCCCGGCATACCGCCAAACATGAGCATCTGGTCGTACTCTTTGCGCTTCTTCTCGTCCGAAAGCGTCTCATAGGCCTCGCTGATCTCCTTAAACTTGGCCTCGTCGCCGCCGGCATCGGGGTGATATTTTTGCGCGAGCTTGCGAAACGCGCTCTTGATCTCTTTGTCGGAGGCGCTCTTGGATACGCCCAGGATGTCATAGAAGGTTTTGCCTGCAGCCATCGTAGCTCCTCTCCTGTTACGTCCGCCGCCCATGCAGACGACGGTTCATGCTTTCATATGGCACTAGGCCAGAAAGGGCCCCGGGTGTTGCCCCGGGGCCCTTCTCAATTACTCCTCGGTGCTCTCGGCCGTATCGGCCGTAGCATCCTCGGGCGCCGCTTCGGGCTCCGGTGCGGGGCGCTTCTCGCCACCGTAGGTCACCGTCACCATCGCGGAACGCAGGATGCGATCCGCCATGCGGTAGCCCTTCTGGTACACATCGTTGACGGTCTCGTCGTACTGCGACGCGTCCTCGACGCGACCCACGGCCTGGTGCTCGAGCGGATCGAACGCCTCGCCCTTGGGGTCGATTGGCTCAACGCCCTCGTGCGCGAACACGTCGAGCAGCTTGGCATGTACCGCGTCAACGCCATCGACGAACTGCTTAAAGTCGTCGGAAAGCTCTTGACTGCGGGCATGGTCAATCGCGCGCTCGATATCGTCGATCACCGGCAACAGCGCGGTGACAAGCTTCTCGGTCGCGCGCTCGCGCTCGGCGATACGCTCATTGGCGGTGCGGCGACGGAAGTTCTCCCAGTCGGCCTGCAGACGGGCGGTGCGCTCGGTGGCGTCCTTTGCCTTGTCCTCTGCGGCCTTCTGAGCCTCTGCCGCAGCATCGAGCTCGCTGCGCACGTCGGCGAGCTCCTTTTGGGCCTGCTCGAACTTGAGCTTAAAGTCGTTGTCGGCGGCTTCCTCACCGGCGCGGATAGCAGCTTCCACCATCTCGTCCTCGGTCATCGTCGCCTCCTTGTTGGAATCCTCTACCTGGTTCTCGGCAGCCTCGGCGGCCGCGGCCTCGTTGGCCTCGGTATCGTCGACGGCCTCTACGGGAATCTTCACGTCCTTCTCCTCAGAGTCAACGGGGGCGGCGCCAGCGGCAGCCGCCTCCGTGCGAGCTTTACGGGCGGACATGATTACTTGTCCTCGTCGTCCACAACCTCGTAGTCGGCATCGACGACGTCATCGTCGGCAGGCTGGGCGCCGGCGGCACCGTCGGTCTGCTGCTGAGCGTCGGCGTAGACAACCTGGGCCAGCTCATAGGCCACGGACTGCAGGGACTCGCCGGCGGCCTTGATGGCCTCGACGTCAGAGCCCTCGAGCGCCTTCTTGGCGTCGGCGATAGCGGCCTCGGCCTTGGACTTCACGTCAGCGGAAACCTTGTCGCCCAGCTCGTTGAGGGTCTGCTCGGTGGAGTAGCACAGGCTGTCGGTCTGGTTGCGGACCTCGACCTCTTCCTTCTGCTTCTTGTCCTCCTCGGCATGAGCCTCGGCGTCCTTGACCATACGATCGACTTCGTCGTCGGACAGAGCAGTGGAGCCGGAGATGGTGATCTGCTGCTCCTTGCCGGTGCCCTTGTCCTTAGCGGAGACCTTGACGATACCGTTGGCGTCGATGTCGAAGGTGACCTCGATCTGCGGCACGCCGCGGCGGGCAGCCGGGATACCGGTCAGCTGGAACTTACCGAGCGACTTGTTGTCGCGGGCAAGCTCACGCTCGCCCTGGAGCACGTTGATCTCGACGCTGGTCTGGTTGTCGGCAGCGGTGGAGTAGACCTCGGTCTTGGAGGTCGGGATCGTGGTGTTGCGGTCGATCATCTTGGTCATGATGCCGCCCATGGTCTCGACGCCCAGCGACAGCGGGGTAACGTCGAGCAGCAGGATGCCCTCGACGTCGCCGGTGAGCACGCCGCCCTGGACGGCAGCGCCGTCGGCAACGACCTCGTCGGGGTTCACGGACATGTTGGGCTGCTTGCCGGTCATAGTCTTGACGAGCTCCTGGACGGCGGGCATACGGGTGGAGCCGCCGACGAGGATGACCTCGGTCAGATCGGAGAGCTTAAGCTTGGCGTCGCGCAGGGCGTTGGTGACAGGCTGCTTGCAGCGCTCGAGCAGGTCGCGGGTGATCTTCTCGAACTCGGCGCGGGTCAGCGTGTAGTTGAGGTGCAGCGGGCCGGACTGGTTCATGGTAATGAACGGCAGGTTGATGGTGGTCTGCTGGGCGGCGGAGAGCTCCTTCTTGGCGTTCTCGGCGGCCTCCTTCAGACGCTGCAGGGCCATGGGGTCCTGACGCAGGTCGACACCGTTCTCCTGCTGGAACTTATCGGCCATCCAGTCGATGACGCGCTGATCCCAGTCGTCGCCGCCCAGGTGGTTGTCGCCCGAGGTGGACAGAACCTCAAACACGCCGTCGGCGAGGTCGAGGATGGAGACGTCGAAGGTGCCGCCGCCCAGGTCGAAGACCAGGATGCGCTGGTCGGTGCCCTGCTTGTCCAGGCCATAGGCAAGAGCAGCAGCGGTCGGCTCGTTGACGATACGCTTGACGTTGAGGCCGGCGATCTTACCGGCGTCCTTGGTGGCCTGACGCTGGGCGTCGTTGAAGTAGGCCGGGACGGTGATGACGGCGTCGGTGACGGTCTCGCCCAGATACTTCTCGGCGTCAGCCTTCATCTTCGCGAGCGTCATGGCGCTCACCTGCTCGGCGGTGTAGTCCTTGCCCTCGATGTCGACGACGGCACGGCCACCCTGGCCCTCCTTGACCTCGTACGGCACGGTCTTGATCTCGGAGGTGCACTCGGAGTACTTGCGGCCCATGAAGCGCTTGATGGAGAACACGGTGTTCTTGGGGTTGGTGACAGCCTGGTTCTTAGCGGCCTTACCCACGACGCGGTCGCCGTCGGCACGGAAGCCCACGACGGACGGGGTGGTGCGGTCGCCCTCGGCGTTCACGATAATGGTCGGAGAACCGCCCTCGAGAACGGCCATTGCGGAGTTAGTAGTACCAAGGTCGATACCAAGAATCTTGCCCATTAGAAATTCCCTCTCTCTTGTGCGTTTGCACCGACTCGGCGGTCTGCCGAGCGGTGTTTCGGCTTGTCTTTCAGGATGTAGTGTATCCCCTTATGGGCCGGAATATACAAAATCTAAGTCAATTCATATAAGATTTCTTATTGCTGAGAGTTTAGGTTCTTAAATGCGCAGGTAGATGCGCTGATTGAGTTCTCGGCAAATCTATCGAGATCTATGTAGAGATGGCTGAGGTTTGCGTCCGGGGGTGCCTGGGGGCCGTCTTGCGGAAAGCTCATCCCAGTTTGAGCGTGGATTCCGGGTCGCAGTTTCCGTCTGAAGGCTCAACCGAAAACCGTATCCCGTTTTGAGAGCTGATACCGGCTCGCATTTTCCGCTAGCGGGCCTAACCGGAAACTGCGACCCGGTTTTCGGCCAAATAACGGGATGCCCTTTCCGCAGACGCGCTCAATAGCTCAATATTTCAAGTCACCTTTAGCTAACATTTGCGCAGCTCAACGGCCCCACCTGCGCATTTTTTAGTAAACCTTGGCATACTCGGCGAACGGTATGAAGATGCCGGCCAGAGGGTATTGCAAACGGTCGCTCCCGTGGTATGTTTTTGCCCGAATCAAACCGGCGCGCATCGCCTGTAGCGTCGGTCAACAGAGAGGAAACTACCATGGCTCATCCCGTAATTGATGCCGACGAGTGCATCGCTTGTGGCGTTTGCGTCGACTCCTGCCCCGCTGGCGTTCTGGAGCTCCAGGACGTCGCTACCGTCGCTGACGAGGACTCCTGCGTCGCCTGTGGCGCTTGCCAGGACGCTTGCCCCGCCGGCGCGATCACCGAGATCGTCGAGGAGTAACAACTCCCCCACTTGCACACTCACAAGTACACCGTGCACAAAAAGGAGGCCTCCGCATCGCCGCGGAGGCCTCCTTTTGCATATGTGGGCAGCTAATTGGGGACGGTGTCGGGCTAGGACAAATCATCCTCGTAGGGCATTAAATCGGCTAGGTAGCCTTTCTCTTTGAGCATGGCCTCGATCTCGTCGAGGGTTTGCTCATCCTCCGCGGCGATGCGATGGAAGTGGTAGCCGCTGGTCACCGTTAGCAGCGGAAAGCTCTTGCCGCTCTCGATATCGCGCAGATAGCGCTCGACATCGCGGCGATTGCGGATGTCCAGATCAGCCGTGATCTTACCGTATACGCGGTGATTGACGATCACATTGAGCACGGAGCCGCCGGCGTCGACGATACTCGTGAGCTCATCGCCCGCCTGCTCCACGCTGTGGCGAACCTTGACCAAGCGCGTGGGCACAGCGGGGCTGCTGGGGGCCTCCTGCAGCACATAACCACGGTTGGTCGCCACGATATCGTGCCCGTCGGCGCGCAGCAGAGCGATGTCTTGCACGACAATCTGGCGGCTCACACCCACCTCGCGGGCAAGTGCGCTGCCCGAAACGGGTCCCTTGGCTCCCTCGAGCACGGCCATGATGGCACGGCGACGCTCGCGGGCGTCCATTATTTACCGTCCAACAGACGCAGGTGCTTGAGCGAGAGGTCGAGAATCGGCGCAGAGTGAGTCAGCGCCCCCGAGCTAATAAAGTCAACGCCCAGGTCGGCGAGCGCGCGGATATTGCTGGCGTCCACGTTGCCCGAGCACTCGGTCTTGGCGCGGCCGGCGATAAGCTCAATCGCGGCAGCCATATCGTCGTGGGTCATGTTGTCGAACATGATGATGTCGGCGCCGGCCTCCACAGCCTCGCGCACCATGTCCAGGTTCTCGCACTCAATCTCGACCGTCGTGGTAAACGACGCATGGGCGCGCGCCATCTCGATCGCGCGCGCCACGCCACCGGCGGCATCGATGTGGTTGTCCTTGAGCATGACGGCCGTCGACAGGTTGTAGCGGTGGTTGCTGCCGCCGCCGATCTCGACCGCCGCCTTCTCAAACACGCGCATACCCGGCGTGGTCTTGCGCGTGTCGACGAGCACAGTCTTGGTGCCCTCGAGCGCTGCAGCCATCTGGTGCGTATAGGTAGCGATGCCGCTCATGCGCTGCAGGTAGTTGAGCGCCACACGCTCGCCCGAAAGCAGCACGCGCGCGTCGCCGCGCACCTGACCCACATGGTCGCCGGCGTGCACCTCGTCGCCATCGGCAACGTCGAGCAGCACCGAGCTCTGCGGATCCAGCAACTCAAAGGTGCGGGCAAACACATCCAAGCCGGCGATGATGCCGTCGGCCTTGGCGATAAGCTCCACCGTGGCGGGGCGCGCCGTGGGACACACGCTCGCCGTGCTCACGTCCTCGAACGTGATGTCCTCGCGCAGGGCCTGCAGAATCAGATCATCGGCGACGAGCTTCATGGTAATGGGATTCATGGTCTACTCCTCCACGGCCTGCGTGCCGGCAGCACGGGCCAAATCATCGATTGCCAGGGTGTCGGCGCTCAGAGCGCGATGACGGCCATCGAGCGCGGGATCGCCCGCCTGCTCCACGGCCAGCGACTCGCCGGTACGCATGCACCACGCGGCGCGACGACCCCAGACCAGCGCCTCGAGCAGGCTGTTTGATGCAAGGCGATTCTTGCCGTGAACGCCATTGCAAGCCGTCTCGCCCGCGGCGTAGAGCTCTGGCATCGAAGTGCGGCCGTCCTTATCGACCCATACGCCGCCCATAAAGTAGTGCTGCGTGGGCGTAACGGGAATGGGCTCGTCCAAGATGTCGCGACCGTCCTCCAGGCAGCGCGCGCGAATGTTGGCAAAGTGCCCGGTCACCACATCGCGCTCGACGGGGGCAAAACTCAGCCACTCGTGCTCGGCACCGTCCTGCTTCATCTGCTCGCGAATAGCGGCGGCGACCACATCGCGCGGCTGAAGCTCATCGGTAAAGCGCTCGCCGGCGGCGTTGAGCAAAATCGCGCCCTCGCCGCGGCAACTCTCGCTGATCAGGAAGGTGCGACCCGGCTGCGGCGAGAACAGTCCCGTGGGGTGAATCTGCACGTAGTCCAGATGCTCCATCTTAATGCCATGCTCCTGAGCGATGTAGCAGGCATCGCCCGTGAGCTGCGGGTAGTTGGTCGAATGGTCGTATACGCCGCCGATGCCGCCCGTTGCCCACAGCGTGTGGCGGGCATGGATCTTAAACGGCTCGCCGGCATGCGCGCCCTCGGCGGTATTTACCAGCTCGTCGGCGGGACGAACCGAGTTGTTCTCGTCCACGGGAACGGCGACGACGCCGGTGCACACCGTGGCACCGTCACGCTCGCCCGTTAGGATGTCGGTCATGGCCACGTGCTCCAAAATCTGCACGTTATCCAGCTTGCGAACGGCCTGGAGCAGCTTGGTCGTGATCTCCTTGCCGGTAATATCGGCATGGAAGGCGATGCGCGGACGGCTGTGCGCGCCCTCGCGGGTAAAGTTGAGGCTGCCGTCGGCCTTGCGCTCAAAATCCACGCCCATGGCCAGCAGGTCGTTGATGACCGAGCGGCTCGAGCGGATCATGATGTCGACGCTCTCGCGGCGGTTCTCGTAATGACCGGCGTGCATGGTGTCCTCAAAGAAGGCATCGTAGTCCGAGCCTTCGGGCAGCACGCAAATGCCGCCCTGCGCGAGCATCGAATCGCACTCATCGACCGAGCCCTTGGAGAGCATGATCACGCGCGTGCTCGTCGGCAGGTTGAGAGCTGCGTACAGGCCCGCCACGCCGCAGCCGGCAATAACGACGTCGCACTCCATGTCGGGGTATTGTTTGGTTTTCACAGGAATCCTCTCCCTTGTAATGTGGCATAAGGGACTGCCCCTCATGTCACATTGTTCTAGCGCGCTGCGTACTCGAGCATACGGTCGAGCGTAAGTTTTGCCTGGTCGGCAGCCTCGTCCGACACACCGATCTGCACCTCGCCCTCGCCCGTCTCCAGGCAGCGCACGAGCTTTTCGAGCGTGATGAGATCCATGTTGACGCAGGTGGGCTGCACCGCGGGGAAGTAGAACTTCTTGCCGGTGCCCTGGCAGCGGCGCTCGAGCTCGTAGAGCACGCCGCGGACCGTCACGATAATGAACTCGCTCGCGTCGGACTCCTCGGCATACTTGATGATGCCGGCAGTAGAGCCGATGTAGTCAGCCTCGGCCAGGACGTCGGCCTTGCACTCAGGATGCGCCAGCACGAGCGCGTCGGGGTGGGCCTCCGTCGCGTCGACGATCTGCTCGACGGTGATGATGTGATGGCGCGGGCAGTAGCCGTTGTTGAGGATGACGTGCTTTTGCGGCACCTGCTCGGCTACGAAGCGACCGAGGTTTTGGTCGGGAATGAACAGGATATGCTGCTGCGGCAGCTCGGACACGATCTTGACGGCGTTGGAGCTGGTGACGCACACGTCGCTCCAGCTCTTGATCTCGACCGTGGAGTTGACGTAGCAGACGACAGCCAGGTCGTCGCCGTACTCGGCGCGCGCCGCGTCGACCGTCTCGCGCTTGACCATGTGCGCCATGGGACAGTCCGCGCCCGGCTCGGGCAGCAGCACGGTCTTAGTGGGATTGAGCAGCTTGGCGCTCTCGCCCATAAACTCCACGCCGCACAGCACGATGGTCTGCTGCGGCAGACTCTTGGCGAGCTTGGCCAGGTAGAAGCTGTCGCCGACGTAATCAGCCACGGCCTGCACCTCGGGCGCCACGTAATAGTGCGCCAGGATTACCGCGTCACGTTGGGTTTTTAGTTGCTGAATGGCCTCGACGAGCTCTGCGGGCACCAGTGCCACGCGCTCCGTTGCCGTCGTTGCCGATGCCAGGCCGGCCGCGATATCGCGTGCAAGCTCCGACGCATCCATGTTCGCGCTCTGTGCCATCAAGGCCCCTCTCTTTTGGCGAATCTTGGGGCTTTAGTATGACACCTAGGTTTACAGCTGACAAGACAGCTGTAAACCTAGGTGTAAAGTTGAAATAAAGATTCGATCTTGGGTCGGGTCCATTTTCGAACTGGCAAGCTGAGGATAGCCGAGCTCTCGATAGCGCAGGAGGCATCTTTCGCCACCGCAATACCGCTTGGCGCGAGTTGCACGCCGTGGGGCGCAAACGGTCCGCACCCCCACAAGCGGTCCGCACCCAATGTGGCAAAATCGAACTACTTAAGGGGGCCGAATGCTCAAGATTATTGCCTGCGACGATGACGTCGCTTTTCTAGATAGACTGCACCGAATGATCGATCGTTGGTCGACCGAGACGGGCACGGCGGTCGATGTTGCGCTCGTCACGCGCGGCGAGGACCTACTGGCCCGCCATGCCGCATCGCGCGCCGACATCATTCTGCTCGACATGATCATGCCGCTCGTCAACGGCATGGACACCGCACGCGAATTGCGCCAGGCCGATACCGCCGTGCGCCTGGTGTTCCTCACCTCGTCGCCCGAGTTTGCGCTGGAGTCCTACGAGGTCCGCGCCTTCGACTATCTGCTCAAGCCCGTGGCCTACGAACGCCTGGCGCAGTTACTCGACGAGCTTTCGAGCATGCGCCCGGCGGCAACCGATGAGCTCGTGATCAAAACGTCCTTTGGCTACCACGCCCTGCGCCTGTCCGACATCGAATATGCCGAGGCGCGCAACAAGCACGTGGTCTTCCACCTGCGCGACGGACGCGATATCGAGGCACTCGAATCGTTCCGCAGCGTCGAGGACCGTTTGGCGCAAAACGCGGTCTTCTTTAAATGCCACCGCAGCTACCAGGTCAACCTGCGCAATATCGATCACTTTGACCGCACGGACATCGTCATGCGCTCGGGCGCTTGCATCCCGCTTTCGCGCAGCTGCAAGCAGGGATTCCAAGACGCCTACTTTGCGGTGCGCTTTGAGGGTGGGAGACACTGATGGTCTCCTCGGCCGAAATGGTCCTTTGGGCAATCCACCACGCCACGACGCTGCTCTTTGGCGTCTTTGCCTCGGCGGCACTGTGCGGTGTCGAGATCAACCGGCGTCATGCGCTTGAACTGGTGTTGGTCGGTGCCGTAACCGGATGCGCATTTGGCCTCGCCAATGCCGTCGGCGGCGAGCTTTTTGCCCGCCAGGTATATCCGCTCGTCGTGCATCTGCCGCTCGTCATCTATTTGTGCGCGCGCTACCGCCTGAGCCCGCTGCTTGCCGTGCTCGGCATTACGAGTGCCTATCTGAGCTGCCAGTTCAGCAATTGGATGGGCATCGCCGCATTTGCCGCAACCGATTCTCAGATCGCGTACTATCTGGCGCGCATCGCGACCACACTCGCCGTCTTTGCCGTCCTGTTGCATTGGGCCGGCGACATCGGTCCGCGCTTGGCGATTAAAAGCACCACCGAGCTGGGCATCCTTTTAATCCTGCCGCTCGTCTATTACGTCTTTGACTATGCCACCAACGTCTACACCACGCTGTTCCACTCGGGCTCGGTGGTGACGGTTGAGTTTTTGGCCTTTGCACTCTGCGCGTTCTACCTTATGTTCCTCGCCGTCTACCTGCGTGAATACGAAGAAAAGGAAACCGCCGAGCGAGAGCGCTGGATGCTCGAAACCCGCGACAGCGCCGCCATCAAAGAGCTCGAGGCTTGGCGTCAATCTGGGCGCGAGCTGTCGATTCTGCGCCACGACATGCGCCACTTCCTACGCGGCCTGGCCGCTTTAATTGAGGAGGGCCACACCGACGAGGCGCTCGATCGCATCGACGAACTCTGCGAAGCCGGCGACCGCACCGCCGTACGCCGCTTCTACGCCAACGAGACCGTAAACATCGCGCTTTCGTCATTTAACTCGGATATCAATAGAAACGGCATTACCGCCAACCTGCGCGCCGCCGTACCCGAAACCATCCACGTAGGTGACGCCGACCTGTTTAGCGTGCTCTCAAATGCCTTGGAAAACGCTATCACCGCCGCAAGCGCCGCACCCCAAGGAAAGCGATTCGTCGACCTTGACCTGCGATTAGAGGACGGCCAGCTGCTGCTGTTAGTTTCCAATACGTTTGACCGCGCGCCGCGCATGGTCGACGGCATGCCCGTGACCCGGCATGCGGGCCACGGCTTTGGCACCAGGAGCATCAAACTTGCCGTGGAGCGCATGAATGGCAACTGTCAGTTCCGCATTAGCGGCGATCGGTTTGAGCTGCGCGCTGTGATGTAGAAGTGCGGCGCCGATCTCGAGGCGCGCCTTGCCCGCCAGGCAATCGCTCGCCGGCGCCAATCCGCTACAGCGGAGCGGCCGCCGGGGTCAGTTGCTTGATGTATGCCCACATGCGCTGCTTAGCGGCCTTGTCGGTGAGTGCCGCCTCAAAGCCGTCGAGCGCGAGCACGCGGCGGCCCTGCACATGGGCGACCAGGCCGGGCTTGAGCATGGCGGTGTCGAAGTCATCGATCGCCACGAGCATATCGGCATAGGTCTCGCGCATGGCATCAGCCGCGTTGTTGTCGAGCAGTAGCACCGCCTCGGGGTCCAAGGCCTCAAGCGCCTCGCGGAACAGCTCGCACGGCAGAGTCTCGCCCACCGCGATCGCTCCGTCACCCACGCCGGCGACGCTTGCCAGCACGCAAAAATCCTCGGGCGCGTAGCCGATGGCCCCAAGCGCCTTGCGCAACGCCGCGCCATCCGGGCCGGCGGCAAGCTCGCCACCCGAACGCTCGGCCTCGTCCAAATCGCCTTTGACCAGCACAATCGGCGAGCACGCGTTGCCCGCGATACGCACGCCGCGACCCGCGAGCGATGCGAGCTCCTGCTCGGTCGCCTGGGCGATGGCTTCTTTTTTCTGGCTTTGTGACGTGGGCATGCGCTCTCCAATCGTTTGCGTGGCCACCATTATATAAAAGAGCCGCCCGCGAGTGGTTGCTTTGCGGGCGGCTGGGTATAAGCACGGTCGTACTGAGTTTTACGCGGCCGGACCGCGTCGCATTATGGAGGTCACCATGGCTGACATTAATCAGATTACCCCCGAGAACTTCGATTCCATCGTTAACGACAGTCTGCCCGTGCTGGTCGATTTTTGGGCACCGTGGTGCGGGCCCTGTCGATCCCTCTCGCCCATCGTTGACGAGGTTGCCGATGAGCTGGCGGGCAAGCTTGCCGTTGCCAAATGCAACGTCGACGACAACCAGGACCTGGCCATGAAGTATGGCGTCATGAGCATCCCCACGCTGATTGTGTTTAAGAACGGCGAGGAGATTGACCGCTCGGTTGGCGCTCTGCCCAAGGCGAGGCTGCAGGCGCTGCTGGAGAAGCATCTGTAATACGCTTGTTACATGGTGCCGTCTGCCTGCCGTCCATGAGCGCTTTTGCACCGCTCGCCGGACTTCTGGATGCACCAAGTGCAACCACGGATAGTATGGTAGTCACAAACAGCCCCCAGTGAACGGGTGCGGGTCGCACAGACTCGCACCCGTTTTCTTATGCAGCTGCGCACAGAGCGGGCGTAGTAAAATCTGAACCACTGAACTGCCCCATACAAAAGGAGATTTTCCATGCATGACGTCGGAATGAACATGAGCCAGCTTGCCATGAGCGTCAAGCAGGTCGACGACACCATCGAGCTCGCTCACGAGTGGAGCCATCAGCTGCTGCATGCGACCGAGAATTTTGACATGGAGCGCATCGGCGCCAAGCTCGAGGCCGCCATGGCCGCGCTCCACGAGGCGCATGACGCGCTCGAGGGCTACGAGGAAGCCATCGAGGCCGACCACAACTCCGTCGGCTCCGTGAAGCTGGTGTAAGGTGGCCGAACACGAGCACGGCTGCGGGTACGAGCACGAGCATCCGCACGGGGCGGACGGTGACGCGGGCTGCCACTGTAGTGGTTCCGGCTCCGAGCTGGTCCGTTTTTCGGTTACCGCACCCGACGACCTGCTGCGCCGTTTTGACGAACAGATCGCGCGCCGCGGCGACGTGGCCAACCGATCCGAGGCCGTGCGCGATTTGATTCGCGCCTCGATCGCCAAAGAGCAGATGCGCACGCCCGATGAGCACGTTATCGGGTCGCTCACCATGATTTACGACCATCACACCGGCGATCTGACGCGCCGCCTGGACGAGGTGCAGCACGACTACACCGACGAGATCGTATCGACCATGCACGTGCATCTGGATCACCACAACTGTTTGGAGATTCTGGCGCTCAAGGGTCGCGGCGAGCGCGTCTACGAACTAGCCGACCGCCTGCTGGGCCTGCGCGGCGTTAAGCACGGCGAGCTCACGTGCGCCGCCACCAAGCAGAGCCTGGGGCTGTAACAGCACACATTTCAACGAAGGAGGGTCGCATGCGGCATGCGCATATCCATGTAACGGGCATTGTGCAGGGCGTTGGCATGCGACCGTTTGTGTATCGCGAGGCCATGGCGCATGGCATTTGCGGATGGGTGCTCAACGCGGGCGACGGCGTGCATATCGAGGCGCACGCTTGTGCCGAGGCGGTTGACGGATTTGTCGCTGCACTTTCTGAGCATGCGCCCGCGGCGGCTCGCGTTGAGTATATCGAGGTTGTGGACCTGGCAGTCAACGGTTGGGATACCGCCAATGAACAGGGTTTTCGCATCGTAGCATCGCAAGACCAGACCGCGCACACGACGCTCATCTCGCCCGATATCGCTACCTGCGACGATTGCCTGTGCGAGTTGTTCGATCCCGCCGACCGACGCTACCACTACCCCTTTATCAACTGCACCAACTGCGGGCCGCGCTTTACCATCATCCGATCGCTGCCTTATGACCGAGCGGCTACCTCGATGGACCGTTTCCCCATGTGCCCCGCCTGCGCCGCAGAGTATGCCGATCCACTCGACCGTCGCTTTCACGCGCAGCCCGATGCCTGCTTTGATTGCGGACCGCATATTACGTGGCGCGAGGCTGTGAACGGCGATGCGTGCGGGAATTCGCCCGCGACACCGGCCGCCGGCACCACACGCGAGGCCAGCGACGCTATCATCGAGCGCTGCGCTGAGCTGCTGGCCAGCGGTGGCATCGTCGCCATCAAGGGCCTGGGCGGATTTCACTTGGCATGCGACGCCTCCAACGAGCAGGCGGTGGCCGAGCTGCGCCGTCGCAAGCGTCGCAGCAATAAGCCGCTTGCCGTCATGGTGCGCAGTCTTGCCGATGCCGGGCGCCTGTGTCATATCGACGATGCTGAACGCGATCTGCTCGCCGGCAGTATCCGCCCCATTGTGCTGCTGCGCCAGCGCACTGTTGGCGAGGGCAACGGCGGTTCCCCCGACATCCTCGCCCTCGCGCCATCTGTCGCGCACGACTTGCCCGAGCTCGGCGTCATGCTCCCCTATACGCCGCTTCAACATCTGTTGCTTGCCGCGGCAGAAGCCTGCGGTATGCACGCGCTCGTCATGACCAGCGGCAACCTGAGCGAAGAGCCCATCGAGACCGATGACGATCTTGCCTGGGAGCGCCTCGTTGCCGCCGGCATTGCCGACGCGTTGCTCGGTAACGACCGCGCGATCCTCTCGCGCTACGACGACTCTGTAGTGCGCGTGGTCGACGGCGCCGTTATGCCCGTGCGCCGCGCTCGCGGATATGCACCCCAGCCGCTGCCGTTGCCGGCACTCGACGGCGCTCCGTCCTGCGTGCTCGCCTGCGGGCCACAACAAAAGGCCACGATTGCGCTCACGCGCGAAGGGACGAACGGCGAGGCAACCTGTTTTGTGTCGCAGCATATCGGCGATGTTGAAAACGGCGGGACCTTCGATGCCTGGAACGCCGCGCGCACGCGCTTGGAAGATCTCTTTGACTTGGCGCCCGCCGCCTTGGCCTGCGATTTACACCCCAGCTATCTATCGGGCCAGTGGGCGCGCGAGCAGGCGCGAAAATGCAATCTGCCGCTCGTCGAGGTGCAGCACCATCATGCGCATATCGCGAGCGTAATGGCCGAGGCCATCGCCGCGGGCCAGCTTACAACCGACGCGCGCGTCCTTGGCATCGCCTTTGACGGCACCGGCGCCGGCACCGATGGGACCATTTGGGGCGGCGAGTTTCTTGTTGCCAACCTTGGCGGCTTTGAGCGCGCCGCGCATTTGCGCACCTGGGCGCTCCCCGGTGGGGCGGCCTCCGTGCGCGACGCCCGCCGCAACGCCTTTGCCCTGCTCAGTGAGCTCGGTCTGCTCGAGCACCCAGGTACCGCTCGGCTTTTGGACAGCCTCGACGAGCAAACGCGCAGCGTGACAGCCACCATGATCGAGCGCGGCATCAACAGCCCGCGTACCAGCAGCATGGGGCGTCTCTTTGATGCCGCGGCAGCGATTCTGGGCATCTGCGACAAGGCAACCTACGAGGGCGAACCCGCCATAGAACTCGAAGCCGCCGCCTGGCGCGCGCTCGACAACGAAATCACCCATTTTCCCGACGACAACGCCGACTATTTCGCATCTGGCCCATCGTGGCTGGACGGCCCCTATGTTCTGGACCAGAAAGCACTCTTTGAGGCACTTTTGGGAGGAATTGAAGCCGGAGCGCCCGCCAACAGGCTCGCACTCGACTTCCATGTCGCCGTCGCGCGCTCCTCGGCGCGCATCGCCAGCGATATCTGCGTGCACGAGGGCATCGACACCGTCGCGCTCTCGGGCGGCGTGTTCATGAACCGACTTCTGCTTCAGCTCCTCGCCCGCGAGCTCAAAAGCGCAGGCCTTACTGTCCTTGTCCCCCACACCGTACCCGTCAATGACGGCTGCATCGCCTACGGTCAGGCGGCGGTCGCAAGCGCTCGTCTTGCGCAGATTGCATCACAGTAGCTCGCCCTCGCACGCCGCCGCGCCCAGCCGTCTCACAGGCGTAACGCGTTTGCCCGCGAACCCCGCGAGCGCTACCATCAACTGATGGATTATTAAGCGCCCATCCAGCGCAAAGCGTATAAAAGGGGAACAATATGTGCCTTGCCGTTCCCGGCAAAGTAGTCAAACGCGACGACGACCTCAAGGCCACCGTCGACATGATGGGCATCGAGCGCCCCGTGTCGCTGCGACTCGTGCCGACGGCGCAGGTTGGCGACTATATTCTCGTACACGCCGGCTTTGGCATCCAGATCGTCGACGAGCAGGAAGCACAGGAAACGCTCGAGCTTGTTAATGCCATGTCCGAGCTGGTCGAAGAAGATCAGCTTGCCACCAACCCGGCGGAGGCTTACTAGTGGCGCCCGAACAACCGGCTCGCTCCGGTATCGACTTCTCGGCATTCCGCAATCCCAAGCTGGCTCGCGAGCTCATCGAGCGCATTCATGAGCTTGTCGGCGACCGCGCCATCAACCTTATGGAAGTCTGCGGCACGCATACCGTGAGCATCGGGCGCTATGGCTTTCGCTCCATTATGCCGGCCGGGCTCAAGCTGCTGAGCGGCCCGGGCTGCCCCGTCTGCGTCACCGCCAACCGCGACATCGACCACGCAATCGCGCTCGCCAACATAGACGGCGCCATCATCACCACCTTTGGCGACATGATGCGCGTGCCCGGATCATCCACCTCGCTCGCTGCGCAAAAAGCGGCAGGGCGTGACATTCGCATCGTCTACTCCCCGCTCGACGCGCTCGACATTGCCGAGCAAAACCCCGATCGCCCGGTCATTTTTATGGGCGTGGGCTTTGAGACCACAACGCCCACCATCGCCGCCGCCATCTTGGAGGCCGAAGCGCGCGGGCTTTTGAACTTTTCGGTCTATTGCGCCCACAAGACCACGCCGCCGGCGTTGCGTGCCATCGCCAACGATCCCGAGACCGCCATCGACGGCTTTATCCTGCCGGGCCACGTCGCCACCATCACGGGCTTGGCGCCCTTTAGCTTTTTGGTCGACGAGTTCGATACCCCGGGCGTGGTCACGGGATTTGAGCCGGTCGATATCCTGCAGGGCATCTGCATGCTGGTCCAGATGGTTGTCGAGGGCAGGCCCGCGATTGGCAACGCCTACCGCCGTGGCGTCAACGCAGACGGCAACCCCGTGGCGCGCCAGCTGGTCGAGCAGGTGTTTGAGCCATGCGACACCACGTGGCGCGGGCTGGGGCCGATTGCCAACTCGGGCCTTTCCATCCGCCCCGAGTTCTCGCGCTTTGATGCCCGTACCCGCTTTGACGTGCCCGTCGAGGAGACGGTCGAGCCGCGTGGGTGCCGCTGCGGCGACGTGCTGCGCGGGGCCATTACGCCGAGCAGCTGCCCGCTCTTTGGCCGCACCTGCACGCCCGAGCACCCCGTCGGCCCGTGCATGGTGAGCTCCGAGGGCAGCTGCGCAGCATATTTCCGCTACCGAAGCTAATGGGTTCCGCCGTTCTAACGAACGGCGGACCGGTCGACGCTGCGCCTCACCCATATAATTCCACCCACGATTGGAGTTTTCGATATGTCCCATAGCGTTACCGATAGCACCGTCCTGCTGGGTCACGGCTCCGGCGGCCAGATGATGAAACGCATCATCGACGAGGTCTTTTTGGATGCCTTTGGGTCGCCCGAGCTGCTCGAGGGCAACGATGCCGGCGTCGCCGCACTGCCCGCAAGCGGGCGCATCGCCATGTCGACCGACAGCTTTGTGGTGACGCCGCAGTTCTTCCCCGGCGGCAATATCGGCCGACTCGCCGTGTGCGGAACCGTCAACGATGTCGCGACCTCGGGTGCCAATGTGCGCTACCTGTCGTGCGGCTTTATCCTCGAAGAGGGTTATCCCATGGATAAGCTGCGTCAGATTGTGCAGACCATGGCCGAGACGGCGCGCGAGGCGGGCGTGGCAATCATCACCGGCGACACCAAAGTGGTTGAGCGCGGCGGGGCTGACGGCGTCTACATCAATACCGCCGGCGTGGGCGAAGTGCCCGTGGGCGTAACGCTCAGTGGCGCAAACTGCCAGCCTGGCGATGTCATCCTGGTGTCGGGTACACTCGGCGACCACGGTATCGCCATCATGAGCCAACGCGAGGGCTTGGCGTTTTCGAGCACGATTGAAAGCGATGCCGCACCGCTCAACCACCTGATTGCCGACGTTCTGGCCGCAGCACCCGACACACGCTGCTTCCGCGACCCCACGCGCGGTGGCCTGGCCTCGACGCTCAACGAGTTTGCGCAGGCCAGCGTCGTTGCCATGGAGATCGACGAGGACGATGTGCCCGTGCGCCCCGACGTGCAGGCAGCCTGCGAGATGCTCGGCTACGATGTGCTGCAGGTGGCAAACGAGGGCAAGATGGTTGCCGTCGTGCCGGCCGATCAAGCCGATGCCGCGCTGAGCGCCATGCGCGCCGCCCACTATGGCGAGAATGCCGCCATCATCGGTCGCGTGCTGCCGCTTGCCGAGGGCGCACGTCCCGCCGTGCGCGTGCGCACCGGCTGGGGATCGACTCGCATCCTCGACATGCTCGTAGGAGAGCAGCTGCCGAGAATTTGCTAACAACAAAGGCTCAGGGCTATTAAAGATATTCAGATTCCAAACATGCCCGGCACGCATGCCCAGTATCATGGGGTGCGTTTTGGAACCCAATGACGGGAGCTTTCATGGCAGCAGCTTTTTCCCATGTGATTTTTGATCTGGACGGCACCATCCTCAACACGCTCGAAGACCTGGCGGCCGCCGGCAACCATACCTGCGAGACGCACGGCTGGCCTACGTTTGCCGTCGACGAGTACCGCTACAAGGTGGGAAACGGCATGCTCAAGCTGGTTGAGCGCTTTATGCCTGCCGAGTATGCGGGCGACGGCCGTATGTTTGAGCAGACGCTTGCCGAGTTTAGGGCTTACTACGGCGAGCACAAGGAGGACCACACCGCCCCCTATGCCGGCACAATCGAGATGCTCGACCGCCTGCGTGCCGCGGGCGTGCAGCTTGCCGTGCTCACCAACAAGGACCACATCTCGGCGGCTCCGCTTATCGAGAAGTATTTTGGTTCCGAGCGCTTTGCGCTGGTACAGGGCCGTATCGATGCGTTTCCGCCCAAGCCCGAAGCACCCGTCACGCTACATGTGATGGAGGAGCTGGGCGCCAATCCGGCAACCACGCTCTATGTGGGCGATTCCAATGTCGATATCCTGACCGGCCACAACGCCGGCCTTAAGAGCGCGGGCGTCAGCTGGGGCTTCCGCGGCCGCGCAGAGCTGGAAGCCGCCGGCGCCGACTACGTGGTGGACACCCAGGCAGAGCTCGCGGCGCTGATTCTGGGCGAGTAACGCTGGTGCTGCTCAACCCAGCCGTCGCAATACCGTTGCGCGGAAGGTAGTCGTTGGGGACGTTCTTAAACGACTAGTCAAACAAGAACGTCACCAACGACTAGTCATTTAAGAACATCCCCAATGACTGCCATGACAACGCCGATGTTTTGGCAACGACAGCGAGCGGGCACCAGAGCGAACAAATTGGCATGAAAAGAGGACGGCATAGACCTTCTGGTCATGCCGCCCTCTTTGAATGACAAGTTGTCGCTCTGGTGCCCGCGCAGCGTCGAGCAGTTGCGGCGTTTGGTAAAACGCCGCAACGAACTAGCTCAGCATTGCATCCATCATCTCGGAGTTGACGGAGTCGTCGGCAGACCACTCGCCGTCGTCGTTGCAGGTGTACTTGAAGATAACCGTGGTCTTCCTGGGCTCGGTGGCCTTGGTCACATCGACCATAACCTGACCGGCCATCTTGTACAGCTCGTCATCGGAAGGAACCGTGTCAAGCGCAGCGACCTTCTCCTGATACTGGGTGGAGAAGTCCTCGACGATCTTGTTCATGGACTTGCAGGTAATAGAGACCTCGGCGGTCGCGACGCCCTTGTCCTCGTCGACCGTCACGTCGCCGATCTTGTAGTCAAAGCCCTCGAGATAGGTCTTGGCATACTCCTTGGGATCGATACCCAGCTGCTCGAACTCGTCGCCCGAAGCCTCCTCCAGACCAGAGAGGAAGTCGTCGCCACCGTTCTTGACCTCATCAAACTGCGTCGTAAGATCCTCGGTGATAAGCTCCTCAACCGAAGGACCTCCACAGCCGGAAAGCAGGACCACGCATGCAACCAAGACGGCCATGAGGGGCGCAAGCAGCAGCTTCTTTTTCATGTTGTTCCTCCCAATGAGCGGCACCGCGCTTCCCGGACGCGGCGCACGTTGTAATAAGTAAGCCCATACTATCCACTTATGAACACCCTCGGCAACGCGAAGGCGCGGTCGGTTCGTTTTAGCGTCCGAACGGTTTGCAAGCCCGTCCAACGCGCAATAAAACGCTTTCCCGCGGTGCAATAAAAAAGGTGGCCGGAAAACCCGACCACCCTTGCACATCCTTTGGACGCCGCAGTTTACTTGCGGACGACCTTAACGATGGCGTCACCGGCGGCGACAGCGGAGTCGACCTCGACGGCGAGTTCGACATCGGCAAACTCGGCGGTGTTGGACACGGCCACCACGACGCAGTCCTTGTAACCGGCAGCGGCGATCTTGGCGCGGTCGATCTTGAGGATGGGCTGGCCGGCCTTCACGACGTCGTCGGCCTTGACGAAGCCCTCGAAGCCGTCACCGTTCATGTTGACGGTATCGACGCCAACGTGCACCAGAACCTCGATGCCGCTATCGGACTGCAGACCCACGGCGTGACCCATGGTGACGGTCACCTTACCGTCGCAGGGAGCGTAGACCAGATCATCCTCGGGCCACACGGCACAGCCCTTGCCCAGAACCTCGCCACCAAAGACGGGATCGGGCACGTCGGCCATCTTGATGACCTTGCCCTTGACGGGCGAGCACAGCACGTCGGCGCCAGCAGAAGCAGAGATGGAGGCCGGAGCAGCGGCAGCCGCGGGCTCAGCCTTCTTCTTGAACATGTCAAACAGACCCATACGTTTTCTCCTCTTGATTAAGCGCAACGTTTTGCGCATGCCTATGGTGATTATAGTGCCAAATGGTTCAAATGCTAAGGTGGGAACTCGAATCGCGAGCCCTTCCCGGTAGTGCTCGTGGGACGAGCATCTCCTTTGCATCGCGGGTCGATAAGCCGAGTATCGCCTGCGCACGGGACGGGCAGAAGCGGGCACACCAAACCCGACACTTCTTTTCGCTCTCGAGTCCTGCCGCCGCCCCGTCCCTGGCACTTCCTGATACCGACCGAAACGTGCCAAAATAAACCCGTCCCTTTTTGGTAGGTTTGGCGAGTGTGGATTTTCGGACGCTTAACTAACGAGCGTGGATAATCTCCCACTTTGAGGCCGTCACCGAGCCAAAAACGGGAGATTATCCACGTTCATTTTGGATGACCCCCTTGTACCAAGCTGAGCTCCATGGTCAAGTAATAACGACTTCTCATCATTAGATTGTTTACATCAATTCTAATAACTATTTAATCCTTAAACTCGTTATTAGAATTGATATGATTAGCCTAATAACGAGTTTCCGGCACTAAAGATATGGAGGGCGCGATGCAAATCGAGGAGAACGGCCAGGGAACGCTCCGCAATAATCTATCGGGGAAATTGGCTTACTATTCGTTTTTTCCAACGCCCTTGCAATCATTGAGGCAGCTAAACCTCACCGAGGAAACCCATCGCACGCTTTCCGCATGCTCACGAAAGCTTGGAGAGCTTGAAGGCATGCTCTACTTTGTTCCCAACGCCGACATGTATCTGACAATGTACGTGCGCAAAGAAGCACTCCTTTCTTCGCAAATTGAGGGAACCCAGTGCACGTTTGACGACCTACTTAGTCCATCGCAAACACAACTCCATCATAAAGATGTCGCAGACGTCGTGAATTACGTCCGTGCTGTCGACCGCGGCGTAGAACTGCTCAAAAAGATGCCCTTGTGCACGAGACTTCTTAGGCAAGTTCATGCGGTCCTGCTGGACGGAGTGCGCGGAACGGAGAAGAATCCAGGCGAGCTGCGCTCCTCACAAAACTGGATTGGCCCCTCAGGCTGCACCATTGCAACCGCATCGTTTGTCCCTCCAAACATTGAAGATTTGAGCAACACGCTCCAGGACCTCGAACGCTTTATCAATGAGCCTCAAGTCGAAATGGATCCGATTGTGCGGGCGGCGCTCGTCCATTACCAATTTGAAACTGCCCATCCATTCCTAGACGGAAACGGTCGACTGGGCAGGCTTCTCATTACACTTATGCTCATCAATGATGGCGTTCTTCATTCTTGCTTGTTCTATCCATCGTTCCAGTTCAAGAAAAATCGAAGCGAGTACTACCGGCAACTCACATCCGTAAGGGAGAGAGGCACTTACGAGGAATGGATAGAGTTTTTCTGCAACAGTCTTCTCGAGAGTGCGAAGGACTCGGTAGGGTCTTTAAAAAACCTTGTTGACCTCCATAACCGTTCCACAGCAACCATTACCGAAAATCTCGGAAGGACTGCTGCAAACGGGCAAAGGCTGTTGGGCATTCTTGAAGAGCACCCCATCGTCGATACCGCATTCATCGCTGCCCAACTCGATATCGGCAGGAGTACCGCGAGCTCACTCGTCAAATCATTTGAAGAATTGGGTATCCTCCGTCCTCTCGACGAGTCAAGACAGAGATACCGACAGTACGGGTATGAAGAGTATCTTTCGATTCTCAGGGAAGACGCCGAGCCGATTAGATAGGCATCGCAGCCCAGGCAAATTAAAGCGAGCGCGGATAATCTCCCACTTTGAGCCCGCACACAGGCCAAAACTGGGAGATTATCCACGTTCATTCCTGACTAGTCATTTAAGAACGTCCCCAATGACTACTCCTTCGGAGCAAGACGACGCCGCAGGTAGAGAACGGACAGCGAGCGGGTCGCATTTGAGACAAGGTGACGTGAAACGAAAGGGCGCTGACCTTCTGGTCGCGCCCTTGAAGTTGAACGTCAGATTGTCCAAATGCGGCCCGCGCAGCGTCGAGCCGTTACGCGGGTTGGTAAACCCGCGTAACTACTACTCCCGAGCTCCGTACTGCTCGTAGTAGGCGTCGATGGCGGTCTTAAGCTCGTCGTCGATGACGACCTTGCCGTCGATCTCGTGATTGTAGAGGGTCTCGACGACCTCGGCCATGGAGACGATGCTCGCGACGGGGAAACCGTACTTGGCCTCGATCTCCTTCTGCGCGGTGGTCACGCCACCCTTGCCGACCTCCATGCGGTTGAGGGACACGATCAGGCCCTTGATCTCGACATCGGCAGCAGCCTTGACCTTAGGATAGGTCTCGTCGATGGACTTGCCGCTGGTGGTGACGTCCTCGACCATGACCACACGGTCACCGTCCTTGGGCTCATAACCCAACAGGTTGCCCTTATCGGCACCGTGGTCCTTGGCCTCCTTGCGGTCGCAGCAGTACTTGACCTCCTTGCCGTACAGCTCGTGGTAGGCAATGGCGGTCACGACGGCCAGCGGAATACCCTTGTAGGCTGGTCCAAACAGCACATCAAAGTCATCGCCAAAGTTATCGTGGATGGCCTGGGCGTAATACTCGCCCAGCTTCTTGAGCTGGTAGCCCGTCACGTAAGCGCCGGCGTTCATAAAGAACGGGGACTGACGGCCGCTCTTGAGCGTAAAGCTGCCGAACTTAAGAACGTCGGACTCAACCATAAACTTGATGAACTCTTGCTTGTAAGCCTCCATGCGGGCTCCTCTCGTAATCGCGTACGTGCTCTTCAGTTTAGCGCAGGCGAGGCGTCGATGTGGGCGTGCTTTGAGGCCACATCCCCCGTTAGAGTAAGGGACTGGGCGGCGGCTCATACGCTAGCCCTTGGGCGTCCAGGACCAGAAGAAGTTGATAAGGGCCACACGCGAGGCGGTATCGGTCTTCTTGTTGATTGAGGAAATGTGGCGATAGAGCGTGGAGCGCGAAAGGAAGAGCGTTGTGGCGATGTCCTGAACGCTCTGGTCCGAAACGACCAATACCTCAAGAATATCGCGCTCGCGCTCTGTAAGCCCAAAGGTGGCGACGAAAGCATCGAGGCGTTCATCGGACGTGAGCTCCGCTGCCTCCACGGGCTCGGGGTCGGAGCATGTGGGCGCAAGATCCCCACCAAGATCGTCGGTGGCAAGCGGCAGGCCATCCTGCATCACGGCATCATCGGCTCGTTGTCCCAACTGCCCCAGCAGCGTAATCGCAATGCCCACAAACATCACGAGCGCCGCACCGACCGCAGCCAGCACGTTTTGACTCGAGATAATCGCCACCGCCGGCGCCGTCACGAGCATCGAGCACACGTTGTTGACGACGCGACCCATGCACGGCCAAAAATATGACCAGCGCGCATAGAGCGAGATGGCGGCGAATTTTGTGGTAAAGAACACCACAAAGAAGCCCGAGCCCAGGTAAAAGATGATCGTGGCAGCAAGCTCGTTGCCGCCATTGCCGTCGACGACGAGCACAAAGAACGAAAACGTGGACAGTATGGCGGCACATGTCATGCCGATATCCATATACGAGCGGCCGTGCAGGTCAAATAGTGCGCCAGCGACCAACGAGCTCACGACAAGCAGCAGGCGCGGCCAATCGCCCAAATCGACGGCTCCGACAGCATGCAGGGTCGTGAAGCCCGCGTTGAGAGCGGCGAATACGCTGGAAAGATACGCCGTCGCCACGGTCAAGCGAACTACGGCGCGACGGAATGCCGCCTTTGCCTCGGGATCGTCATGCCACTTGGCGCCATATTCCAGAGCATCTACCGAAAGCCCGGCAGCACTGGGTTCAAAGTTGGGATCGGACTCGTCGCGCAGCTTGGCGCGTCGGGCACCGTGGAGCAACGCCACCTGCGCGATCGCGCAGACGACCAGAACAGCCTGCTGAGGAATGCCGACAGGCATCACCATGTGGTTGAGAACCTGCACCAGAACGCCCATGGCGTAAGAAAGTGCGGCGGCGCGCGCCAAGTAGGGCGTTCGCGCAAAGCGCCTCGCAAAATTTGCATGGGCAGTCGATCCGCAGTAGCCCAGCGCGCAGCACGCCACCAAACCGCCGGCAATTACCACCTCAACCTGAACCGCCATAATCAACAGCAGCAATGCCGCCACCAGCAAAACGCCCGTGACGTCACTCGTTGCGTCGATAGCGTGGGGACGGCGATAGTACAGAATGGGACGCACAAAAAAGCCAATCACGCTCGCGCCGATGACAAGGCTCTCATAAATAACGACCTCGTTCGGAGACACGAACTCGGCCATGCGCACATCAAAGAGATACTCGCACGCCAAAAACGTGAAGAAGAACAGCGCTAGGCATATAATCTCCCGAATGCCCCGACGCAAATATGCGGTTGTGTCTCCCATGCCCCTCATGGATACCCCCCCCGCCACTCAAATGTCTGCAAATCTATTCTATTAGAGAACCAGTCCTAATACCGAAACCAAGCTCGAAATGCTCCAAATTTGACCCCAGCCGTCCGCATCATGCCGCGGTTTTGATCCGCATGGACCAGAAGGGACACGTGCGGTGTCTAGCACGGCAAAGAGTGTCCCCAGCTGCCACTCATTTAAGTACGTCCCCAATGAGTACCTGCAAGTTTTAACTTCTTTTGCTTTCTTTCACTTCTTTTAACAAAGCGCCCGGTGAGCATTAACTGCTCGCCGGGCGCCTTGGTTAGGAGGCTACGGTTATCGGGAAAGCCTAGGCCAAATCTTCGCCGTTGGTGGCGATAACCTTCTTGTACCAGTCAAAGCTCTTCTTTTTGGAACGCTTGAGGGTGCCGTTGCCGGCGTCGTCGCGATCCACATAGATAAAGCCGTAGCGCTTGGACATCTCGCCCGTGCCGGCCGAGACCAGGTCGATCGGACCCCAGGTAGTGTAGCCCAGCAGGTCAACGGCGTCCTCGGTCACCGCATCGCGCATCGCGGCGATATGCTGGCGCAGGTAGTCGATACGGTAGCCGTCGTTGACGGAACCGTCCTCTTCGACAGCATCCTTGGCGCCCAGGCCGTTCTCAACCACAAACAGCGGCTTCTGATAACGGTCGTACAGGTCGTTGAGCGTAATGCGGAAGCCCAGTGGATCGATGGCCCAGCCCCACTGGCTCTCCTGCAGGTAGGGGTTCTTGGCGCCGGCGAAGGCGTTGCCCTGGGTGCGCTTGACATCGGGGTTGTCGGCACCGGCAGAGCAACGGGTGCTGTAGTAACTAAAGCTGATGAAGTCGACGGTGTTGGCAGCCAGGACCTCGCGGTCCTCGTCGGTCATGCCCACATCGATACCTAGACGCTCGAGTTTCTTGACGGCATAGGCCGGGTAGTAACCGCGGCTCTGGACGTCGACGAAGAAGTAGTTGTCCTGATTGTCGAGCTGTGCCTGGCGCACATCGCCCGGACGGCAGCTGTAGGGGTAGTAGCTACCTGCGGCGAGCATGCAGCCGATCTTGACCTCGGGGTCGATCTCGTGGGCGATCTTGGTTGCCCAAGCGCTGGCAACGAGCTCGTTGTGGGCGGCCAGGTACTCGACAGCCTCCTTGTTCTCGCCTTCCTCAAAGACCAGACCGGCACCCATAAACGGCAGGTGCAGGATCATATTGATCTCGTTAAAGGTAAGCCAGTACTTCACCAGACCCTTGTAGCGGGTGAAGATCGTGGTCGCGAGGTTCTTGTAGAAGTCGATGAGCTTGCGGTTGCGCCAGCCGCCGTACTCCTTGATGAGGTGAATCGGACAGTCGAAGTGCGTGATGGTCACGAGCGGCTCGATGCCGTGCTTTTGACACTCGCGGAATACATCCTCGTAGAAGGCCAGGCCAGCCTCATTGGGCTCGGTCTCGTCGCCGTTGGGGAAGATGCGGGTCCAAGCCAGGCTCATACGGAAGGTCTTAAAGCCCATCTCGGCAAAGAGAGCAATGTCCTCTTTGTAATGGTGATAGAAATCGATGCCGGTCTGCGCGGGATAGTAATAGCCGTCCTCGAAGTCGAGCATTTTACGCTGGCCGGAGACCACCGCATAGCGCTCGGGGCCGTGCGGAGCCACGTCCACGTTGGCAAGGCCGCGGCCGTCCACGTTATAGGCGCCCTCGCACTGGTTGGCAGCCGTTGCGCCGCCCCACAGGAAGTCATTACGGAAAGCCATGCATCAATCCTTTCATACGCCGCTTGTCGTGGTTTCAGTATCCCCGCAAATGGGGCCTCACTCAACGACAGCGACGCAGGCCGACACTTCTTTTCGCACACAGCGGCCCAGCAGCCGCCCCCGCCTGACACTTTCTGATACCGCCGCCCCAAACCACCACAAAGGGGACAGGCACCTTTGTGGCGGCTTGGGCCCGGTTTGTCTAAATCTGTAACAGGTAGAGACGATTTAGCCCGCTAGATGTTACAGATCGAGACAGAAGATTCTAGTCGCAGGTGATGTCGAGGTTTTGCCGACGAGGCCTACGTAACCGCCTTCGCTCAGCAATTCATTTGACTGAATAGGAAAGAAAGGAAAAATTAGGAAAAAAAGGAAAGGAGACTTATGACTGAGACCATCTTCTCCCCCTCATTTGGAAATCGCCCGTCCTATCTGGTAGGTCGCGGGAACGTGATTTCGACATTCATCTCCGGTCTTGAGCAGGAGCCGGGCAATCGAGACCGAGCCATGCTCATGCTCGGCCAGCGAGGCAGCGGCAAGACGGTTCTTCTGTGGGAACTTGCCGACCGCGCACGCAAGCTCGGTTTTGTTGTCGCCACACCCACCGTAGCCTCCGAAGATATGCTTGAGCGCATTGTTGAAAAAATCCAAGAAGCAGGCGAGCCTTATGTCAGCAAGCGTCATCTCCCCAAACTTTCTGGCGGTAGCTTGAGCGTCTTCGGCTTCTCAGCCGGTCTCGAGTTCACACGCGATGTGCAGGAGACCAAGAGTTTCCAGTTCAAACTCACGCAGCTGGCGCGCAAGCTGACCGAGCAGGGGCACGGCATCCTCATCCTTATCGATGAGCTCCAAGCTAATTCACCTGAGATTAGACAGCTCGTCACCGCCTATCAAGAGCTGGTCGGTGAGGGACTCAACGTCGCGCTTGTTATGGCAGGTCTCCCGGGAGCCGTCTGTGCAACGCTCAATGACCGCGTGCTGACATTTCTCAACCGCGCTCGCAAGGTCACGCTCGAACCGCTTTCAGTCGGAGATGTCGATGCCTATTATCAGCGGGCTTTCGAAGAGCTCGACCTTGATATTCCAGGCGATCTTCGCCTCCGTGCCGCTCGCGCAACCCAAGGCTCGCCCTATATGCTGCAGCTCATCGGCTATAACATCGGCAATCGCTGCAAGACAGGAGAACACGTAACGCCAGAGCAAGTCGACGGAGCTATCGAAGCGTCAAAAGCCGATTTCGAAAACGATGTTTGTGAAACGACGCTCGCCGCGCTATCGGACCAAGACGTCGCGTTTCTCGACGCAATGACTGGTGACGAAGACGCCGTTTCGCGCATTTCCGATGTAGCGAAACGTATGTCAGTCACACCCGACTATGCGCAAAAGTATCGCCGGCGCCTCATCGACGCCGGCGTAATCGAACAGGCACGCCGCGGTTACGTGCGTTTCGCCGTTCCATATATGGCTGACTATCTGCGCAGCCAACTCTAGGCAGCCACCACAAAGGGGACAGGCACCTTTGTGGCGGCTTGGGCCCGGTTTGTCTCGATCTGTAACAGGTAGAGACGATTTAGCCCGCTAGATGTTACAGATCGAGACAGAAGATTCTAGTCGCAGGCGATATCGAGGTTTTTGCCGATGAGGCCTACGTAGCCGCCCTCGGCAGCCTTGGGGCTGTCAGTATGGCAGAGAACCCACTTGTCGGCCTTCCAGTAGCAGTAGCTGTCACCGGTGGCAGGCATGTCGGCTGCGGCCTCGGGGCGCGGGCCGTTGGTGCCCGCCGGCAGCGCCACCATCACCTGGAAGCCGCCTTCGTCGACCATGCACGGCGTGTAGTGAAGCGTGGTGTTGAAAACCTCGACAACCTTGCCCGCCGGCACGCGGAACGCCTTGACGCACGCGGTGTCGAGCTTGCCGTCCTCGATCTCCCAGCGATGCGCAACGAGCAGGATAAAATCGCGAGCGCCCAGGTTGAACTCGCTGGCGCGGTGGTACTCCAGGCAGTTGAGGCGCGTGTTGTGACCGTTGCACCAGCCGAGCTGGAAGGGACGGCCACCAAACATGAGAAAGCCCAACTTATCGGCATCCTTGACGCCCTCGAGCTCCGGCGCACTTGCTACGTATTTGCTGCCCTCGGGAATGGGCGTGGCAGAGAGCGCCTCGAGCACGGGCGACGTGAGCTCGGACGGAACGTCATCCCAAACGTTGCCATAGGATTTGAACTCGGGATCGTTGACAGAGTAGATATGCATGTTCACTCCTGTTCGTAAATGTGACTATACGAACATTCTAGGACAAACATGAGCGATTTTGAACGCTCGTCCCGGCCAATCAACAAAAAGGCGCCCCCGCATAAGCGAAGGCGCCCAATGCGCGCGTTTTGGGCGATAAAGCCCTTACGCCTGCTGATAGTGCAGATGCTTCTCGTCGATATCGGCCAGGTCGCGGTCGAGGTAGCGGCGCGCAAGCCAGTTGGCCATGGGGAGGTTCTGGTCCAGGTAGTTACCGCATTCCTCGGGAGCGGCACCGGGGACATCGCCCTCGAAGCCGGCGACAAACTCAAACAGCTCGCGGACGAGCGGCAAGACCTTCTCGCTCGTCAGCTCGCCAAAGACAACCAGGTAAAAGCCCGTGCGGCAGCCCATGGGGCCAAAGTAGACAATGCGGCTCGACCACTCGGCATGATTGCGAAGGAACGTCGCGCCCAGGTGCTCGATGGTGTGGCACTCGGCCGTGTTCATGACCGGCTCCTTGTTGGGCGTGGTCAGGCGCAGGTCAAACGTGGTGACGGCGGCGCCGGTCGCCGGATCGCGGTCGATGCGGCTCACATACACGCCGGGCTCAAGCAGCAGATGGTCAACGGAAAAGCTCGCGATGCGCTCCATGGCAGATCCTCTCGGTAGTCAATTTGGGACGGGCTCTTTTAGCTGGTTCGAATGGTCGCACCAATCATACCAGTCACAAAAGCCCCGTCCCAAAAAGACAACTTAGCCAAGGACACGGGCCATACGCGTCTTGAACTCGGACAGGAAGCGCGGAGCATCCACGGTCAGTGCCACAAGCGCGCTCTTGTCCGGATCGGACAGGCGGCGCTCATCGCAGATGGTGCGACCGCGGTACTCGCCCAGCAGATCAACACGCAGGTTGCAGCCGAGCGCACCTACGAGCGTGGGGTCGATCGCCACGGCAACGGCCAGCGGATCGTGCAGCGCACAACCACCCAGGTAGGGTGCGTTCATCTCGTACGAGCCAATGTAGTGCTCGACCATGCTCGCAAATGCGCAGCCCGCCATGGTGCCCGAGCCCGTCCAGCCGGCAATGTCGCGGCGTGTGAGCACCACGCGATGCGTCACGTCCAGACCCACCATGGTGAGCTTACGGCCCGAGCGCAGCACTGCGTCGGCTGCCTCGGGGTCGCTCGCCATATTAGCCTCGGCGCCCGCGCTCACGTTACCGGGCACGGTAAGGGCGCCGCCCATCACGACCACGCGACCGATGGACATCATCGCCGCCGCATCGCGCTCCAGGGCGAGCGCCAGGTTGGAGAGCGGGCCAGTCGCTACGTAGACCAGATCGGGACCATAGGTGCGCGCGGCATCGATCAGATAATCGACCGCAGCGTTGCCATCGGCCGAGGTCGCCCCCACCGGCTCGTAGGGCGACGCGGGCACGCTCGCGCCGCCGATGCCGTTCTTGCCGTGAATGAGCGTGGTGGACGCCGGCGGCGTATAGGGCTCAGTCGCCTGCAGAGGACGGTCGGCACCCAGGTACACCGGAACCTCGGGGCGACCCAGCAGATCGAGCACCGCCAGGCAATTGTGCGCCGATTGCTCGACGCGCACGTTGCCAAAGCACGTGGTGATGCCCACGAGCTCCACCTCGGGGCTCGCGATGGCATAGGCCAGCGCCATCGCATCGTCCACTCCCATATCCAGATCAAGGATCAGCTTCTTGATTGCCATTGTTCTACTCCGCTTCTCCGTCTTTATCGTTTAACCAAACCAATGTTCAACTTCGGCGCGCGTGGGAATCGATTGCTGAGCGCCCAGGCGCGACACCGTCACTGCCGAAGCGCGAGCGCCCGCGGCCATGCACCCAAAGAGCGGCAAGCCCTCTAGGCGAGCCGCCACCAACGCGCCGATAAACGTATCGCCGGCGGCCGTGGTATCGACTACCGCACTCGAAAGTGCCGGCATGCGCAGCAGCTCACCGCCATCGCCGAGCGTAACCGAGCCGGCACCGCCCAGCGTGATGACCGCGGCGCCGGCGCCCTTGTCGAGCAGCGCATTGAGCGCGGCGACGCAACTCACATCATCCGTGGGCAGAATGCCCGTCAGCACCTGGCACTCGGTCTCGTTGGGACAGACCAGGTCGACCGCAGGCCAGACCTCCGCAGGCAGCTCGCAGGCGGGCGCCGGATTAAAGACCGTATAGAACCCCAGCTCGTGAGCGCAAACAAGCGCCTCGGCCGTCGCCGCAAGGTCACATTCGCCCTGGGCGATAAAGACGCTTCCGGCAGCCGGGGCAATCTCGCTGGCGTCGCCGTCGAGCTCATGGGCCACCAGACGCCTCAACGCGCAGGCAACGTCCGCGCCCGCAAGCGCATGGTTGGCGCCCGGTGACAGTATGATGCGGTTGTCGCTCTCGCAGCGAATGATGGTCGCCGTTCCCGTCTCCACGTCATCGCGATGCACTACAAAGTCACAGTCCACGCCGGCGTCTTGGAGCCCCGCCACGAGCGACGCGCCGAACGCGTCGCGACCGACCGCGCCGATCATGTGCGTGCACGCGCCCATACGCGCGGCAGCTACGGCCTGATTGGCGCCCTTGCCTCCGGCGTTGGTGATAAACCCGCTGCCGCCGACGGTCTCGCCCGCACGCGGTATGCGCTCGCACGCCACCGAAAGGTCCATGTTCATGCTGCCGAACACCGCAACGATGCCGCGATCTGCCATGGAAACCTCCTCGTCTGCGGGCCTTATGCCCACCGTCGGCCGTCGATCGTGCACTCTCGCACCCCCTATAACTTTAGTTCACTTTGATGTGGACGCGCGCTTGAGCTTGCGCCAGCAGCAAGCATTCACAGGAGCAGGCAGCTACAATGAAGGCGTGATGATTATTCTCGTCATTGGATGATGTTTTATGGAACAACTCTCGCAATCGGGCTCGCGCGGTCGACGCCGCACGGGCAACGAGCCGGCGCCGCACGAACGCGTGAAGGGCGAACGCCGTGCCAACGAACCGCGACGCACCGCGAGCCCCCATCGCGCTTCTGCCAACAACGCGGGCCGCGCCAACACTCCCGCCGCGGAGCAGACGCCCGCTCGCCCCAAGTCCCGCTACATCCCTGCACTCGACGGCCTGCGTACGCTCGCCGTCGTCGCGGTGGTGCTCTATCACCTTAACCTCACGTGGGCTCAGGGCGGCCTGCTCGGCGTCACGATCTTCTTTGTGCTTTCGGGCTATCTGATCACGCGCTTGCTGCTCAACGAAGTCGCTAAGACCGGCCGCATCGACCTCAAGAGCTTCTGGATCCGCCGCATCCGTCGCCTGGTCCCCGCCGTGGTGACCGTCGTGGTGGTGACCTGCGCACTGTGCACCATCTTTAACCACGTGATGCTCACCAAGATGCGCCCCGACATCCTGCCGTCGCTGCTGTTCTTCAACAACTGGTGGCAGATTGCCCAAAACGTCTCGTACTTCAATGCTCTGGGCGACCCCTCGCCGCTCACGCACTTTTGGTCGCTTGCCATCGAGGAACAGTTCTACCTGATTTGGCCGCCACTGCTGTTTGCCATGGTATCCATGCATGTGAGCAAGCCCAACACGCGCCGCGTGGTTCTGGGCCTGGCTGCTGTCTCCGCCATCGCCATGATGGTGCTCTATAACCCCGCCGCCGACCCCAGCCGCGTGTACTACGGCACCGACACCCGTGTGTTCTCGCTGCTGCTGGGTGCCTGGATGGCCTTTATCCCCGATCGCGACCTGACGCCGGTGCGTCTCGCTCGTCGTTTGGGGCTCAATCGCCTAGCTGGCGCCGCCAAGCACGGCAAGAACGCCGAGGGCAAGCCTGGCGAGAAGGCCGACGAATCAGCCGAGACCGCCCCGGCACAGCCGAGCGCCCTCGTGCGCTTTTGGTCCTCGCCCGCATCCATCGATGTGCTGGGCGTCGTGGGTCTGGTTGGCCTTGCCGCCATGGTCGCGCTCACCAACGGCTACACCGCCTTCCAGTATCGCGGAGGCACACTGCTGTGCTCGATCCTCACGCTCATGGTCATCGCGGCCTGCGTGCAGCCCCAGGGAATGGTTGCCCGCGCGCTGTCCGCCGAGCCGCTCGTGTGGGTTGGCAAGCGCTCGTACAGCATCTACCTGTGGCACTATCCCCTGCTGTTGCTCATGAACCCGGTCGCCAACATCAACGATACACCGTGGTGGCAGTACATTTTGCAGGTGCTGTTGGTGGTCGCCGTGGCCGAATGCTCATATCGCTTTATCGAGACGCCGTTTAGAAAGGGGGCCTTTGGGCGCACCGTATCCGAGTTCCGCGACGGCACCGCCACGCCCGCCAACTGGGTGCGCGCGCACGTCCCTGCCTGCGCAACCTGCGCTGTCGTGTTGGTCGTTGCACTGGGCGGCCTGATCTTTGTGCCCGAGACGTCTGCGCTGAGCGGTGAGGGCGCCGAAGTCCTCAACAAGGAAGCCAAAAACACCGCGCCCACCGACCAGCAGGCGGCCGACGACACCGACAAGGACAACGACGGCTTCCCCGATGGCTCCTACGATCTGCTTATGATCGGCGACTCCGTGTCGCTGCGTGCCGTGGACACCTTTGATGGCGTGTTCCCGCACAGCCATATCGATGCCGAAAAGGGCCGCCAGTTCGATGCGGGCCGTGCGACATTTGAGGGCTATATCCAGCAGAACCTTGCCGGCAAGATCGTGGTCTTTGCCCTGGGCACCAACGGCTTGGTAACCGACGACCAGATCGACGCCATCATGGCCGATGCAGGAGATAAGCGTATTGTGGTGTTTGTGAACACGCGCAGTCCGCAGCCGTGGGTTGGCTCTACCAACCAGGCCATCGCCAACGCCGCTACGCGCTACAAGAACGTACGCGTTATCGACTGGTACGGATACAGTGCCAACCGCAACGACCTGTTCGATGGCGATGGCACGCACCTATCGACCACTGGCGTGACTGAGTACCTCAACTTGATCCACGACGCAGTCAAGAAGGACCTGCCCGTGCATCCTGAGGATCACGTCAACGATCCGCAGCCGGCAGCCGTCAAGTCTGCCACCGACGCGCTCGTCAATGCGCTCGCTCTCAAGCCGCACAAGCTGGGCACCGACAAGTAACCTGCAGCGCAAACTTCCCACATCCGGAGGGGGTGCCTGCCACGGCAGACACCCCCTCCGGCAGTTAGGGACGTCCCTTATGTGCCGGTACCTAGGGACACTCCTGGCGCAGCCAATGAAGACCTCTACAGATGAATTCCAAGCCGCTCCGCCGCTCCAGACATCGTTTCCGTGCCTCGTGCCTGCCCCAGACAATCAAAACAAACCCTTTTCGCCGCAACCTCAAAGGTCTGTGGGCAAAAAAGGGCAAATATGAGTACTGTTACCATTTCAGTAGCAGGCAAAACCACCCAAAATGACGTCCGAGCGTCCCCTACAACCCCCTAAAGCAGCCAACCTGACTGGTTTAAGGCGTATTGGAGCCAATTTTAATGAACATATTATATGTTATGTTCATTATCTTCTTGGATGTAAATGTTATTCACTTAGCAACAGTACTCATATTTGGCATTTTTTGTCCATTGCTATATAACTAACACCCTATAGCAGACAAAAAACAGGCCGCAGCCCATCGCTGCGGCCTGTTCGGAAGCAAAAGTGGGCGTTAAGCGCTGTAGCCCATCGCCTGCAGAACAAACATGACGACCGTGAGCACCGTAATCACACCGATAGTCGCCCAAGTGAGCACATTCCACACGCGGCCGTTGCGGTTGGCACCCATAATGTGACGGTCGGCTGCGATAACCACCTGGAACACCAGAACCACGGGCAACAGCACACCATTGATGACCTGTGAGGTCATCATAATCTGGAACAGATCGACGCCGGGCATAAGCACCAGCACGGCAGAGATACCGATGATGGCCGTAATGATGCCGCGATAGACCGGGGCCTCGTCCCAGCTGCGGTCGGCACCGCGCTCCCAGCCAAATGCCTCGCAGATAGCGCTCGACGTAACGCCCGGCAGCACGCAGGCAGCCAAGAAGCTCGCCGCGACCAGGCCCGAGGCAAACAGTACCGTGGACCACTGACCCGCAATAGGCTCCAACGCGCGGGCGGCATCGGCAGCATCGCTAATCTGAATACCCGCCGGGAACAACACCGTACCGGTCGTGATGATAATAAAGCCGGCAATGACATCGGCGGCAAGCGAGCCGCTCACGGTATCGATGCGCTGCAGCACGATATCGTCCTCGCCCGCGTTCTTATCGACCACGTTGTTCTGCGCCAAGAAAATCATCCACGGCGCGATGGTGGTACCGATCGTTGCGACCACGAGCGACACGTAGCTGGGGTCATTTTGAATGTTAGGCACGACCAGGTCGACCGCGACCTCACCCCAGTTGGGGCCAGCCATAAACGCGGCGACAATATAGGTCACGAACACGCAGCTCACCAGCAGCAGAATCTTCTCGATGCGCTGGAAGCTGCCCGACATGGTAAGCATCCACACCAGCAGCGCCACCAGCGGCACCGAAATGCTCGCCGGCACGCCAAAGAGGGCAAGGCCGCTGGCGATGCCCGCAAACTCCGAAATGGTCACAGCCGTGTTGGCGATCAACAGCGCCGCCATAGCAAGTACACTCTTGCGCACGCCAAAGCGCTCGCGAATGAGCGATGCCAGGCCCTTGCCCGTGACGCAGCCGCAGCGCGCCGCGGTCTCCTGCGTCACGATGAGCAGCACAGTCATGACGGGAAGCATCCAGAGCATCTTGTAGCCATAGCTGGCACCCGCGCTGGAATACGTTGCAATGCCGCCGGCGTCATTGCCCGAAAGCGCCGCCAGCAGACCGGGACCCATAGCGCCAAAGATGGCCGCGATGGTCAACTTTTGCTTGGTGCCCGACTTTTGCTTGGTATTTTGCACGCGACCACCTAACCCATGACCGACATGGTGAGCAGCACCGCAGCGGCGCAGTACGCTACGCACGAGATCATGACGGCAATAACGTTCATGGCGGTGCCCGACGTGTTGAGGTCATGCTCGTCACGCCAGAACAGCACCATCAGGTAAATCACGGCGCTCATGTTGCCAACCAGGCAAATGATGGCAGCGATATTAAAGCACCCGGTAAAGAGTTGCTCCTCAAACATGGGCGCATCGGGGAACGCAGCGGTGCGCACCAGCTGGGCGCACAGATAGGTCACGAGTGACAGAATCAGGCCCATGCCCGTGCTCTGGAAGAAGAACCCCAGATACGGCTTGGGCTCATCGTCGTGACCGTCATACTCCAGGAAGTAGTTCTTGACGAACGACACCATACGCGAGGCAGCCAGCAACACGAGCGGCATGGCGCACATGGGGAACACCACCAAATGCGCGGAGCCCAGCGCCGTCCCCAGCACCGTTGCCATGATGCACGAGGCGATGCCCCACACGACGACCCAGTACTGACGATGCACGAACCAGCTGAGCACGTTCGTCGAGTCGTCCGACGCGCTATCGCCCGAGCCGACACCGGCGATCTGCAGGTCCTCCTGATGCTCCTCAGCGATAACGTCCATGGCGTCGTCGAAGGTTACGATACCCAGGATATGACGGTTCTCGTCGCAGACAGGGATGGCAACCAGGTCGTACTTGGTCATCTCGTCCGTCACGTCTTCCTGGTCCTCGTCAGGCGACACATAGACCAGGTCGCGATAGGCCAGCTGACCCAGCGTGGCGTCGCGGTCGGCTACGATCAGCGTGCGCAGCGAAAGCACGCCGGTCAGCATGCCGCTCGGATCCTCGGTATAGACGTAGTAGACGCTCTCGAAGTCCTCGTCGAGCTCGCGAATCGCCTCGATGGCGTCACCGACCGTTGCCGTGGCGGGCAGGGAAACAAACTCCGAGGTCATGATGCGGCCGGCGGTGTTGTCCTCATACCCCAGCAGGTTACGAATCGCCTTCTCCTCCTTGACGCCCATCAGGCGCAGGAGCTTCTCGGCCTTCTCGTAATCGAGCTCGTCGATCAGGTCGGCTGCATCGTCCGGGTCCATCATGGCCAGCATCGACGATGCGTCGGTGTCGGACAGGCCCTCGAGCATCTCGGTCATAAGCTCGTCGTCATCGAACTCCGAGATGGCCTCGGCGGCCTGGGCGGTATCGAGCTGCGCAAACACCTGCGCACGTAGGCGCGGGTCGAGCTGCTCGATAATGTCGGCGATGTCGGCAGGGTGCAGCTCGCCGAGCGTCTTGTGCGACACCGAGAGTTGAATGTTCTTGGTCGAGCGGTCGAGCAGGTCCATGTAGGACCAAGCGATGATGTCCTCACTGAGCGGCTTGCCCAGGTGCTTCATAAAGCCTTCGACGATATGCTCGAGCGCGGGGCTGATGGCGCGTAGCAGACCGCGGGCACCGACCTCGGCGCCCAGCAGGCGCAGCTGATTTTCGCCCGACATGGAAAACTTGATGTCGTTGACGCGCACGACCTTCATGCCCTGCGTGTCGACAATCTGCTTGTTGAGCACGTCGCGGGCAAGCAGGAGCTCGGTCGGCTGCAGGTACGAAAAACGGATTTCGGTGGCCGGCGACTTAAGGTGTACGCCCGTCTCGTCGATACGGTCGACCCATTTGCGCCAGCTGATCATAAACGGCGTCTTGCCGGGTCCGCGGAACGCGAGCGACGTCACGTGCGGAAAAACTTCGCCGGTAGCAATGCCAAAATCGTTCACAACGCCGAGCTTTTCGCCGTCGACGTCCAAGACCGGCAATTTGAGCATCTCACTCAGATAATTCAATGGTGCTCCCCATCATTATTCCTCCGGACGCGGCCGCGTGTGCGGCGTCCGGGGATTTCTGGATATGTATACGCATGCGCGGGCGGCACGCCGCTCGACGCTTACACCCCGTGCATGCGCAGAAAGCACCTGCATGGGGTCATCGACTGTATGGTCGAGGTTTGGATTTCACCTGTAACCTTTCTCTTGACCCTCATTAACCGCAGTAACTATAGCATCAGCATCGCCCTGCGGCATCGAATTTATGCGCTGCACATTGCAGGCATACCAAACGCTGACGCATCCGTGACATAGCCGTTGGGGACGTTCTTAAACGACTACCCAATGACTACTCTGTGGTGTCGTTGTCCTCGGCAAGTTGGGGGAACACGGCGTCCTTGGGCATGGTGGCCTTCGTCAGCGAGGTGAGCTTTTTGCTCAGCGACGTGTCCGTCTTGACCAGGTCGCTGAGCGTCACGATCTTGTAGCCGTCGGCAATGAGGCCGTCGATAATCTGCGGCAGCGCCTCGAGCGTCTGCTCGGCGCATTCGTCTCTATCGGTGAGCAGCACGATATTGCCCGGCGTCACCGAATCGAGCACCGTCGAGACCTGCTCGTCGGCACCGTTGAGTAGCCAGTCGCCCGAGTCGATATTCCACGAGACCACGGCGGAAACCAGGTCCATCGCATCAATCCAGTTTTGCTCGTCAAAGGCAGCGTAGGGAGCACGCAGCAGCATCGTCTTCACGCCGGTCGCCGACTTAATCGCATCGGTGCCTTTCGTGATCTGTTCGCGTACCGCCTCACGGTCCTGACCCTTGAGCGAATCGTCGCTGTAGCTGTTGGATCCGATCTCGCACCCGGCATCGACAATCGCCTTGGCCGTGGCAGGCGAGGCCTCGGCCGCATCGCCCGAAAGGAAGAACGTCGCGGTGACGCCCTTTTCCTTGAGCACCTGCAAGATCTGCTTGGTAGCGCCGCTCGGACCCTCGTCAAACGTCAGCGCCACGTACTTTTTGTTGCCCTTGGGCGCCACGCTGGCGCACGCAACAACGCAATCGGTGGCGGGCACAACCTCGCCGCGGTCTTGCGTCTTGCCCGACTGCTCACCAACCCACACCTCGGAGCGGCCCTGGACACCCCACGTCTGCACATACTCGATAGCGCCCGTACCCTCGACCTTGAGCTTGGGCTCGATAACCGTAGCCTGAACCTCATGCTTCTCGTAGGTGTTACGGCCATCCTTGACCGTCACCTTCTCGCCGCCCTCAAGTTCGCGGCTATCCCATTTGCCCTGCTTCACGCGCTTGCCGTCGACCTTCACCGACAGCTTTTCGCCCCCGTGGCGCTTGAGTACGCTGTCATCGACGGCCAACAGGTCGCCTGCATCGTAGGTGTCAGTCAAATCCTGTTCGTCGATGAGATTCTGCAGCGTAGAACCCACGCGCACCGCGGTCTTCTGGCCGTTGAGCTCCACGTCCACACTGCGGTTGACGTAGCCCACGACGGCAGCGATAAACAGCACGAGTGCGCAACCCACGGCGATGAGCGCATAGGGCAGGCGAGACGAACGACGGGGCGTACGGCTGTTGCCGATGCGAGCGCTGCGGTCGCTAAAGCCGCGGCTATGGTTGAGATACATCGCGCCGGGCTTACGGTGACGCTTGCGCTGACCGCTGGGTAGCTGCCCCAGATCGCGGCGCGCCGTCGGACGCGCGCCCGAACGCCCGTTTAAGTTGGATCCGTTTTGGCGCATGTGCCCTCCCCCATAAACACAGCAAGCCGGAGCAACAGGTCTCCGGCTTGCCTCCCATCATTTGGTACGTCGCTATTTTGTAGCTTTTGACGAGCCTCCGCTCGCCTTTTGGTATTCGTCCTTAAAGGCCTTGAACATGCCGCGCGTCTTGCCGAGCTGCTTGCCCAGCGCGCGACTGCCCTTGTCCACGGCAACCGATCCCTTGTCGTCGAGCACCTTGGCGCCCTTTTTGACCTTGTCGCCCACCACGACGCTGGCCTCGGCGGCCTTGGCAGCCGCACCGCCCGAATACCCGAGCGACTTGACCTCGTCCGAAACAATCATCGCGCCGTCCGCATAGCCACGCAGCATCGTCGGCGGCACCTGCGTGTCACCAACCAAAACACTCGAAGCAGCACCGGCGGTCACATAGAATGCCTGCACGATGCCCGAGCGTGGCTTGAACTCAACGTCCGAGCAATAGCCCACGACGTCGCCCGATTCCGTGCGCACGTCCATACCGACCCAGATGATGCAATCGTCCAGGTTGATGTCGAGGCGCTTGGCGGCGGCGGTATCGTACGTGTCCTTGACGTCATCGACCGCGATGGCGCCCTCGTAGACACCAATGGCGTCGAGCGCTACGAATCGGTCGGGACGCTCGATCATGCCCGCGATATCGGACTGGCGGACCATAAAGCCGACCACGCGCGTACCGCCCGGGGTAAAGACCGGAAAGTGAATCTTTCCGAGCTTTTTAGGGCTGCGCGGCGTGCCGTCCTTTTTGGTGCGCTTGTCCTCGGTAGGCTTGCGATAGATCTTGGCGCCGACAAAATCCCCGGCGCGCATTATGCCTCGGTCGAGGGCTCCGCAGCCTCGGTATCAGCCTCGACGGCGTTCTCGACCACGACGTCGGCGGCAGGCGTCACGTTGCCGCCCGAAATGGCATCGTTGAGCTGCTCGCGCAGCTGGTCCATGCGCTCGCGGGCAAGGTCGACCTTGGCGCGCAGGTCGTCGGTCTTGGCGTCGACCATCGGGCCAAAGTCATTCACCGCAGCACGGGCCTCCTCGGCGCTGTGCTCGTAGGTGTCGCGCATATTGTCCCAGGCGTCGTTGGCGATATCGGCAGCCATGGCGCGGGTCTCGGCGCCCGAGCGCGGGGCCAGAGCAACGCCGACAATAGCGCCGGCAGCGGCACCAAAAAGTGCGCCGGAGACAAAGCTGAAAGTCTTACCCATGATCATTCCTCTCCTGCGGGCACGTCGGTGCCCACCGTTTGAATGCTGTCCATTATACCCGCAGCGCATCACTTGCCGCTCCGCTCATCTGCGTACGGCAAAGGCGCAGGTACGTGATGGTGATAAACGCGTAGGCCTACTCTTGGGGCATAGCCGGCATGGCCACCGTGGCACCCGGGTCCTCGCCGGCGCCGTCCACGAGCGGCAGGCCGCCCTCATGCGCAGGTCCTGCCGGAACCGTCGCAGCACCGCCAAAGACGGCAGCGGAGGCCTCGTGGTTCTCGGCAACCGCGCCCTCGGTATCAATCGCCACCTGGGGCTCGTCGTCAAAGTTGGGGACGCCCTGGGGCTCGGCGGTCGCATCGGCAACGAGCTCGGCGTCGACCGGCACATCGCCCTCGTCAGCGCCCTCGTCCTCGGCAGCATCTTCGCCGTTCGCAGCGGCGACGGCCTCGCGAGGGTCCTTGCCCTCGGCCTCGGCACGCATGCCCAGCACCAGGTTACGCAGGCCTGCGACCGTGCCCTCCACGTCGGGGGCCGGCTGATCGGCATGCAGGTACGCCCAGTCCATCATAAAGGTGGCCGAAGACAGCGCGCCAATGGCCAGCGCATCGTCGGGACACGAAAGCTCAACCTCAAAGACACGCTCGTCATGCTCGCTCACGCGCGTGCGACCGCACGAGATGCTGCCGGCAAGCCCGGTCTCGTTCATGAGCTCGACCGTCACGTGCTCCAGCAGGTGGCAAAGCTCGGTCTGGCCCATGCAGTCCTGGAATTCGCGACCCGAATCGCCCAGGCACAGATGCTTGGCAATCGCGGGCACCAGGTAGTACACGCGCGCCGTGGCCTCGATATCCTCCGAGGTCATGAGCGGCATGCCGGGGTTCACCAGCACGTGCGCGCAAATCTTGTCCTCGCTGACGGTGACCTTAAGGATGTTGAACAGGCCTGCCATAACTCTCCCCTACTCTTCCTTGCCCTACTCGTCGCCATCGTGCGGATCCGCAGAGCCCGCACCCGACGCCGCCGGCTTCTCTGCCGAGGACTCGGAATCCTTCTTATCGGTTTCGGCCGGAGCGATCACGCGAATGAGCGAGATGCGCTGGCCACGCATCGACTGTACCTTGAACTTGTACCCCGCGACCTCAAACACCTCTCCGATGTCGGGCACCGAGTCGCAAAGCTCCAAAATCCAGCCGGCGATGGTCTCATAATCATCGCTTTCCTCGAGCGGCCAACCAAGCTCAATCGCGTCATCGCACGAAAAACGCCCATCAACGAGCCACTCGCGGCGCGAAAGGCGCGTGAGATACTTGTTGTCGGGGTCGAACTCGTCCTCGATCTCGCCGACGATCTCCTCGACGATGTCCTCGATGGTGATGATGCCGGCCGTGCCGCCGTACTCGTCCACGACCACCACGATCTGGTCGTGCGAGGTCTGCATCTCGGACAGCAGCGGCAGGATGTCTTTGGTGTCGGGCACAAAGGTGGCGTCGCGCAAAAAGCCGGCGATGGGCTGGTCGCCCTTGCCGTCGAGCGCGGGCTGAATCAGGTCCTTGATGTGCGCGATGCCGGCGACGTTGTCGGGATCCTCGTGATAGACGGGGATGCGGCTAAAGCCGGTCTGGCGCATGGTGGACAGCACGTCGGCGACCGTCTCGTCGTCCTCGCACATGGTGGTGTCCACGCGCGGCACCATGACCTCGCGGGCAACGGTGTCGCCCAGGTCGAAGATCTCGTGGATCATGCGCTTTTCCTCGTCGAGCAGGTCGTCCTGCTCCGAGACCATGTACTTGATCTCTTCTTCCGAGACGTTCTGGCGGTCGTCGGCACTCTTGATGCGCAGGATGCGGGCCAGGCCATCGGAGCAAGCACCGGTCAGCCACACGAGCGGACGGGCGATCTTTTGGAAAAACGACAACGTCCCCACAACCTGCTTGGACACGCCTTCGGCGTTGGACAGGCCGATGCGCTTGGGCACAAGCTCGCCGATCACAATGGACACGAAGGCGACCGCGACGGTGATGATGACCGGCGCCAGGCCGCGCGCGATGGCGGAGAGCGGCGCGATGCCAAAGCTCATGAGCCACGTGGCGAGCGGGTCGGACAGACTCGTCGAGGCGACGGCGGACGAGGCGAAGCCCACGAGCGTGATGGCGACCTGGATGGTGGCGAGCAGCTGGTCGGAGTCGGCAGCCAGCTTAATGGCACGCTCGGCGCGCTTGTCGCCTTCCTCGGCCTCGTGCTCCAGCACGGCGCGCTTGGCCGTGGTGAGCGCCATCTCGGACATAGAGAAGTAGCCGTTGATGAGGGTCAAAACGAGGGTGGTGATAAGGGAGATGGTTATGTCCATCGGGAGTTTCTCGAACCTCCAAGATTCGGGATGTCGGATTAAAACGTTGACGGCTGATACGGCAATTGCACTGGCGACCGAGCGGGGGCACGGGCGCTGGCGTGGTCGCTAGATTACGAAGAGGATCACCGCCATGAACTGGAAGATGCTGCCGGCGAGTACCCACAGGTGAAACACGCTGTGAAGATAGCGCACGTTTTTGGCGATATAGAACGGCACGCCCGCGGTGTAGCACACGCCGCCGACGGCGAGCAGGGCAAGTGCCACGGGGTTGAGCAGCGCCACGAGCTCGGGCAGCTTAAAGACAACGAGCCAGCCCATCAGCAGATAGACCAGGCCGCTTACCCAATGCGGCTGGCGCTCGCGCATAAAGCACTCGAGGGCGATGCCGATAATGGCGATGGCCCATACGGCAAAGAACAGCACAGCGCCGCCGTCGTTTGCGAGCGTGATGAGGCAAAACGGCGTATAGCTGCCCGCAATGAGCAGGTAGATGCAGCTGTGGTCGATGATGCGAAACACGCGCTTGGCGCGCGCGGGCTGAATCGCGTGGTAGAGCGTGGAGGCTAGGTATTCGAGGATAATGCTGACGCCGTAGACAATTGCCGCGGCCATGTGGGCCGGGCCTCCGCCGCGCAGGGCGGCGAATACGATCAGGAGCACCAGGCCCGCGATACCCAGCAGGCAGCCGACACCATGGGTGACGGAGTTCATGATCTCCTCACCCACCGTGTAGTGTGGAACGGCCGCGGTCTTGGGTCGCGGCTTAGAACTGTCGCTCGAATCGGACATGCCGGTTACATCCTCCAACGTAAAGAGTTCTCAACACTATATCAAAGCGTCTGGGTACGTGCGAAATTTGCACTATACGTGACCCTTTGTTTACCCATTCTTTGCCTGTTGACGCATCAACGGCGAACGTCCATAATGCGCTTGCATTAAATGTTGATGTATTAACATCTTATAGGAGAATACCGCATGGCTCAAAACGCACGTTCCCATCGAAAGCTCAAGATAGCCGGCATCGTTGCACTGGTGGTTGTCGTTGCGCTGCTCGGATTTGCCGGCAACTTTCTGTTTGACTTCGCGCTGAATCCCCGCGCGCCATACACCATGAAGATGATGCAGGATAGCAAGAACGACAAAGAAGGTGAGCAGCCGGATGCCGAGGATACCGAGGCGCGGGCATGGTTTAAAGAGAACCGCAAGAGCAGCAACCTCACCGCGGACGACGGGACCGAGCTTGCCGCCTGGTATTTTGCTGCGTCGGAGAGCACGCACGACTACGCCGTCTGCCTGCATGGATATACCAACGAGCCCATCGGTATGGCCCGATACGCCAAACGCTTCCACGACCGTGGCATGAACGTACTCGCACCCGCCGCCCGCGCCCACGAGCGCTCCGGCGGCGACTATATCGGCATGGGCTGGCCCGAGCGCCTCGACATCGTCGCATGGATCGAGCGAATCGTTCAGGCTGACCCCGAGGCGCGCATCCTGGTCTTTGGCGAGTCGATGGGTGCGGCAACCGCCATGAACGTCGCGGGGGAATCTCTGCCCGCAAACGTGAAATGCATTATCGAGGACTGCGGTTATACAAGTGTTTGGGACGAGTTTTCCCTGCAGCTCAAGGACGTGTTCAGCCTGCCCAGCTTTCCCTTGCTCGATGTAGCAAACTTGGTGTGCAACGTGCGCGCGGGCTACGACTTTCATAAGGCGAGCAGTGTGGAGCAACTCAAACACGCGACGGTTCCCATGCTGTTTATCCACGGCGACCAGGACACCTTTGTGCCGTACGACATGCTCGACCAAAACTACGACGCGTGCGCCAGCAAGGTTAAACAGAAGCTCACTATCCACGGCGCCACCCACGCCAAGAGCGCGCAAGTTGACCCCGAGCTCTACTGGAATACGGTCGACGACTTCCTCGACAAGAATTATTAGGCAAAAAGCAACGTCTGGGGTTTTGTTGCCAAAAATCGGTTTGTGGTCGGCGGTATTCGATTTTTCACCGCACTTCTGAAAAGCCGCCCGCGAGCGTTGTGCTCGTGGGCGGCTTTTACTCAACTAACGCCACAAAGGCGCTTGGTTTGTCCAATAGGACGACGCTACTTGACCTCGATGAGCTCGTACTTGCTCGTGCCCAGGCCGATCTTCTCGGCGTGCGCGATGCACACGCGCCAGTCGGTGTCGGGATGCGTGATGCAGAAGGGATCCTTGGCCTGCTCGCCCTCCAGATGCTCGTGGTTGTGCTCCATCTTGGCCGCGCTATCGGTGAGCTCGGTGTTGGGCAGCGGCTCAGACGCCATGACGGCGTCGGCGCAGGCCTGGTCGATGGCGACCGGGTCGAAGCTCGCGAACATGCCGATGTCGTTGACGATAGGCGTATCGTTTTCGGGATGGCAGTCGCAGTTGGGACTGATGTCCATGGCAAGCGAGATGTGGAAGCTCGGGCGGCCGTCGACGACGGCCTTCGTATACTCGGCGATCTTGCAGTTGAGCACGTCGGCCGCGGCCTCATAACCGGGCTTGATGCAGTCCTGGTTGCATGCCGCAATGCAGCGTCCGCAGCCCACGCAGCGATCGTGGTCGATGGCAGCCACGTGCACCGTGCGAGTAGCGCCGCTGGCAAGCTCGCGCTCGCGGGTGCCGTCGAACGAGATAGCGTTGTGCGCGCAGATCTTTTCGCAGGCATGGCAGCCAACGCAGTGCTCGGTCGCGACGTTCGGCTTGCCGGCGGCATGCTGCTCCATCTTGCCGGCACGGCTGCCGCCTCCCATGCCCAGGTTCTTCATGGCGCCGCCAAAACCGGCCTGCTCATGGCCCTTAAAGTGGGTGAGGCTGATCACGATATCGGCATCCATGAGCGCCTGACCGATCTTGGCCTCGTGCACGTACTCGCCGCCCTCGACCGGGACGAGCGCCTCGTCGGTGCCCTTGAGGCCGTCGGCAATGATGATCTGGCAACCCGTAGCATACGGGGTAAAGCCGTTCTGGTAGGCGGTATCGATGTGCTCGAGCGCGTTTTTGCGGCTACCGACATAGAGCGTATTGCAGTCGGTGAGGAAGGGCTTGCCGCCCAGCTCCTTCACGACGTCCGCGACGGCGCGGGCGTAGTTGGGGCGCAAAAAGCTCAGGTTGCCCAGCTCGCCAAAGTGAATCTTGATGGCGACGAACTTGTTCTCAAAGTCGATCTGCTCAATTCCGGCGTGACGGATGAGGCGCTTGAGCTTGTCGAGCTGGCTCTCGCGAGCATGCGTGCGCAGGTTGGTGAAGTACACCTTAGCGGGTGCTGCGGGTGCAGTTGCGGTCATAGATCTATCCCCTCGGTCTATATGGCGTTACAGACATAGAGGATGGTACCAGTTAAAGCAGAGTTAAAGTCAAGTACGGAACCTAGTCATTGGGGACAGACTTAAATGACTGAAACCACTCATTGGGGACGGACTTAAATGAGTGCCTCGCCGCCTGGCAGCTAGGGACGTTCCTTTCCTGCCGGCAGCTGGGGACAGTCCTTGCCAACCCGACCGGCAGACCGGCGAATCACCGGCATCTGGTAAGAGGGACGCGCCGTCACGTTTGTGGCGGCGCGCCTTGGTTTGGCGGCGCGTTCTGGCGTGGCCACAATCTGGTTTGATGGTGTGCCCTGGCGTGGCGGCGTGCCCTGGCGTGACGGAGCGTCCTGGCGCGGACCGCTAGCCCTTTTGCGCGACCAGATGCGCGCGGAATCCCTTCTGTGCCTCGAGCTTGAGCGGGGTGAGCCCGGATTCCTCGACGAGCGCGCGTAGCTCGGACAGCTTGAGGATGCGCACGTCGCCATGGCCCAAGAGGCGTGCCAGCGGTAGCTCGATGTTGTTCATGAGCCAGACCGCGACATCGTTCGAGGTGTAGTCGCGAAGGACCAGTCGCCCGCCGGGCCGAAGGACGCGTGCCACCTCGGCGAAAAATCTCTCCGGATGCGGGTAGTGGTGGAAGCTGTTGGAGCAGAGCACGGCGTCGAAGCTCCGGGGCTCGAAGGGCAGTGCCTCCGCGTCTCCGACGACAAAGCTGACGTTATCGAGCTGCTTTGCCCGGGCGACGTCGATCATCCCGGGTGTGAGGTCGAGTCCAGTCAAGTGCTTGCTGGGGTACCGGGCGTGGAGCAGTTCTAGGACGGCTCCGGTTCCACAGCCCACGTCGAGCGCGTCCTCGAACGGTTCGAGCTCAAGCTCCTCGAGCATTTGCGGATAGTCGTCCTTGCACATCTCGTAAATGCCGGCATGGCCGGATTCGTAGACCTTTGCCGCCTCGGTGAACTCCTTGATGGAGAGCTGCTTGAGCTCCTCTGCCGATCTTGCCATGGGTCTCCTTCTGTTCGGGGAAGTCTGACGTTGCGCGCGTTTGCCCACGTCGGGCCTGGCGGGCAAATAACGCGGGGGCACCCTTCCTTCGGTTCGTGCCCCCGCGTGCGGGCGGTTCTCTATTCCTGGACCTTCAGCGCCTCGGAGAGGCTCACGCGCTTGATGGAGCGCGTGTGCAGCAGTGCCACGACCAGATAGGTCGCAAAGCCAATGCCGACGCATGCAGCCATGGACCAAGCGGGCACGTAGATCTCGATATTGCCGTTGTAGGCGAGCAGCATCGAGCGGAAGATGGCCGTGAGCGAGCCAATAATGACCGGCAGGCTCAGCACGAGCGACGCCGCCACGCACAGCGTGATCGAGCGGATGTACAGATGCGAGATCTCGCTATCGCGATAGCCAAAGACTTTCATGTAGCTGATCGAACGGGCGCTGTGGTCGATCACCGCCTTGGTCAGCAGGTACATAAACAGCAGGAAGATAAACACCGCGAGCCCGATCATCATTCCGATCATTTTGCTCATCATGCCGATGAACTGGTCGCCCACGGCCCGCATGTCGTCGGGCGTGGTGTCGCCGGCAAAGTAACGAGCATCGAGGTCGAGCTTCTCGTCGCTCACATAGCCGTTAAAGTAGGCGGCGTCGTTGTCGAACAGCTCGTTAAAGTCGTCGATACTCATATAGATATTCATGTCCGACTTGGAGCCCCAGGCACAGCCCTTGCCCGCGTACTCAAGGGAATAATGCTCGCCCTCGTACTTGTCGATGAGCGTGACCTTCTGGCCCTCGCTCCAGCCAAACTTGTCGAGCAGGCCGCCGCCAAAGACGACGCGTCCGTCGCCGACGTTGAGGTCTTTCCAATAGCGCGAATCGGGCGAGATGCCGTAGACGGAAATCGTCTCCTCGCCATTTCCGTCGCCGCGATCGTATTGCAGCTGGTAGACGGCGTATTTCTCGGCCTGCGCGATTGCGCCTGCACCGTTGTCGATCGTGTTGACCGGGTGGATATCATCGTTGTCGGTGTCGATCTTAGAGGCCTTGTCGATCAGGTCGATAGCCTCGCCGCGGTCGCAGCCGAGGGCATCGGCAAGATCGTCAAGGCGCGCGTAGAGCGCATCCTTCTTGTCCTGGACCTTGGCAAGCGCATCCTGCGCTGCGGCCAGGTTCTCGGCAGACGGAGCGCTGGTCGCGGCATCGGCTGCTGTCTGCGCCGCATCGGCCGCGTCGTCAAGCTCGTCATCGGCATCCTGAGCGGCGGAAAGCAGCGCGCCGTCAACCGACTGCAAGCGCTCGAGTGCCGACCACTGCTCGCGCTCCTCGGCAGTGCCCTCGAGCTCCAGCGGCGCCTTGAGCGTGTACTGGTGCTCGGCGACCAGGCTTGTCTCCAGGTTGTCCGCGTAGTGCGTCATCGTGGGCAGAATCGCCAGGCCAAAGAGCAGCAGCAGCGAGGCAAACGCAATGCCCACGAAGAGCGTGGCGAAGTTGCCCAGGTTGCGCAGGAAGATACGCAGGCGGAAGCGGGAAACAAAACCCATGCGCTCCGGCAGCTGCAAGCCGCGCTTGGTGCCCGATTTGCCACTCGCCTCGTGACGAAGGAACTGCAACGGCGTCTTGCCCATCTTGCGAAGCAGGCCCACCAGCGTGATGAGGATGAGCGCGGCGGCGGGAACCACGGCGCACTTCACAAAGATCTCCCAGCTCCAGTGCACCTGGAAGGGCGGCAGGCCATACGAACCGTAATAGAGGCTGCGCATGGGCTCGGTAAAGAACACAACGCCGAGCGCAGTGCCCAAAAGCGCCGCGACCACGCCCACGATAGCGGGAAGCGCAAGGTAGTGCAGCACGATCTCGCGTCGACGATAGCCGCTGGCGAGCAGCGTGCCGATGATGGCGCTCTCCTCCTCGATGGTGGCGTCGGTAAGGACCACAAAGACGAACGCCATGATCACGATGATGATGTCGAGCAGCGTCATCCACATCATGGAGTCGCCGTTCACGTCGTCGCGCGCATAGCCAATGCCCTGATTGGAATCGGCATCGATCAGATCGTCCACGCGCGCATCGGCATCGGTCAGCGCCTCGACCATATCTTGCTCGGCGTCGATGCGGTCTGCGGTGGAAAAATCGCGATCGGTAAAGGTGAAGGAGTAGGTGTAGGCAGGCGCGCCGCCGGCATCCTCGAGCGCGGCAAAGCCGGCGTCGGTGACCTCGGCCACGCCATAGGTGATGGTGTTCACCGTAAAGTCCGAATTGTTGAGGAACAGCGCCTGGCTATCGGGCTGGGTCATGATGCCGCAGATGGTGTAGGTGCGGCCCTCAAGCTCGACCTTATCGCCCACGGCGAGGTCGTTATTGGTGGCAAAGACACGGTCGATGGCCACCTCGTCATCCGCCTTGGGTTCCTTGCCCTCACAGTAGGACGCGATATCGACCTTGCTGCGGTGCGCATAGGTGCGCAGCGTGCGCTTGGTGCCATCGTCGCCAGCGGCCTTTTTGATGATGGCGTCGATGGAGAAATTCTTGTAGAGCGTGACGCCGCCGACGTCGCCGGCTGCATCCTCGGCGGCCTTGAGTTGATCGTCGGTGGCCTCGAAGGAGGTGGTCACGCGGCCGTCCTCAATCGTGTACGCATCGCGCATGTCGTCGATAAGGCAGCCGATGGAATGCGCTGCGAGCAAAAAGCCCGAGGTGAGAGCGATGCTTCCGCACATAAGCAAAAAGATGCCCAGGTACTTGCCGATATTGCGGCGCAGCTCGCGCGGGAGACGTTTTGCGAGAGGTGTCATGGCGCCGCCTACCAATCGAGCTCGGCGGCCGCGACGGGCGACTCGTTGAGCTCATCCTCGACGATGTGCCCGTCGCGCAGGCGCAGCACGCGATTGGCCATGCGCGCGATGGCGGCATTGTGGGTGACAATGATGATGGTGCAGCCGTAGGTGCGGTTGACATCCTCCATGAGCTGCAAGATTTCCTTGGACGTCTTATAGTCAAGCGCGCCCGTGGGCTCGTCGCACAGCAGCAGGCCCGGGTTTTTGACGAGCGCACGGCCGATGGCACAGCGCTGCTGCTGGCCGCCCGAGACCTGGCGCGGGAACTTGTTGCGATGCTCGTAAAGGCCCAGCGAACGCAAGAGGTCGTCGACATTGAGCGGGTTTTTGGACAGGTGCGCCGTGACCTCGATGTTTTCCTTGATGGTGAGATCGGGCACCAGGTTGTAGAACTGGAAGACAAAGCCCAGCTCACGGCGGCGATACTCGCCCAGGTCGGTAGGTTTGAGCACCGTGAGGTCGCAGCCGTCCACCATGATGGAGCCGCCGTCGGCATCCTCCAGGCCGCCGATCAGGTTGAGAAAGGTCGACTTGCCCGAGCCCGAGGGCCCCAGCATGACGCAGATCTCGCCGCGGTTGATGGACGCGTCGATGCCATCAAGTACCGTCAGGCGCGCATCACCGTCGCCGTAGTGCTTTTTGAGATCCTTAACCTGGACGTAGGCTTCCTGCGTTGCCATGGTATCCCCCATTGTTAGCCTCGTACTACTTTATGAACGTAATAGTAAACCTTGGCGAACTATTTTGGGGCGAGGCCTAGGATTTATTTCAGACTAGGCGCGGGATTTGGCGCGTGAGAGGGCCAGGCCTACGGCGGCAATGGCGGCGGCGAAGAGCACGGTGACGCCCAGGTCGCAGGCGATGTCGCCCAACACGGTGGACGTCAGATCCGAAGCGAGCGCTTTGCCAATCGCATCGTTCACCCAATACGTCGGCACAAAGTGCGCCACCGTCTGCACGGCCGAGCCCATCAGCGACAGCGGCATCCAAGCGCCGCCCAAAAACGTCATGAGCATGCCGAGCAGGTTGCCCACACCGTTAAGCAGCTCCTCGCGCGCACCCAGGCTCGACAGCGCAAAGCCAACGGCCAGAGGCGTGCACGCCAGGGCAAACGTCGCCGCCAGCGCCAGGCACACACGACCCACGCCGACCTCGGCAACCGCGCCGGCAAAGCCCACGACGCCCATCATGCTCGACACAAACCAGATGCAGACGGTGAGCACAGCGGCAGCCGCGAACACGGCAAGCGAGCGCTGGCGCTCGGAGACCGGGCCGGCATCCATACGACGCACGCGCTCGGGCTCGTTCATGCCCGAGAACACCAACCCCACCGATACGATGACCGACGAGATAATCGCGTACGCGCCAAAGTTGAAATACGACTCGAGCGTGGCGGCAGCCGTCGAGTCGACCTTGACCTGCTCGATCTGGACCTCCGCGCGCTTTGCAGCGGCATGCTCGGCGGCCTTGGCAACGTCGCCGTTAGAAGCAGCGGGCCCAAGCGCCGCCGCAGCGCCCGCGAGCGAGATCCAGCGCGAGGCCTCGGCAGACGAAAGCGCCGCCGCCATGGTGCCGGAACCGTAGGTCACGTCGAGCTTGGGCAGGGCCTCCCCCGCGCGGGCAGCCGCAACGAGGTCGTCCTCAAACTCCTCCGGGATAAAGAACACGCAGTCGGCGCTGCCCTTGGCGCTGTTGCTCTTGGAGAGCGCGTCCGCAAGGTCGTACGTATCGTCGCCGATGCCCGTGACCAGCTCAAAACGCGAACCCAAATGCTTGGTAAGCGCACGCGAAAGGTCGCTGTCGTCGCGGTCGACCACGATCACGTTGGCATCGTAGGGCTTGTACTCGGTGAGCTGCGACGAGTTCCAGCTCACCGATGCCGCGATGAATACGCCCATGAGCGAGATGAACACCGTATAGATGAGCAGGTAGAACGGGTGCGCCAGCGCCATGCGAAGCGCGGTCTTAAAGGTGCTCATAGCGACTCCTTCCAAAGATCAGCGTAGCGGCGGCGACAAACACCAGGGCCATCAGGACGAGCGCGCCCGCGCGAACAGCGAAGGGCCCCAGGTCCTCAAAGAAATACAGGCGATTGAACATGTCGCAGATGAGCTTGACGGGGTTGAGCCAGCACTCGACCGGGCAGGCGCGGGCGACGTCGTCGGCAAGCGCCATCGCCGGCTCGCCGTAGAGGCCGGCGAACAGGGCGCACGTGGTGGCAAAGCCCGTGAGGATGCCGGACTTGGACGCCTTGCCGCCCTTAACGGGAAGCGTGCCCACAAAGAGTCCCAGGCCCGTGGCGGCAAGCGCGGAAGCGGTGGCGCCCACCAGACACAGCCCCTCGCGCCCGCCAAAGTCGACGCCCACGACCAGGCGCACGTAGCCGATTGCGATCGCCATCGAGGCGAAGGAAACCAGCCACGAGCCGACAAAGATGCCGGCCAGCGACGCCGTCTTGGAAAGGCTGCCCACGCAGCGACGCGCGCCAAGGCCCGACAGATTGGGCTGCAGATCGACGACGCTCAAGGCGGCAAACTCGGCAGACATCATCGCGACCAGGCCAAAGAGCGCGTAATAGTAGATGACCGTGCCATCGGGTGTGGTGCGTGTCAGGCTTACGCGGCGGGTACTGCCCTCGAGCGACAGGGCGCGCGCAACCGCCTCCGGGTCGGCGAGCGCCGCCGGGTTGTCCTGGGCAATCTGGGACATGAGCTCGGCATTTTGTGTATACGAGCTTGCCACCGTCTCCAGAATGCTGCGATCGGTGAGCACCGATGAGGCACGCGAGCTGTCGTAGCTCGATAGCAGTGTGAGCTTGGGTGCGCCCGCGTCGTCGACCGTATAGATGCCCGCAACCTCGCCGGCCTTAAGCGCACGGTTCGCATCGGCTGCGTCGTCGCACTCGTGAATCTCGAGCAGCTGATCGTCACCTTCCTTGGCAAGCGACGTCGCCACGTCCTTAAAGGTCGAGGCGTCCCAGGCCTCGTCCGCTATGACGGCAACCGGCACCGGGTCGACCGTGCCGTCGGAGCTGAGGTTCGCGAACATAAACATAAACATCGTGGAAAGCGCGACGGGAAAGACCGCGCCCCAAACCCATGTACTCGGCCGGCGCAGCAGCGTCTTGACCGTAATGATAATGGTGTTGAACATGGCGCCCCCTAGTCACGCAGCTCGCGGCCGGTGATCTCGAGGAACACGTCATTGAGGGTCGGCGGCTCGGAATAAATGCGGCCAAGCGCCACGTCATGCGAGCGCAGCGCATCGAGAATGTCCGTCAGGTTATGCGGGCTCGCCTCGCACGAAAACGTGAGCTGGCCCGCCGTCGCCGACAGGTCCAGGACATGCGGCAGGCTCGCGACGGCACCGAGTGCCGCGCTCGGCACCTCGCCGACCTCGATCACGATCTTCTCGCCCATCTGAATCATGCGCTTGAGTTCGTCGTTGGTGCCCTGCGCCAGCACGCGCCCGCCGTCCATGATCATGATGCGGCTGCAGATCTGCTCGACTTCCTCCATATAATGGCTGGTATACACCACCGTGGCGCCCTCGTCGCGCAGGCGGCAGATGCCCTCCAGGATGGCATTGCGGCTCTGTGGGTCGACCGCCACCGTGGGCTCGTCAAAGAAGATGAGCTCGGGCTTGTGCGCGATGCCGCAGGCGATGTTGAGGCGACGCGCCAGGCCGCCCGAGAGCTTGCCGGGGCGGAACTTGGTAAAGTCGCCCAGACCGACAAAGTCGATCGCCTCGTCCACCAGCGCGCGGCGGCGTTTGCGGTCGCTGACGTAGAGGCTGCAGAAATAGTCGATGTTCTCGCGCACGGTGAGCTCGTCGAACACCGCCACCTGTTGCGGCACCACGCCGATGCGGCGCTTGAGGTCGTAGCGGGCGGGCGTCATGGGCTCGCCAAAGAGCTCGATGGTGCCTTTGTCGTAGGCAAGCAGCTGCAGGATACAGTTGATGGACGTGGTTTTGCCCGAGCCGTTGGGGCCGAGCAGGCCAAAGATCTCGCCGGGAGCGATGCTCAGGTTAAAGTGGTCGAGCGCGATAAGATCGTCATAGCGCTTGACGAGGTTTTCGACGTGGACGATGTCTGTCATGAGACGGCCCTTCTGTTGGTCGTGGCCCGGTACGATTGCATCATCGCAGGAGCGGACGGCGCGCACCAGTGAGCTTTGTCACGAGTGCGGGGGGGCGGAGGCGAAACCCCCGCTCGTGCGAGCGATCGACGCCGATTTGCCGCGCGGGAGGAATGTCACGGTTGCGCAGGCGGCCCCTCCACCACGCGCGGCTTCGCGTACAATACCCGTATGAACAGGCTTTTCGACAAATCGATCGTGCTGGCGTGCTGCATTGCGGCCGCAATGGGCCTTGCCGTGGACGCTCGCCTGGTCGCGGCGTTTTGCCTTGGCGTTATTGCCACCTCGCTGGCCGAGGTGGCACAGGGAGAACGCACGCGCCGTATAAGCGAGGCCGCGAGCTACGCTTACATCATCGCGGCCGTCTTCGTGCCGCCGTTTGTGCCGTTTGCGCCTCTCGCCCTCTATGACATCGCGCGACGCGTGCGCCGTGAACGAATCTGGCCCGCGCTGGCGATTGGCGCCGTGTGTGTCTGCGCGCTTGTCGCGGACCTTCGTGGCGGCGTGCTCACCACCCGAACGCTGCTGTTAACCGCCATCCTTTCGGTCGCCGCCACGTTGCTGTCGCTGCGCACCGCGCAGCTGGAGCGCGAACAGGAACGCATGCGTCGCATCCGCGACAAGCTGCAAGAACGCGCCCTGGCACTCGAGGCACGCAACCGTGACCTCGCCGACCGCCAGGACTACGAAGTCGAACTCGCGACGCTCGCCGAACGCGCCCGCATCGCGCGCGAGATCCACGATAACGTGGGCCACCAGCTCACGCGCGCTTCGCTTCAAACCGAAGCCCTGCGCGTGGTCCATGCCGACGAGCCCAGGGTTGCCGCCGATTTCGCCGACGTCAAATGCACGGTTGACGAGGCGCTCCAACTCGTGCGCGCCAGCGTCCACGCGCTCAACGACAATGCGACCAACCTCTCCGTGCAGCTCGAGCGCATCGTTGAAGGCGCACGCTCGGACAGCGGTCCGCAGATTGAGCTTGAGGTTTTGGCCGAGCATGCACCCGCCAACGTCGCCAACTGCTTTGCGGCGGTGCTGCGCGAGGCGCTTTCCAACGCCATGCGACACGCCCATGCCAAAACCATTACCGTGCGGTGCATGGAGCATCCGTCGTTTTACCAGCTCGTCGTTACCGACGATGGAACGGGCGGGGTTCGAACAAGCGCCCGCAGCGCCACAGGGGGTATGGGGCTCGCCTCCATGCGCGAGCGTGTCGAGGCGCTCGGCGGCACTTTCACTGCCGGCTCGCGAGTCGGCGCCCCCGGATGGCGCGTATTTGCCACCATTCCCAAGCAGCAAGGAGATGAGGGCCGATGAGGCTCATAGTCGTCGACGACGACCGTCTGGTGGTCGATTCACTCAAGATTATCCTGGGCGCTAAGCCGCAGATAGAGGTGGTGGGCACCGGTGCCGACGGCGACGACGCGGTGGCGCTCTACGCCGAGCACGCACCCGATATCGCGCTGCTCGACATTCAGATGCCAGGGCGCGACGGCCTTTCGGCGGCGCGCGAAATCCTTGAGCACTACCCCGCGGCACGCGTGGTGTTTCTGACGACATTCTCAGATGACGAGTACATTGTGTCGGCGCTCAAGCTAGGCGCCCGCGGTTACCTGATCAAGACCGATGTCGCCGCCATTCCTCCAGCGTTGGCGCAGGTCATGGACGGCAAACGCGTACTCGAGGGCAAGGCGATCGAGGATATCGACTTTGATGGGGCGGGGTCCGAGGCCGACACGCCTCGCCGGCCCGCCGCCTTTGCCAGCCTGACCGACCGCGAGTTCGAAGTCGCAGAGCTCATCGTCCGCGGCCTCGACAACAAGGAGATTGCCGCCACCGCCTACATGGGCGAAGGCACCGTGCGCAACCACATCAGCTCAATCCTTGCCAAAATGGGCCTGCGCAACCGCACGCAGATCGCCATCGCCTACCTGCGAGGGTAATTACCCGACGACCGACCGCCCCGGCATAGCAAAATGGCCGTTATCGATTTAATGCCATTTCAAAACCATGCCGGATTACTACGATGAATCGCCCGCCTTCGACCACGGCAAATTGCGCGCTTGCAAAACCGCAGGTAGAACGCTTGCAATATATAGAAAGATGCAGTCATGGTCGGGAATGTCGAATTCATCGTAGTAAACCGACATAGTTTTGTTCAGGCGACCCCGCACGAGTGCCTCCGCCAGCCTCGCGGGACCAAAATAATCCGTTTTCCTTCGCCCCCAAGGAATCAGCCGGAACCGCTCGCCACGAAACCGGCCCATCTACTACGTTTGACTCAATACCCCCGACCATACCCCCGTTTTGCAGAAAACCGCAGGCGTTCTACCTGCGGTTTTGTTTTCGCGTTTTTGGCATGGTTGGGGGTAAGGGACTAAACGTAGTAGATGGGCCGGTTTCGTGGCAGGCCCTTCTCGCCTACGCACAAAAGCGCCGCCACGGAGGAGGGAGATGCCTCCGTGGCGGCTGGGGCTGGGGGTGGGGCTATGTTCTGGCTCCCCGCCGGCCGCCCGGGGCCTTTTGGCCCCGGGCGCTGCCAGCGTGCCTAGCGCTTACGGATACCCCAGACCAGGGCTCCGACGCCGGCCATGACAATGACGAATGCCATGAGCAATGCGGCGGCCTGCTGGTCACCCGTGGTGGGCAGGAAACCCTTGACCGTCTTGACGATGTTCGTCACGGTCTTGGGCGTGCCGGGGTCGGGCGTCGGCACGGGCGTCTCGGGCTTCTTGTACGTGTTGTTGAACACGATACCCTCGACGCTCTTGTCGCCCTTGGTAAAGGCAACGTTCGCCTTGAGGTTGCCCTCGCCGTCGTCGACCACGTTAACGGTCGCGGTAAAGACGGACTTGTCGTAGGTCATACCGGCCTCGTCACCCTTGACCTCGCTGATGGTGTAGACGTACGTACCGGGCTCGTCGTACTCGAGCTTGTCGAAGTTGATCTTGCCGTCAGCGTCGTTAGTAACGGTGGACTCGATGTCCTCGCCAACGAGCTTAAAGCTAAACTCGTCCTTCTTGAGTTCGCGTCCCTCGAGCACCTTGATAGCGCCGATGGAAACCTGCGTAGGCATGGCGTGATACTTGTTGGTAAAGCCAGCCGACTCGGTGGTTCCCTCGAGCTTGTGCGTCGCGGTCAGCGTGCCGTCGCCGTTGTCGGAGACGGTGGTCACGACGGTGTAGGTCGTGCCGTCATAGGTGACGCCCTTGTACAGGCCGAGCGCGTTGGGGCAAGCCTCGCGCAGCGTGTACGTGTGCGTGCCGGGTGCCTCGTAGCGAATCGGGCTCAGCGTCACGGTGCCGTTAGCGTCGTTGGCGCCGTTAGCGACAACCACGTCGTCCTCGAGCAGCTCAAACGTGAACTCGCCTGCTGCAAGGTCGCGTCCAGTCAGGCGCTTGACTGTCTTGACCTGATCGGTCACGGACGAATCGGTAGGTGCCACGCCGTAGGTGTTGGTAAACGTGAAGGCAGCACCGTCGTCGCCTTCGCGCTTGACGCTCAGATGCCCGGCACCGTCGTCAGACACGGTGTAGGAAACCTTGCGCGTGGCGTTGGTGTCATTGGTCACGCCAGGGGCACTACCGGACTCGGTCACCGTGTAAGTAAAGGTGTGCGAGCGCGGAGCGGTGGGGGCTGCGGGCTCGGGCTCGTCGTTGGGCTCGTCGGCGTTGGCATCGGTGTCGGCCTCTTCAGCCTCTGCCTCGTCGGCCTCGGCTTCGTCAGCTTCGTCTGCCTCGGCCTTATCGGTCGCATCGTCCGTCACGCCCAGAGCGCGGTTGAGGTCCTCGAGCGTAAAGTGGATCTTGCCAAAGTCCACGTTGCCAGCCGCGTCGTTGGTTGCGGTCGTGCGCTCGGGCATCGGGGCACTAGCCTCGTCGGCGGTCACGGTAAAGGTGAACTTGCCCGTGATGTCAGCCGGGGTCAGGCCCTCGGCAGCTTGGAGCTTCTTAGTGCCGGTGAGCGCGGCATCGACGGCTTCGGCGCCGTAGACGTTCTCGAACAAGGGCTCGACGCCGCCGTAGTCGACCGTTGCCGTCAGGGTACCGTCACCGTTGTCGACGACGATAACCTTAAAGCCAAAGCTCCACGTTGTAGCGGAAACGCCATTCGGCAGCCCGAATAAATCTTCGTAGGCCGTGTAGTTAATGGTCCAGGCAAGCTTACCGTCCTTATCGGTACGATAAGCAAGCCCAGCAGCCTCAAGATTAGCAATCATCTTGGTGTCGTAGTGCAGCGTATCAAAGCTCACGTGCCCGCCGATATTGGGCTTGAGGTTTTCGTATGCCACAAGCTCACCCTGATAGGCGATGCCGAACCAGAACTCGCCGTCGGCCATCGGGCGACCGGTCAGAGTCTTGGTAGCAACGACCTGAGCAGCGGTGCCACCAGGCGTGTTGGTCGTAGCGCTGTAACTGTTGTGGAACGGCACCAGGGCTTTCTCGACCTTGTTCTCGCCACTCTTGTGGACCGTCTCATGCGTGCCCTCGGGACCGCCGGAAACGGTCGTCGTAGCAGTGAGCGTGCCGGCGGTGTCGTCGGCGATGGCGATCGTCACCGTGCGCACGGCGTCGTCGTAGGTGTAACCGGGCTGGCCGTCGTTCTTCTCGGCCACGGTGTACGTAAAGGTCTTGCCGGCGTCAGCCTGCGTAAATATAACCTCATGACCAGCCAGAATGTCGATCAGTCCGACCGTTGCCTCTGCCGCTGCGGGGGACTTGAAGCTATTAGCCCCGGGCAGCAGACCGAGCGCGCGAGCCGAAGCGTCGTCAGCAGGTGTCACGGTAAAGGTGAACTGACCCTCGGTCATGGGGCGGCCGTCCAGATACTTGCTGAGCCACAGACCGCCGGCAGCGGTGTAGTTAAGCTCAGTGCGGTACGTGTTGGTGAAGCGTCCGTTTTCCTTCTTGGTGACGTTGGCGGTCAGGCTGCCATCGCCGTTCTCGGTCACGGTCACTTCGGCGGTTGCGACATGCGCGTCATACGTCATGCCGACCGTGCTGCCCGCGTTCTCGCGGATCTCGTACTTGTAGGTTCCGGTGGCCGTGTAGCGAATCTTGCCGAACTTGATGGCGGCAATGCCGTCCTTCGCATCGTGCTTGCTCACGGTTACGGTCGCAGGATCGGGGAGCGGGGCGCCATCGGGGGCGGTAATGGTAAAGCTGAACTCGTCCCCATCCGTCCACTCGCGGCCGTCGATGGCCTTGCTCAGGTCAAAGTCGAGGTCTGCATCGGTCGGGGTCACGCTGTAAGTGTTCTCGAAGGTCGCAGGCATGGCGCTCTTCAGCTCGTGCGTAGCGCTGAGGGTACCGTCACCGTTGTCGGTAATGGTGGTCTCGATGGTGTACTTGGCGTCGCTGTACGTGATGCCCTTGCTGGTGGTTCCGCCGTTGACCTCGCGCAGCGTGTAGGTGTACTTGCCGGGCTTGGTGTAGGTGATCTTGTCCATGGCGATCGTGCCGTCGTCGGCGTTGGTGCCCTTGGCGACGACCTTGTCGCCCTCGACCAGCTCAAAGGAGAACTCGCCGTCCTTGAGATCGCGGCCGGTCAGGACCTTGGTCGCGGTGATCTGTTCGGTGACGCTCGTCTCGACAGGCGTCACGTTATAGGTATTGGTGAACGTGAAGGCCGCATCACCGTCCGGCTTGCGGGATACGCGCAGATTCCCCTTGCCGTCATCGGTCACGGTGAAGGAAACCTCGCGCGACGGCTTAGCGTCGTTGGTCACGCCAGCGACCTCACCGGACTCGGTCACGGTGTAGGTAAAGGTATGCTCGCGCTTCTCGGGCTTCTCGCCCACAGCCTTGTTAAGGTCGTCGAGCGTAAAGGTAATCTTGCCAAAGTCGACCTTGCCGTCGACGTCGTTGTGCACGCTCGTGCTCGCAGGCATAGGCGCGCCCTCTTCACCGGTCACGGTAAAGGTGAACTTGCCGGCAATGTCAGCCGGGGTCAGAGCGTCGTCAACCTGCAGATTCTTGATACCCGCAAGCGATGCCTCGGTAGCATTCGTGGTGTAGGCGTTCTTGAACTCGATGCTCTTGACGTCCTTGGCGTCCTTCAGCTCGTGCGTGGCAACCAGCTGGCCCTTGCCGTTATCGGCGATGGTCGTCACGATGGTGTAGACCGCGTCATCGTAGTCAATACCGCCGGCGTTGCCCTTAACCTCATGCAGCTTGTAGGTGTGCTGGCCGATCTCGGTGTACTTGATGGCACTGAACGTCACCTTGCCGTCGGCGGCGTTCTTAACGGTCTCGATAAGCTCGGGGTTCTCACCCTTAATCTCGCGCAGCTCAAAGCTGAACTCACCGGCCGTAAGGTCGCGCCCGGTCAGAGACTTGGTCACGGTAATCTGGTCGGTAACGCTGGACTCAACAGGCTCCGCAGTGTAGACGTTCTTGAACTCGGTCTCGTCGGCTTCGCTCCAAGTCACCTTCACAGCGGCGCTGAGCTCGCCCCTCTTGTTGGGCGTTACCGTCACGGTGACCTCCGCGACGTTCTTGCTGTAGGCAATGCCGTCAACCGTGGTCCCGGCGTTCTTTTCGCTGACCTTGTAGACGTACGTGCCAGGTTCGGTGTATTCGATCGTGCCGAAGTCGATGGCAGCCTTGCCCTGGTCCAGGTCAGCCTTGCGCACGGTCGCAGTCCTAGCCGCAGGCATCGGGGCGCCGCTCTCGGATGTCAGGCCAAACTCAAACGCGTCAGCATTCGTCCAGTCGCGACCCTCGAGCACCTTGGTCAGGCCGAAGCTGGCCTTGGTTTCCACCATTGCCGGCGTCATGTCATACGCAAAGCTGATCTTGCCGTTGTTGCCCAGGTAGGAATTGACATGCGTCGCGGTCGCCTTGGCGGACACGTTGTTCCACTTGGGGTTGAGAACGTCGGTCGCGGTACCAGTGTTGTTGTCGCCCACACTCTCCTTGGTGGTGTGGAGCTCGTCGATAAAGGCTAGGCGCGCGGTTCCCACGCTAAACGAAAGGTTGCCGTCCCCGTCGGCAACTATAGCGCCGTCAAACTTGGCAGCGTCGCCGCCGATAAACTCGATGACGGCAGTGGCGGGCTTGGCCTCGCCGTTCTCGCCCTGCTCTTCAAACTTATCCTTGTAGTAATAGGTGCCGGTATCTGCCAGCGAATTCTTTGCGGGCTGCGTGCATTCCTTATCCGTGTAAATAGGAGTCTGCTTCTGGAAGTAGTAGTAGCGGTTGGTGTCGGCCGGCTCAAAGGTCGCAACCGTATCACCCAACGCACCACCGTTCCACTTGTTCGCGTAGAAATTCACGGTCTTGGTGCCGTCAACGACAGTCGTATTGCGCTCGATGTAGTCCTTGAGCCCCGCTACCTTCTCGGGCGTAAACAGGTTGTCAAGCGCGTCCTTCTTCACGCTCGAGGCATACTTCACCTGAATGGGCTTAACGTTGTTGACCGAAAGCTTGCCGTCTACGGTCTTAAAGTGACTCAGCGGAATCAGCGACGCAGGAATATTAACCGTTACGATATCGCCCTTCTGGGGATTGTCAGCACCAGCACGCTGCACGGTGATGAGCAGGTCTTTTGCCTTGCCGGTGAACTCGTATGTGTCGGTATTGGTTTCTTTGTTGAACGTCTTGCTCGCCTCGGTAAACGGCGTGCCGTTGATGACGACTTCGGTAAATCCGTCGACCCGCATAAAGTCGCCCAGCTCGTCGGTAAACGTGATGTAGCCGGACTTGGTCTCGTCGTAGCCCTTATGGATTTCGGTCGGATAAGGCGCCTCCGATGTGATGGCCTGTGAGATGTCGTCGAAGACCTTCTTGAGCTCTTCGGCATTGGTCGCCGACTTGTAGTAGTCGGAGTTTTCCGCGCGTGTGCCAAGCTTGTCGCTCGCATACGACGTGGCATCGGGATAATTACTCGACACGGCGTGCATAAACTTGTTGACGTCGCTTGTCCCCTCTTTCGAGGGATCGTCAGCGGGGTCCGCTCCACTAAAGATGCCGATGGTATAAACGGTGGCTTTGCCATCCTTCATCTTCTTGGCAGCCGTCACGGCACCCTTGGCGACGTCAGAATCAAACTCGCTGAAGCTCGTTGGCTTGCCGTCGGTAAAGAACACAACGATCTTCTTGGCATCTGCGCGGCCAGAAGTGATATCCCCGGCCAGTTCCAGACCATAGTCGGCACGCGTGGCACCGCTTGGTTTGATTCCAGCAACTGTATCCTCAAGAACTTTCACGTTGCCGCCAGAGCAATCGGTCAAACCCTTCATCACCTGCGAGTTGTTGTACCAAAATTGCCCTTTCTTGTACTGGTCATTGCCGACCTTATTGGTCTTATCACCCGCAAACTTAACAATGGCAACCCTGTGCTGCCTATCGACACCCTCGATACCCTCGTTTTGCTTGGCAATGGTATTGATAAAGCTGTTCGCAGCGCTCTTCAGTGCATCGATACGCTTGGTGGAATCTCCGCCACCCATAGGATCATCCATCGAGCCAGAGGCATCCAGCACCATCACGATGTCAAGCGGCGTGGTGACCGTCACGGTTGAATTAGACGTCGAGGACATCGCCGAAAGCGTGGTCAAAAAGTCCGACTCTTCGTTTTCCTCGGTTGCCTTGACCGTCTTGTCGGTCCAGATTCGACCGACGTTTTGGGTCGTTACCTTATTGCCACCGTGGCCTGCCGCCCAGATTTCCCAGCGACCGCTGGTGTCGGGGTCGGCGACCTTTCCGGTCATTATCGGTCCGTCCATTCCTGTGCTGGACCTGGCGTTGGCCTCGGGCAGCATGGCGAATGCTGCGGCTGGCAACACCAGCACTACGGCCAGTATCACCGCCAAGAGACCCCTCGTGTACTTACCCATCGTGTCTCCCTTCTCGCGGTCTCAGACCTTGCATCAGCCTAAAGTTACGGAATGAGACACAATTAGGGCAGGTGACACATGTTCCATATTCGGTTTTGAGCGTGAGACAAATGTCTCACCAAAGTTGAGACACGACGTTTTCGCAGGAAAACAAGTGCGACTCGGTGCCATCAGGCAAAAATGATCCGCTTTCCTCCTTCCCGGGGGATCAATTGGTAGTGCTCGCCACGAAACTGGCCCATCTACTACGTTTGACCCGATACCCCCGACCACAACCGCGTTTCATGAAAAACCGCAGGCGTTCTACCTGCGGTTTTGTTTTTGCGCTGTTCGCCATGGTTGAGGGTAGCAGCCCAAACGTAGTAGATGGGCGCATTTCGTGGCAGACGGGCCACGTGGCAGCCCTCGCAAGGCCAAAATGATCCGTTTCCCTCTGTCCACGGGAGATCAAGGGCCGTTACGGATATGGCGCCATTTCAAAACTATGCCGGATTACGGGGCTAAAGTCGGAGCCCTCATCCATACCTTCATTTTTTCAAAAACGGAAGGCTATCTACCTGCGGTTTTGTTTTTGCGATTTTCTGTATGGTTGGGGATTCGCAATCCAGCCCCGTAATCCGGCATAGTTTTGTTCGTGGCAGCCCAACCGCGCGTTTAAGCGCGGGGCCGGTGGGGCATTTTTGCCCCACCGGCCCCTATTCCAGCGCTATACCAGCCCCATCCCAACGCTATTCCGGCTTGGTTTCTACTGTGGGAGTCTTGTCCGCCGCGACTGGAGTGCGCGCGGTGTCCATAGTCAGGCAGCGCTTGGGGCAGCTCTCGATGCACTCACCGCACACCACGCAGGTATACGGGTCGATCGACCACGTTCCGCCCTTTCGATCGACCGCGAGTGCGCCCGCCGGGCAGCGGCGCGCGCACATGCCACAGCAGATGCACACGTTCATGTTGTTAACGATATGCCCGCGCAGGCGCTCGGGTGCCGCGAGCTTCTCCTGCGGATAGCACACCGTTACCGGCTGCTTGACCATAGAGCCCAAGGCCGTCTTGGCAAATGTCAGTAAACTCATGCCGCGCCTACCTTTCCGTGCAGCTAATGCAGGGGTCGATGGTCAGGATAATCATGGGCACGTTGGCAAGGAGCACGCCCTGCAGCGCATGCGTCAGCCCCGCCAGGTTCTGCGACGTCGGCGTGCGCACACGAAAACGGTCCAGGTTCTTGGTGCCGTTGCCGCGCACATAGTAGTACGCCTCGCCGCGCGGCTGCTCAATCACAACCTCGCCGCGCGCGCCGTCGGCCGGCGTAAGCTTGGTGCGTCCGCCGATACCGTCGTGCGGAATCTTGCCCACAAGCTCCTTGATAATGTCCATGGCCTGCGTGACCTCGGCACAGCGCACCTGGCAGCGGGCATAGCAGTCGCCATCGGTGGCAACAATCGGCTCAAACGCAGCCAAATCCGCATAGGCGCCGTCACCGAACATGCGCACGTCGTAGTCCACGCCCGAGGCGCGACCGAACGGGCCGACCATCGACAGATCAAGCGCGTCCTTCTTGCTGATCACGCCCACGCCATGCAGGCGCTCGCCGCAGCTGTTGTCGTCCAAAAACGTATGCACCAGGGCCTCGTAGTCGGGGCGCATGGCATCGAGCGTCTGGACAATACCCGCCAGCTCGGAGTCCTCGATATCGTGCTTAAGGCCGCCGATCTCGTTAATCGACAGAATCACGCGACCGCCGCAAGTGCTCTCAAAGATCTTGAGAATCTGCTCGCGCAGCGTCCACGAACGATAGAACAGCGCCTCAAAGCCAAAGGCATCGGCGAGCAGGCCCAGCCACAGCAGGTGCGAGTGAATGCGCGAAAGCTCATGCAGAATGGTGCGGATATACTGCACGCGACCAGGCACCTCGATGCCGAGCATGCGCTCGCAGGCGCTGGCGTAGCCACAGCTATGGCCCACGGCGCAGATGCCGCAGATGCGCTCGGCGATGTAGCCAAACTGATGCATATCGCGCTTTTCGGTGAGCTTCTCGAGTCCGCGGTGCACAAAGCCGATCTGCGGAATTGCTTCGATGACGCGGTCGTCCTCGATCACCAGGTCCAGATGAAGCGGCTCGGGCAGCACCGGGTGTTGCGGGCCAAACGGAATAACGGAGCGATGTGCCATGGACCTTACGCCTCCTTTTTCTGCTTGTCGCGGGCGGCCTTGGCGGCAAGCGCCGCGCGGACCTTGGCCGCCTTCTCGGGATCCATGGCGGCGAGCTTTGCTTCCAGCTCGGCGGCTTTGAGCGCGGCCTTGGCAGCGGCATCGTCATGCTGAGCATCGGAGCCGGCAGCCGCAGCGGGCTGAGCAGCGGCACCCGCGGCATCGTCGATGCTCGCAGCGCCCTCCCCTGCGGCGGCCGCGCCAGAGGCGGCCATTTCGGCCGCAGCCTTGCGCGCCTTGGCCTCGGCAGCCGCGCGGACCTTCATGGCCTTCTCGCGTGCAGCCTTCACCTCGGGCGTGATAACGCTCATGGGCTCGGCAGTCGAGACCTGGTAGAAAAAGCCCTTAAAGTCGATCTGCATGTCGGTGATGGCAAGCCCAAACAGGTCGTGCGCTTCGTTTTCAAACGGAAATACCGCCGGATAATACGAGCTGATGGACGGAATCTCCTGGTACTGGTCGATGCCCTCGACTACCAGGTTCTCAATCGCATAGCTGCCGTCCTGCGCAATATGCTTCTGAGCAGCACGAACGTTGATAAACGTATAGACCAGGCGATACGAGCCGTCGTCGACGTTGCGCTCGGCGTGCATTTGCACAAAGCGCGCGCCGACGCCCTTGAGCGCCTGGACATGCGGCAGGAGCTCGTCGATCCCGACGGTGGTATAGATTGCCTTTTGCATTACTCGGCCTCCTTTGCAGCGGCGGTCGCGTCGCCGGCCTCCGCAGCAGCCACAAACCCGTCCTCGCCCAGCTCAACGCCACCGTCCCAGGTTGCGGCACCGCCCACGGTGAGCGGATCGCCGCCGGCGCGCATCACGGCCTCCTTCTGGTCCAGGATGCCGCACGCCTCCACGATGGCATCGATCACGGTCTCGGGGCGAATGGCGCACCCGGGCGCGTACACGTCCACGGGAATTGCGCGGTCCACGCCGCCGATCACGTTATAGGCATCGCGGAACACGCCGCCCGAACACGCGCAGATACCGCAGGCCACCACGCACTTGGGCTCGAGCATCTGGTTGTAGATCTGGCGCACGACGGGCAGGTTCTGGGCATTGACCGACCCCGTCACCAAAAAGATATCCGCATGCTTGGGGTTGCCGGTGTTGACCACGCCAAAGCGCTCCGCATCGAACAGTGGCGTGAGCGAGGCCAGCACCTCGATATCGCATCCGTTGCAGCTCGAGCCGTCGTAATGAATAACCCACGGCGAGCGCGACATTTTATGATCCATGGATGCCGCCTCCTAAATAAACACGTCGACGAGGATGGGCATAAGGTTGAGCAGGCCAAACACCAACGCCACGCCCCATCCGAGCTTAAAGCAGCTGCGCCAGGTGCTGCGCGCGAAGGTGTTGTCGATAAGCACCTCGACAAAGTACGTCGCGGCCATCACGACCAGGGCTACAACCCAACTCACGGGGTTGTCCCAAACAAAGAACATGCCAACCCACATCAAAAACAGCACGGTCTCGCACCAGTGCATAAGGGTCATCTTGGCCAGCGTGCCGCCGCTCATCTCGGTGGCGACGCCCTGGACGATCTCCTGATGCGCATGATGCGAGTACGAAAGGTCAAACGGCGACTTGCGCAGCTTGATGGTAAGCACCGCGAGCAACGCGAGGAAAATGGGCGCGCTGTACACGATGATGGGGGCCGACTGCCCCGTCACAGCAATGGAATCGAAGCTGTCGGTGGCAAGGTACAGGCCCACGCTCATCAGCAGAACGGCGGGCTCGTAACTCATGACCTGCAGCAGCTCGCGGTCGGCGCCGACCTGGGCAAACGGACTTTGCGTCGAGGCGGACGCCAACACCACAAAGATCGCGGCGAGGGTCACCATAAACGCGCACAGCAGCGTGTTGGAGCCCGACACAAAGATGCCGCCGCCCACAACGGTAAAGATGAGCGCGCACGCCATGTAGGTATCGTCCATGGTGTTTACGCTGGCGGGGGCCTTGCGCAGCAGCTTGGCAACGTCGTAGAAGGGCTGCAGCAGACGCGGACCCACACGGCCCTGCATGCGGGCCGAAAGCTTACGGTCAAGGCCGTCAATCAAACCGCCCACAAGCGGCGCCAGCAAGGCAAACGCCACGGTACCAATAAAGATGCCCACGACACCCGAACCTTCGAAATACTTGCCGCGCAGCACCGAGGGCGCGCTCATGGCAAGCCTCTCGGGCCCAATCCATGCGCAGCACAGCAGCGCAAACAAGATAATGCTGCAGCACACGACGCTACCCGCGGGGCCGATACGCTTCTCGCCAAGTGCGTCCTCCGAGTACCAATTGCGCTTTTCGGCCTTCACCTCGTGTCCCATCGAGCCGCGGAAATGGCGATATTTGTCGGTTCCCACGCCCGAAAGATATACGTTTACGTGCGGCTTGTTGCTCACGCGGAATGAAGTCAGCAGCACCACGGCGATAAACGCCACGATAACCACCATCAGATACATGGCGTCCTTGCCAATAACGTACGGCACGCGGCCAAACACCATGGCCAAGTAAGGCGACACCAGACCGCTCGAGATAACCGGGAACGCCACGCAGCACAGAATCAGCAGCGCGGCGATGGTGTTGAGCGCCATCCATTCGGTCTTATGGACATTGACCTCCACGTTTTGAGCCGTGGGGTCGACGCCCGAAAGCTTGGCAAGCCACTTGCCCCAGAAGAAGAACGTCGCGGCCGAGCCAAAGGCCAGCACCATGATCATGAGCACGTTGCCGGTCTGGGCAAACGCCACCAGGGCGCCCCACTTGGACACGAGCATGCCAAACGGCGCCACAAACATGCCCATGATGCCCAGCATCATCAGGCGCGTCAGGTGCGGCATGCGGCTGAACATACCGTCCATGTCCTCGATATCGCGGCTGCCGATATGATGCTCGGCCGTGCCCACGCACAGGAACAGCAGCGACTTTGCCACCGTATGGAACAGGATCAGGAAGATGGCCGCCCATACGGCCTCGGGCGCGCCGACGCCCAAGCAGGCACTGATGAGGCCCAGGTTGGAAATGGTGGAGTACGCGAGCACGCGTTTGGCGTTGCTCTGCGAGATGGCCATGAGGGCGGCGAGCAAAAACGTGATGGCACCCACACTCGTGACCATAAAGCCGGTCACGGGATAGATGGCATAGAGCGGGCTGAGCTTGACCATCAGGAACACGCCGGCTTTGACCATGGTTGACGAGTGCAGCAGGGCGCTCGTGGGCGTGGGGGCAACCATGGCACCCAACAGCCAAGTGTGGAACGGCATCTGTGCGGCCTTGGTAAGGGCGGCGAGCGACAGCAGAATGACCGGCATCACCAGCAGCGCGGATTGTGCGGTTCCAGCACCGGAAAGCTCGATCATGCCCGAGATGGTCAGCGGCATGCCGTTGACGTGCAGATACATGAGTCCGGCCAAAAACGCGATACCGCCCAGCATGTTGAGGATGATCTGGATGAAGGCGTTCTTGATGGCCTCGGGCGTGCGCGTGTAGCCAATCATAAGGAACGAGCACACGGTAGTGATTTCCCAGCCGCAGAACAGCCACTCAAGGTTGTCGCTCGTCACGATGACGAACATGGCTGAGAGGAACAGGAACATGAGCGCCAGGAACTGCGGGCGTCGGTCGGGCGCGGTCTGCCCGCGCAGCGCAGCCTCGTGCTCATCGTGCGCTTGGAAGTCCTTCATGTAGCCCAAGGCATACACGCAGATTAGGCTGCCGACAATGCCGACGGCGAGGACCATGATCACGCTCATGTAGTCTAGGTAGAGCGGCGTCGCCGTGACGGCTTCGGCCGCGGGCAGCGTCATGGCTGCAAAGGCGAGCGAGCCCACCAGCTGGACTATGCCGAGTACCGTTGTGAGCGCGTTCCCATATTTGAACGCGTTGTACAGGATAACGGCGCACAGAATCACGTCGATGGCGGAGCTGATGATCGAGAGCACATGCGAGGTGCCGGGGGCAACCTCAAAGCTCTGCGGACCCGTGCCAAAAAACATGACGGCGACTACAACTGTCACCGCCATAATAATGCCGGAACCTATGAGCCCCACCGCATCGCGGGCGCGGTCACCGCGCGCGAGCAGCATGCCCAGCGCCGGTACCAGCGGAAACAGGGTAAGGAAATACAGTAGCGTCATACCATCACTCCCCCATGCAAAAACGCTGCAATTGTTTAACGTTATAGCTCAATTGAGGAGCAGCGGCGGCAGGTTTTCGGTCAACTGGGGAGTTTTAGGCGTACGGGGTAAGGGCACGTCCGCTTTGGAGCAGTGGGGCGACGCTCCCCTATCGCAGCGACAGGCACGCGGGCCACTGCGCGCAGTTTATTGGCCACTTTGGAGAATGTCCCGACAGGCTCGCGCCGGTCCAAAAAGTTGGCGCGGCAAGAAAAATGCGCCCCTGTGGGCGCACCATCCCGTTTGCTATTCCGCCTTTTTAACGCGCGGCTTATCGACCAGTGCGGCCTCACCGCTCTCGCGGTACTGACGGCACCAAGCCTTGACCGAAGACTCGCTGGGAATCTTGTGCTTGATCATGGCCTCGCGAACCGTCAAGCCACTTTCCAGACGGTCCTTAACCACAGCGAGCTTTACGTCGTACGAATAGGTGTGATGATGCGAACCGGCGTTGAGAACGGCGTCGGCACCGCCCACGGCATACGCGCGGGCCCACTGACGAGCCGTGGCCTGGGGAATGCCAAGCTCCGCGGCGAGGGCGCGATGACCGACCCCCTCTTGGAGGATCTCGACGGCGCGCTGCCTAACCTCAGGCGCATGCGTGCGAGTCCTAGTTGCTTCCGACATACCTGCCACTTCTTAGCCTTAACCGTTAATCTGCTTTCTTACGTGCAAGTTAGATAGTAGCATTTTAGCGTTTGCTCAAAGCAGTTAATTAAAATAGACGCGGCGTTATCTGGGCATTTGGCACCAAATTACGACATTTCTTTATCGATTATTTACGCTGGTAGCTGACTCGCAGCTAATCGTCATTCGCTTGTCAACAAAATTGGCATCTCTTTATGTCCTTTGGTATAGAGAATATAGTTATTAACCCCTCCCCCAATAATTTTGAGTGATCTGCAAGACAGTAGACGTCCTCACTCCTCATGATTACCGCGCATTGCCATCCACCGGAGCAAAACAAAAAGGGCGGGACCTGCTGCGCTTGCAGGCCCCGCACCGGTTGACACCCGACGGGACACAGCCGGGCGAGACGGATCCGTGCTACCGCCCCGCCTGGCCGCGATGTTCAACTACAGCTCGTTGGCCGCGTGATACGCCGTGCGAATGGCGCTCGCGATGTCGGCGGTGCGCTCACCCGAGCAGTCGCCAACGCAGGTCACGGGCACCGTCACACCATCCAGGTCAAACGCGTTGGCCTTGGAGCCCACGGCCATCACCACGTAATCGCAGGCGATCTTCACCGGCTCCTCGGCGCCGTCCTCGGTGGTGCGAACAGCCTCCACGCCCTCGTCGGTAATGGCGGTCAGGCGGGTCTTCACGTGCTGCTCCACGTCGTGCTCGGCAAAGTCGCTCATAATCAGCGGCAGAATGGTCTCGGACTCGCCCGCGGCAATCTTGTCGAGCATCTCCACGATCGCCACCTCGCAGCCGTGTTGCAGCAGGTACTCGGCAGTCTCGGTGCCCACCAGGCCGCCGCCAATGACGGCGACGCGGCCCGCAAGCTCCACCTTGCCGGCCAGCACGTCCCAGCTCGAGACGACCTTCTCCGAATCGGCACCCGGAACGGGGATGACCACGTCGTGCGCGCCCACGGCCACAATCGCGGCGTCGGCGGCGTTGAGGTCCGCGGGGCTAGCGACGTGGTTGAGCTCAACCTTCACGCCCAGGCCAGGCAGAATCTTCTCGTAGTACTCGACCGAGCGCATGATCTCGTCCTTGCGCGGGGGCGCGGCCGCCAGCACAATCTGGCCGCCCAAGTGATCGCTCGCCTCGTAGATGGTCACGTCGTAGCCGCGCTTGGCCGCCACGCGTGCGGCCTCCAGGCCGGCGATGCCGCCGCCCACCACGGCGATCTTCTTGTCGCCCTCGCCCGGCTTGATGGCGATGGTCGCCTCGTCACCGTTCTCGGCATTGAGCACGCACGAGATGTACTTGCGGTTTTGAATCGCGTCGACGCAGCCCTTGTTGCAGTTGAGGCACTCACGGATAGGCTCACGCGTGGCGGCCTTCAGTGCAATGTCGGGGTCGCACATGAGCGAGCGGCCGTAGGCGATGATGTCGGCGGCGCCGTCTTCCAGAATCTTCTCGCCGGCCTCGACCGAGACAACACGGCCGACGGTTGCCACCGGCACGGAGACCAGGGCCTTGACGCGCTCGGCCACCGGCAGCGTCCAGTTGTAGGGCATGGCACCCATGGGCGGAATGGTGTCGCCCATGTTGCCGGTGTGGTTGGCCTGTGCAACCTGGATCATGTCGATGCCCGCACCCTCGAGCAGCTTGGCGAACTCGCAGGCCTCGTCGGGCTGCAGGCCGCCCTTGCCGCGCGGCGTACCGTCGGGGTTCTCCATGATCACGGGGAGCTTGTACTCCACCATCAGCTGCGGCGCGGCTTCCTTAATGGCAGCGACGACCTCCAGCGCGTAGCGGACGCGGTTCTCGAACGAACCACCGTACTCGTCGGTGCGCTGGTTGAGGATCGCGGAGCACAGCGAACCCACCAAGCGGTCGCCGTGGACCTCGATGGCGTCGATGCCGGCCTGCTGCGCGCGAACGGCCGAGGCAGCGATGGCCTCCTTGATCTGGGTGAGCTGCTCTACGCTCGCCTCGTTCACAAAGTGCTGCATGTCGTGATGCAGCTTGGCGTAGGCCTGGTTGCGGATCTCGTTGGACTCGGCCATCTTGGCGGCAAAGGCCTCCTCGTCGCCGGCGGCCTTGGCCTCCTGCGCGGCCTTGGCGGCGGCCATGGAACCCATGACCATGCGGCCGACACCGGGCACGTCGTACTCGGGGTGGAACAGCTGCAGCGCGACCTTGGCGCCGTGCTTGTGGACGGCATCGGCCAGGGCCTTAAACGTGGGGATTTGGGCGTCGGTCGCCAGCTTGGGCGTGGGGCTTGCGGTCATGACGGGAGCGACGTCGCCGATGACGATGTAGCTCACGCCGCCACGGGCCAGGCGCTCGTAAAAAGCCAGGCTGCGCTCGCCAATGGAACCGTCGCGCTCCTCGTAGCCGGTGGTCAGCGGCGGGAACATAATGCGGTTCTTGAGTTCAAGGGGGCCAACCGTAATGGGCTGGAGCAGCTTGGATGCAGGTGCGGTCATGGACATTCCTCTCTTGTAGGCGCGGCGGCGATGATGCCGCGTAGTTGTCTAGAGGATATGGCATGGGGATACAACAGCGCAACGGAAATCGGCGGACAGCAGGTAGCGGCAGGTGGATGGGGATGGGCGGGGCGGCCCGTCGGTTTATCTCGATCTGTAACAGTTACTCGGCAAAACCGGGTCTTACTGTTACAGATCGAGATTTTGTTTGAGAGGCCGAGAATTGGACCGAAAACACGGTCCCGTAATAACAAAAAAGCTCGCCGGCTAGGCCGACGAGCTGCAAGTTCTTGGTCGCGGGGGCAGGATTTGAACCTACGACCTCCGGGTTATGAGCCCGGCGAGCTACCAGACTGCTCCACCCCGCAATGTCTGGGCGCCTCATGTGCGCAAGTAAGAATATTACGCGGGAGTTCGGTAAGCGGCAAGGAAAATCTCGTAGAGCATAATTCCTTCATATTTAAAACCCCTCAGCCCCTATCACCGTAAACGAATCGCAGCCGAGCGCCGTCGACGGCACGTATACAATGGTGCGCGTCCTTTTATGCCAACACCGGGAGTAGACATGCTGCTCGCTATCGATATGGGAAATACGCAGACGGCCATGGGCCTGTTTGACGGAGACGAGCTGGTGCAGTCGTGGCGCATGCCCACCGACCGCTCCTATACCGCCGACGAGATCCATGTGCGCCTGATGGGTTTCTTTAAGATGTACGGCCTTTCGCTCGACGCGGTCGACGCGATCGCCTTTGCGGGCGTGGTGCCGCAGCTCTCGCGCGAATGGCACGCCGTGGCCGACCGCATTGCCGCAGACGCCATCGTCATCGGACCGCAGACGGCCGCGGTGACCAAGCTGCGCGCGGCGCGTCCCCAGGCCGTAGGTGCCGACCGCGTCGCTAACGCCGTTGCGGCCGAAACTTTCTACGGCGCGCCGGCGATTGTGGTGGACTTTGGCACCGCAACCAATATCGACGTCATCGACGAGGACGGCTATTACATTGGCGGAGCGATCGCGCCGGGCATCCGCATCTCCATGGACGCGCTTGCCGCCCGTGCCGCCAAGCTCGCCAGCGTGCCGCTCGAGGCGCCCGAGCACGCCATCGGCCGCGACACCGAGGAATGCATCAAGGTCGGCGCCGTGATGGGCGCCGCCGCCATGGCCGAAGGCCTGGTCGCGCGCATGAAGCGCGAGCTGGGCCGCGACGATGCCACCGTTATCGCCACAGGCGGTCTCGCCGGCATCGTCGCCGATTCGACCGATGCCTTCGACGTGGTCGACGGACAGCTCACCATCAAGGGCATCTGCGAAATCTACCGCCGCATGCAGGAGCTAGCGTAGGCTCTGGCGAAGCCGAGACGCTACAGCCCGCGAATTCGTACGGCCTCGGGCGGAAACTCTTGCTCGCCGGCATCGGTCTTGATGGTCGCACGACCCCAGATGTCCAGGCCCGCAAACACACCGACCGCAAGCGGCAAACCGTTGGGCGACACCGCCGCAACTTGGCGGCCCAGCAGCGGCACCATGTCGAAGTACTCGCCCAGCACGGGAGTCAGCGGTCCTGCGGCGCCTTGCGGCGTGTTGGCAACAACCGCCCAGGCGTCCACGCGGGCCAGCACGGCGGCGGCCAGCGCCTCGACCAGCGCTTCGTCAGCCACGTCCACACCAAGCTCGCTCAACGCCGAATGCTCAATATCAACCGTCACCGCGGCAAACATGCCCGCAGCACCGGCACCGCCGTTCACGGCAACACGCGCGAGCGACGTCTCAAACGCAGGCGCACCGCACACGATATCGCTCGGCCACTGGATACCCACCTTACCGGCAAGGCCCAACCCCGGCGTCGAAGCCGTGCCCACGAGCGCGTCCATCATGCCCATCGCGGCCACAAACGGCAGGCCGTGAAAGGCGTGCATATTCACATCCGGACGCACGACCAGCGAAAACGTCAGCGAAGCATCGCCCGCGTTCCATGCGCACCAGCCCGCGGACACGCCCTCGCGGCCCGCGTCACGCGCCGCGTCGAGCTCGGTGCCGGCGGCAACAGCATTCATCTCGATCATCTACATACGCCCCAATTCGCCCACGATATGGCCCACGCGATCCTCGGGCTCCTTGACCTCGACGCCGTTGTAGCGGAAGAACCGCGCCGGGTCGTGCATCAGGTCCTCGAGCGGCACCAGCACAAAGTCGCGCTCGCCAATGAGCGGATGCGGCAGGCGCAGCTTTTTGCCGCCGTGGGTCTCGCCGTCCATCCACAGCAGGTCCAGGTCGATGGTGCGCGGGCCGTTGGCCTTGGCCTTCTTGGAGCGGTCGCGCCCCAGCTCGGCCTCAATCTTCATGAGCTCGTCAAGCAGCACCAACGGCGCCAGCTCGGTCTTGATCTCGATGACGGCGTTGGCAAACGCGTCCTGGCGCGTCTCGTAGGCCGGCTCGCTCTCGTAGATCTTGGAGGAGTTGGACACGCAGGTGAGCGGAATCTCGGCGATCATGTCGCGCGCGGCGCGGATGTTGTCGCAACGATGCCCCAGGTTGGAGCCCACGGCCACAAACGCGCGGCGCGGCTGTGGCTTGGCAACCGCCCAGTAGCCGTTCAGGAACTGCGCAAAACCCGCGGCGTCGTGCACGCGCACGATGTTGGCACCGGCCTGGATGGCGCCCAGGCACACGCCAAACGTAGCGGCATCGCGCTCGGCGGCCTCGGTCACGCCCGAGACGGCGCCCACAAAGCGCTTGCGCGACACGGCGCACATGAGCGGATAGCCCAGTGACGCCATCTTGGCGGTCTCGCGCTGGATGACGATGTCCTCGTTAGCCGACTTACCAAAGCCCGGGCCAGGATCGATGCAGATGCGGTCGCGCGACACGCCGGCATGGATGAGCGTGCGGGCCTGGTCGGACAGAAAACCCATAACGCGGCGCATGATGGGCGCCGAATCGGGCAGGGTGAAGCGGCGGAGCTGCGAGGTGGGCACGTAGGCTTCCTCGCGGCGGGCGCTGCGGCGCATCATGGCGGCCAGGCGGTCATTGGACTCCGATGCGGCCTCGGTGGCTGCGGCCGCGGCCTCGGGCGCGGGCGCGACGGACTCGGCGGCAGCAGCCTGCTCGGTGGCGGGCGTCTCCTGCTCGCTTGCAGGCTCGGACGTGGGCTCCGGTTCGCCAAACGGCAACGAGGGCTGCACCACGCCGCCCGGAAGCTTGGCCTCCGGCTTAGGCTCGCCCAGCAACTTGCCGCGACGGCGGCGAGCCGGCTTCTCGGCCTCACGCGCGGCCTCGGCAGCCGCCTCGCGCGCCTTCTCGGCAACAAACGCCGCTGCCGAAGTATCGAGCTGCACCGTTGCGTGCGTGCGTGCGGGCGCGGCGACCTCGCCGGCATGCATCACGATGACGCCGCAGGTGCTCGTCTTAACGAACTCGACCATCTTGGGATCAGTGAAGCCCGTCACGTCGTTGACGATCGAGGCGCCGCAGCGCACGGCCGCCTTGGCAACCGCCACATGACGCGTGTCGATCGAGACGATGGCGCCCTCCTTGGCCAGCGCACGCACCACGGGCAGCACGCGGCGAGCCTCCTCGTCGGGGTTGACCGGGGTAAAGCCGGGGCGCGTGGACTCGCCGCCCACGTCGATGATGTCGGCGCCGGCGTCGAGCATCGCCAGGCCGTACTCGATGGCGGCATCGGGGTCGAAGTGCTCCCCGCCATCGCTAAACGAATCGGGCGTCACGTTGAGGACGCCCATGATGCGCGGACGGTCAAAGCTGAGCTCGTACTTTCCGCACCGCCATGTCTTGCTGTCGTTCGCCATGAACATCCTCCTAAAATGCCCACGCCGCCGAGCTTGGGGAGCTGGCGGCGGGGTCGCTTTGCACTCAGTCTTTCTATTGTATCCGCGCGCGCGGGCTAGAACGCAAACGTGGCCGCGATGTCGCAAGAAATCAGCAGGTCGGCATTTGCATCCCGATCGGTGGGGGCAAGGTTGCATATGGCCAGCGTATCGCCGGTAAAGTATCGCGTAAGGCCTGCCGCCGGATACACCACGAGCGAGGTCCCGCCTACAATGAGGGCATCGGCCGCGGCGATGGCGGCAACGGCACCGGTCAACACATGCTCGTCGAGCGGCTCTTCGTAGAGCACTACATCGGGCTTGATGCGGCCGCCGCACGCGGGGCACGCAGGCACGCCCGCGGCATCCTCGTGCTCGCGCGAGCAAATCCACTCGGCGCTATAGACCGCGCCGCACGACTGGCAAATGTTGCGATGGACCGATCCGTGCAGCTCGAACACGCGCTGTGAGCCGGCCATCTGATGCAGGCCGTCGATATTTTGCGTCACTACGGCGTCGAGCTTGCCGGCGCGCTCCAGCTCGGCTAGCTTGGTGTGGCAGCGGTTGGGCTTAGCGTTAAGCGCGATCATCTTGGTGCGGTAAAAGTCGAAGAACTCGGCAGGATGCGCCTCGTAAAAGCTATGCGACAGCATGGTCTCGGGCGGATAGGCAAACTGCTGGTGATACAGGCCGTCCACGCTGCGGAAATCGGGGATGCCACTTGCCGTGGAAACACCAGCGCCGCCAAAGAAGACCACGCGCTTGTGGGTGTCAAACAGATCCGCCAGCGCGGCGGAGGCCTGCCTGGGGTCCGATATTGCCTGCGTCATATGAGTCCTCCGTCCTTGTTAGTCGGGCAGCGTTGGGCGACGTCCCAGCATGCGGCCTTTGAGTCAGCATGCGCGGAGCCCACCCCGCCCCTGTTGCGTTAATCTTAAGCCTGCCAACCCCGTCGAAAGGACACCATGCCTCAGACTTACACCTTTGCCTCGTGGAACGTTAACGGCCTGCGCGCCGTGCTCAAAAAGGACCCGAGCTTTATCCAGATCGCGCAAGAACTCGACGTCGATATCCTGGCGCTGCAAGAGACCAAGCTGCAAGAAGGCCAGGTCGATATTGACCTGCCCGGTTATCACCAAACCTGGAGCTACGCCGAGCGTAAAGGTTATTCGGGCACTGCGGTCTTTAGCCGCCAGGAACCGCTGCGCGTACTGCGTGCCGATGCGCTGCTGCCCTACGCCGGCGAGGGCGAGGCGGCCGAGCTCGTCGCCCAAGCCGCAACCGAGGGCCGCGTCTGCGCGCTCGAGTTCGACAGGTTTTGGTTTGTCGACGTCTATACGCCCAACGCCCAAAATGAGCTCGCGCGCATCGATGTACGCATGGCCTGGGACGATGCCTACCGCGGCTTTTTGGCAGGCCTCAAGCGCGAGACCGGCAAGCCCGTCGTAACCTGCGGCGACTTTAACGTGGCTCACGAGGAGATCGACCTTAAGAACCCCAAGTCCAACCGCGGCAACGCAGGCTTTTCGGACGAGGAGCGCGGCAAGTTTACCGAGCTGCTCGACGCCGGCTTCACCGATACCTGGCGCGCGGCAAACCCCTACGTCGAGGGCGTCTACAGCTGGTGGAGCTACCGCTTTAATGCCCGCAAGAACAACGCAGGCTGGCGCATCGACTACTTCTTGGTAAGCGACGCAATCGCCGACAACGTACGCGACACCGGTATCCGTGGCGACATCTTCGGCAGCGACCACTGCCCCGTCACCCTCACTTTGGAGCTCTAGCCCCAGCTACCCCCCCGGAGACGAAGGAAAACGGATCATTTTGGACCTCGTGGGGGTATTCGCGTGACCCATCCGCCACGAAACACGCCCATCTACTACGTTTAAGCCACCACCCTCAACCACAGCGAACAACGCAAAAACAAAACCGCAGGTAGAAAGCCTGCTGTTTTTCATAAACGCGGTTATGGTCGGGGGTATCGACTTAAACGTAATAGATAGGCCACTTTCGTGGCGAGCACTCCCAACCGATCCCTTGAGGACGAGGGAAACGGACCATTTTTAGCCTTCTGGGGCCGTGACGCCCATCATATGAGTCGCTCGTTTCAAAACTATGCCGGTTTACGGGGCCGAATCGCGGATTCCCAACCACACGCAATTCGAGCAAAATAAAACCGCAGGTAGACAGCGTGCCCTTTTTCGAAAAATGCCGGTATGGTCGGCCTGCGCCAATCTAGCCCCGTAAACCGGCAAGGTTTTGAAATGACACCGAAGCAGTATTGATTCTCGCCCCGGTGCAACCGGCTCTACAGCCCGTACTTTACGACAACGCGATTGATGCGACGGCACCAGGGTTTGTACAGGGCAGCCAAAAACACGCAGGTCGCAAGGCCGTGGGTAATATCGAACGGCACCGCCGTCGCAAGACGCGCCATGGCACCCGCCCAGGTAAGCGGCTGCACAAAACCGATGATGTCATAAGCGTTGATCACGATGCCATACAGCAGACCCGAGGCGAAGCCATACGCCAGCAGCGCCGGCATGCGCACAGTGCCGTCGACGCGGTCGAACGCACCCGTGTGCGCCAGCGCACCACCGATATAGCCCACCAGACCCCAGGCATACATCTGCCACGGCGTCCACATACCCTGGCCAAAAAAGAAGTTGCTGGTCAGAGCAGCCAGCGCACCGACCATAAAGCCGTTACGCCACCCAAGCGTCGCCCCCGCAATGATGGCGATCGCGCTCACCGGTTTAAAGTCGGGAATGGGTCCGAACAGGATGCGCCCCGCCGCGGCCAGCGCCGCCAGCACCAGTGTGGGCATAATCTGGCGCAAACCCGGACGAGATGCCTCGTAACCCGCAAAGAACAGCGCGAGCACCAGCGCCACCACAATCAGCATGGCCAACGCTGCCTGCTCAACACCCGCCAGCAACGCCGCAGCCATCACCGCCGGCACCGCCAACAACAGCGGGATCTCCAGTTTTGCAAGCAAGCGCGAGAAACGACAGTCCGTCATCCCATCACGCCCTATAGAACACGTTGTCGGCAAAGAAGTCGGCCGGGGGCTCCATGCAGGCAATCTCGCCGTCAAACATCATGGCGACGTCGTCGGCTACCTGCTCGGCAAAGTCCAAATCGTGCGTAGCCATGATGACGGTGCCGCCAGCCTTCGCATGGTCACGCAGGGCGCGGGCGATGATGCGGCGGCTCTCCAGGTCCAAGCCCTTCGTGGGCTCGTCAAGCAGCAGCAGCTCGGGGCCGATCAGCAGCAGCTTTGCCAGTGCGAGCAGCTGGCGCTGTCCGCCCGAGAGGTCGTAGGGATGGCGCGTCTCCAGGCCGTCCAGTCCAAGTTGCACCGCACGCTCCCGCGCCAAGTTCTCGTCATATCCGCAGGTCGAGACCCATTCCATCAGCTCATCGCGAACCGTCTCGGCAACCAGCAATGCTTTGGGATTCTGAGGCAGCAGCGCCGCCGAGGCCGCTCCGCGCACCATGCGGCCGCGCTGCAGCTTGGCGGTCTTCGCCAGCACTGAAAGCATCGTCGACTTACCGCATCCGTTGCCGCCCACGATCGCATGCACCGCACCGGCCGAAAACGCCACGTCGAGCCCACGCAGCACCCAACCGCCCGCGCGATTGTAGCGAAACCAGCCTTCCGACAAGGTGGTAGCCGACCCGCCGTACATTTTTTGGAGTATTCTGCTTCCATCCGTGCGCGGGAACGCTTCCGAGCCGTTCTCGAGCGACGTTTGCGCCACAAATTCGGACGATTTGTCCAATTCCGAACTTTTTTTCGCGCTCGATACGTCCCCGGGCGGCTCCAGAGAGCCCAAATTGTCCTCACGCCTGCTGAATACTCCGTTTTTTGCACATCGGATGGCACCCCACCCCAACATGTCGTCGGAAAACAGCGATTCTCGGCGTCCCAAAGAAGCCATATCCGCCACCTCGCGCACGCGACCGTCCTCAATCCGGTACGCACACGTCGCGTATTCGAGCATTGGGCGCGGCTGATGCGTCGCCACAACAACCGTGCAGCCCAGCTCGCGATTCACACGAAACAGCGCGTGCAGGAAATTCTTCTCCGCAACCGGATCAAGCTGAGACGTGGGCTCGTCGAGTAGCAGCACACGCGGACGCAGTGTCAGGACGGCGGCAAGCGACAGCAGCTGCTTGCGGCCACCCGAAAGCGTATCGGTATCACGATGAAGCCAGTCCTCCAGACCAAAGAAATAGCTGGTCTCGGCAACACGGCGGCGCATCTCGTCGCGCGACACGCCCAGATTCTCTAGGCCAAACGCCATCTCGTGCCACACGGTTTCGCACACGATCTGGTTCTCGGGATCCTGGAACACATAACCCACGCGCTCCGCCGATGCCCGCACATCCATGTCGGCGACGGGCTCGCCCAGCACGCGCAGCTCGCCGGAGCGCGTACCCGCCGGCGCGATCTCGGGCTTGAGCAGCGACAGCAGCGTCGACTTGCCCGAACCGGTACCGCCAACAAGCAGTGCAAACGCACCTTGGGAAACACGCCAATCAAGCCCGTCGAGTACCGGTGCCTCGACCCCGGGATAGGCAAAACTAAGGCCTCGCACCTCAATCGCCGGCGCGGCCGAGCCATATGCCACACCCGCCGCCGAGCCCCTATCAAACCGAGCCATCAGCCAAACCTCTTCTCATCAATCGCGTGCAACGCGCAAGGCAGCACCATCCAGGCAGCGTACACGACATAGCCCAGCCACGGCGCCGGCACCAAGAGCTGAGGATAAAACGAATACTGCGTCGTTGCGGTCCACGCCACTGCCACCGTGGCCACGCCAAACAGCGCAAGCCCAACCAGCGTGGCAACGTCGCTGCGCCCCAGTCGATACCGCGCATACGTCGTACGACGCGTCGCGGCACCCCACCCGCGCGAGCGCATCGCGTCCGCGCGCTCCAGCGAATCTTCCATGCCCCAGCCCATCAATACGCTCGACACCCGCAGGTGCGAGCGCACGGGGTCGGCCGGCGCGCGGCCCGGCACATCAATCGCATCCTGCACCGCCAGCACCGTACGACCGCGGCGCAAAAACTGCGGGATAAGCCTCATGCACATCGAGATCATGAGCGCGATCACCGGTGCGGCATTACCCAGCAGCGCGAGCACCTTGTCGTATTCGAGCATCGACGCCACCGCCTCAAACCACAGCACGCTCGCCACGAACAGCCCACCCATGCACAGACCGTACACCATGCTCTCCAAATACACCGCGCGCATGCCAATACGGAACAGCTCCGTCGAGCCCGAGGCACTAAACAGCGGATTGAGCACCGCGATAATCAAAATCACCGGCAGCTGCCAGCGAAGCGCCCCCAACGCGCGCGCAGCACCGCGTGTCGCAAGCCCGTACGCCAGCCCGCCCGCAAGCGACAGTGCAATCAGCACCGGCTGCATCGAGAACATGGTGAGTCCCAGCGTCAGCACCATGTAGAGCGCCGGCACCGCCGGATGCGACATCGAAAATGCCGCGACGGGCTCGTGGCCCGATTCCTCTCGCATGATATCCACGGGCACCTCCCATCCCTCGCTCAAACGCCAACGCCGCAGCGCCGACGCCATGCACAACCAGCGCAAACACCACGCCGGCGGCACCGACATCAGCGGCAATGCGCCAATCGTTACGCGCTCAACATATGCCTGCGGTATCATATTGCGCCGTGTATCGTTTCCAAACGCACGTCTCTATAACGTAACAGGAGATCACATGGACGCAACCGCAATTATCCTCGCCGCCGGCGAGGGCACCCGCATGAAGTCGAACCACTGCAAGGTTTCGCACAAGATCCTGGGTAAGCCCATGGTCCAGTGGATCGTCGACGCCACCATCAAGGCCGGCTGCAGCCGCGTCGTGGTCGTCATCGGCAGCCACGCCGACGAGATGCGCGCCCTCATCGATGGCGCCTACGCCAACAGCGCCACCAAGGTCGAGTGCGTCGAGCAGACCGAGCGCCTGGGCACCGGCCATGCCGTCAAGGTCGCGCTCGAGGCCTGCGGCATCACGCAAGGCCCCGTCGTCGTGCTCAACGGCGACCTGCCGCTCATCACCGCCGACACCGTCGCCAAGTTCGCACAGACCGTCGCCACCGGCGAGCTCGCCTGCACCGTCATGACCATGACCCCGCCCGACCCCTTCGGCTACGGCCGCATCAAGCTGGGCGCCGACGGCCAGATCGAGCGCATCATCGAGCAAAAGGACTGCACGCCCGAACAGGCCGCCACGCTGCTCGAGTGCAACGCCGGCTGCTACGCCTTCGACGGCGCGCAGCTCGCCGCCCACATCAATGAGATCGGCAACGACAACGCGCAGTCCGAGTACTACCTGCCCGACATGCTCGAGATCCTCAAAGGCCACGGCCAGGCGGTCTCCATCTTCCACTGCGACGACTACCGCGACGGCCTGGGCGTCAACAGCCGCATCCAGCTCGCGCAGCTCACCGCCATTGCGCGCGACCGCATTAACGAGCACTGGATGGCCGAGGGCGTCACGTTCATCGATCCCACGCAGGCCTGGATCGGCCCCGATGCCGTCATCGGCCGCGACACCGTCGTGTGGCCGCAGACGCACCTGATCGGCCACGTCACCGTGGGCGAGGAGTGCCAGCTCGGCCCCAACAGTCGCCTCACCGACACCACCGTCGGCAGCGGCTGCACCATCGATGAGACCATCGCCATCGAGGCCGTCATCGAGAACGGCGTCGACTGCGGCCCGCGTGCCTACCTGCGCCCGGGCACTCACATGCTCGACGGCTCCAAGGCCGGCACGCACGTGGAGATCAAGAAGTCCACGATCGGCGAGGGCTCCAAGGTGCCGCACCTGTCCTACATCGGCGACACGACCATGGGCGCCGGCGTCAATGTCGGCGCGGGCTCCATCACCTGCAACTACGACGGCGTCCACAAGCACAAGACCGTCATCGGCAAGGATGCCTTCATCGGTTCCGACACCATGATGGTCGCGCCCGCCCAGATTGGCGACGGCGCACTCGTGGCCGCCGGCTCCGTCATCACCGAGCCGGTCCCGGCCGACGCACTCGGTCTGGGCCGCGCCCGTCAGGTAAATATTGAGGGCTGGGCCGCCGATTATCGCCGCCGTCTGCACGAGGACGACGAGGCATAACGTTTCGCCAAGCACAAAAGGAGCTGTTCCCTGGGGACGGCTCCTTTTTCTATCGTGACCTGCGCGGCCGGATGAGTGGTCGGTTCGTGTCCGTTGACGGTAAAGACGTTATCAAGACCCGATTAACCCCGCCGCACGGTTACAATGCAAAAAGGCATCTATATGGCATTCGATGTATAAAGGAGAAGGGTAATGCCGATTAATGATCCCGAGAAGTCGGAGAATATGCGCAAGTCCATCCGCGTGTATTCCGGTTCCTCCAACCGTCCCCTCGCTCAGAAGATCGCTGAGTACCTTGGGGTCGAGCTTTCGGGCCTTACGCTAAAGCAGTTCGCCAACGGTGAGATTTACGCCCGCTACGACGAGACCGTCCGCGGCGCCGACGTCTTCCTGATTCAGTCCGTGGCCGGCGGCAACGTCAACGACATGCTCATGGAGCTGCTCATCGCCACCGACGCTGCCAAGCGCGCATCCGCCCGCTCCATCACCGCCGTTATCACCCACTACGGCTATGCCCGCCAGGACCGCAAGGCCGGCCCGCGCGAGCCCATCACCGCCCGCCTCGTCGCCAACCTGCTCGAGCGCGCCGGCGTCAACCGCATCATCACCCTCGACCTGCACCAGGGCCAAATCCAGGGCTTCTTCGATATCCCGGTTAACCACCTGTCCGCGCTGCCGCTGTTTGGCCAGTACTACAACGACATGCACTTCGACACCGACAACCTGGTTGTCGTCTCCCCCGATGTGGGCCGCGCCAAGGCCGCCAAGAAGCTGTCCGACATGCTCGGCTGCGACCTGGCCATCGCCCACAAGGGCCGTCCGCGCCACAACGCCGCCGAGGTCATGGGCATCATCGGTGACATCAAGGGCAAGACCTGCATCATCAACGACGACATGATCGACACCGCTGGCACCCTGTGCGCCAACGTCAAGGAGCTCAAGGCTATGGGCGCTGGCGACATCTACGTCTGCGCCACCCACGGCATCTTCTCCGGTCCGGCCATCGAGCGTCTGAACGACGCCCCGATCGTCGAGTGCCTCGTCACCGACGCCATTCCCGTCGAGGTCGGCGGCAAGATCAAGACCATCTCGGTCGCCGAGGAGTTCGCTCAGGCCATCTCCGCCGTTTACCACGAGGAGCCCGTCTCCACGCTCGTCGGCGGCGACTTCGCGCTGTAGTCGCATCGTCCTTGCAACCCGGCGCATCGCCGTCGGAACAGAAGAAACCCCCGCGCTCCCCCTTGCTTCGCAAAGGTCGCGCGGGGGTTTCTTCTGTTCCGACGGCTCGCTCTGCCGCGGCCGCGCTTTTGTCTGGTGGGATTTCGCTGAAGCAAAGCCTCGCCTTCGGCGGGCGTGGTAGCCTTTGTCGTTGATTAAACTTTTTATGTAACGGAAGGACAAATATGGCAGCTGCACAGCCGCTTAAGATTCGCATGGTTGCAGGGCTTGGCAACCCTGGCGAGGAATATGCCGAGACCCGCCACAACGCCGGCTTTAAGGCAATCGACGAGCTGGCCCGTCAGGCCGGCGTCACGTACTGGAAAAACCAAGCAGGCGCCGAGGTCGCGCTCATCAATATCAACGATGCTGAGGAAGAGGGTGGCAAGCGCCAGATTGTGCTGGTCAAGCCGCAGTCGTACATGAATACCTCGGGCGGCCCCATCTCCAAGCTCTGTCGCGAGTACAAGATCAAGGCCGAGGAGCTGCTCGTAATCCACGACGAGCTCGATATTCCCGCCGGCGACGTGCGTGTTAAGGTGGGCGGCGGCCATGCCGGTCACAACGGCCTGCGTTCCATCATCGACAAGATGGGCAGCCGCGACTTCAGCCGCATCCGCACCGGCATCGGCAACCCTCCCGGCAAGATGGCCGTCGCCGACTACGTTCTTAAGCATCTGCGCGCCCGCGAGGCCGAGGATTTCCAGGACACCTGCGCCCGCGCGGCCGACGCCGCCGGCCTGGCGATCGTGCACGGCGTGGTTTATGCCCGCGACCATGTCAACGGCGCCGCCTCCGCCAACGGCAAGCACTAAAACCTATCATTTAGGGACAGGTTTATTTTGGCAGGTTTTACCTGCGGAAACGCCCCAGTTGCGGCATCGCAATCAACCGCGCGCCGACATACATGCACAGCACCCCAAAGGGGGCCGGACTCATCACAACCCGAGGCCGGCCCCCTTTGCCGTTTTACCTGATAAAACCGACCAAAATAAACCTCTCCCCCTTTGGTAGGCCAAAGTGGATAAACCCTGCTCCCAACCGCCGAAGACACACGTAAGTGACATGTCCATGAGGGTATAATTTGCACCGTATGTCTGCACAACGCCTGTGCGCGTACGGTTTTATTCGGGCTACCGTCCATTTCCGTGGAGGCACGGTTCGGCGGCCCTAACAAGAGAGGGGTTCTATGTATAAGATCCTGGAGAAGACGCAGTTCTCGGAGAAGGTGTTCAAGTTCCGCATCGAGGCGCCCGCAATCGCCAAGCATGCGCACGCTGGACAGTTCCTCATGGTTCGCGCCAACGAGACGGGCGAGCGTGTCCCGTTTACCCTGGCCGGCTGGAACGGTGACGAGGGCTGGGTCGAGTTCATCTTCATGGTGATCGGCAAGACCACCGAGATGCTTTCCACCTACGAGGCCGGCGAGTCACTGCGCGACGTCGTGGGCCCGCTGGGCGTTCCCACCGAGATGGCCGAGGGCCCCTGCGCCGTCATTGGCGGCGGCGTCGGCTTGGCAATTGCCTTCCCGGTCGCCAAGCACCTGGTCGAGACCGGTCACGAAGTTCACGCCATCATGGGCGCCCGCACCAAGGACCTCCTGCTCATGGAGGACCAGTTCCGCGAGCTCCTCGACGAGGACCACATCCACATCACCACCGACGACGGCTCCTACGGCGAGCAGGGCGTTGTTACCGCTCCGCTGGAGCGCCTGCTGCAGGACAAGGCCGTGAGCCAGGTCTTCTGCGTCGGCCCCGTTCCGATGATGAAGTTCTCGACCCTCACCGCCCAGAAGTACGACACCCCCATCACCGCGTCCCTCAACCCCATCATGGTTGACGGCACCGGCATGTGCGGCTGCTGCCGCGTCGAGGTGGGCGGCGTGACCAAGTTCGCTTGCGTCGACGGCCCCGACTTCGATGCCACCCTGGTCGACTGGGATGACCTTCGTGCCCGCCAGGCCGCTTACCGTTCCGAAGAGGGCGAGTCCCTCAAGGCCTATGAGGAAAAGAGCTGCGCATGCCACTAGTTAACGGTCGTTTCGTTGCCGATATGAAGTCGCCCCGCACCCCCGATAACGAGGAGCCGGCTGCCGAGCGCGCCTGCGACTTCCGCCCCGTCGACAAGGGCTTCACCGAGGAGATGGCGCTGGCCGAGGCCGAGCGCTGCCTCAACTGCAAGAAGCCGTTCTGTGTTGAGGGCTGCCCCGTCAACATCAACATCCCCCGCTTTATCGAACAGATCCGCGAGAAGGACTTCGGCGGCGCTCTCGATACCATCCGCGAGGACTCCATGCTTCCCGCCATCTGCGGCCGCGTCTGCCCGCAGGAGAACCAGTGCGAGGGCAAGTGCATCCGTGGCAAGAAGTCCGAGCCCGTGGCCATCGGCCAGCTCGAGCGCTTCCTGGGTGACCGCCCCGAGCTCGCCTCCACGCCCAAGATGGCCCCCAAGAACGGCAAGAAGGTTGCCGTCGTCGGCTCCGGCCCGTCCGGCATCACCTGCGCCGGCGAGCTCGCCCGCAACGGCTTTGACGTCACCGTCTTCGAGGCATTCTTCACCGGCGGCGGCGTGCTGGTCTACGGCATCCCCGAGTTCCGTCTGCCCAAGGCGGTCGTCAAGCGCGAGATTGACGGCCTGGAGGACATGGGCGTCAAGTTTGAGTACAACTCCGTCGTGGGCAACATGGCCACGGCCGAGGAGCTGTTCGAGCAGGGCTTCGACGCCATCTACGTGGCGACCGGCGCTGGCCTGCCCAAGTTCCTCAACGTCCCCGGCGAGAACCTGCCCAACGTCTTCTTCGCGAACGAGTACCTCACCCGCGTGAACCTGATGAAGGCCAACAAGTTCCCCGAGTACGACACCCCCACCAAGCACGGCAAGAACGTCGTTGTCTTTGGTGGCGGCAACGTGGCTATGGACGCCGTCCGTACCGCCAAGCGCCTGGGCGCCGAGCACGCCATCATCGCCTACCGTCGTACCGAAGACGAGATGCCCTGCCGTCGCGCCGAGCTGCACCACGCTAAGGCCGAGGGCGTCGAGGTTCTGCCACTCGTCTCCCCGCTCGAGTTTGTCGCTGGCGAGGACGGCTCCGTGTGCGCCGTCAAGGTCCAGAAGATGGAGCTCGGCGAGCCTGACGAGTCCGGCCGTCGTCGCCCGGTGCCCATCGAGGGCGCCATCGAGGAGATCCCCTGCGACGTCGCGATCTCGGCTATCGGCACAAACGCCAACCCCTTCGCAAAGAAGATCGGCGGCAAGATGGAGCTCAGCAAGTGGGGCTACATCGTCGCCGACGAGGAGACCGGCCAGACCACCGATCCCCGCATCTGGGCCGGCGGCGACATCGTCACCGGTGCCGCTACGGTCATTCTGGCGATGGGCGCCGGCAAGAAGGCCGCCGCTTCCATCACCAAGAGCTTGCTGGGCGAGTAATCACCTACAGCGCTAGCCATCAAACGGCAAAGTCCCCGTCGAGCACACGCCCGGCGGGGACTTTTTCTATGCCGATCGCCCTACCACCGCAAAGGTGCCTGTCCCCCTTGCGGTGGTTTTGGTCGGCTAGCCTTCGAGCTGCGCCACCTTGTAGCGGTAGGCTGCGGCGATGACGTCCTTGCAGCCTTCGCGGCCCAGCTTGGCGCGGTTGACGACGATGTCTTTACCGCTCGTCATCTTCCACTTGCCGGCGCTATAGCGCTTATAGAACGCCTCGCGCGCCTTCTGCTGCTGTTTGACCAGCTTGGCGCCCTTCTTTTTGTTAAGGCCACGCTTCTTGCGCACAATCTCGACGCGGTCCTCAAAGGGTGCGGTCACCAACACGGCAATGTGGCTGGGGTTGTTGCGCAGCAGGTAATCGGACAGACGGCCTTCGATAATGCAGCTCTCGGTCTCGCCCAGATCCAAAATCACCTGGCTCATCTTTTGGAACAACTTATCCGAGTACGAACGCGCATCGTAGCGGTCGGGCAGAAACGCCATGTTCTCCACGGCCAGGCGCTCGTCGTAGGCGGCCATCTTGTCGAGCGACTCGCCCGCGCGCAGCGACGCACGCACCAGCAGCTCGTTATCGTACAGCGGAATCCCCAACTCGTCGGCAAGCATGCGACCAATCTCGTGGCCCTCGGCGCCAAAGTCGCGCGCGATGGTAATGACCACAGGATTCTTCTTGTTCTCCAGATCGCTCATCGCGATTCCTTTCTAACAAATGAGAAATAGGCGATTCCTGATTCTCATTTTGTCACTTACGACCGTCCTGGTTTCCCAAGTGCGGCAGATTGCCCCGAAAGAGGAGCGCCGCGTACTAAATGTACGCAAGCGACGATTGAGGGGCAAGATGCCGTGCTTGGGGAAGCAGGACTACGCTGCCACAATACGACGTTGATACGCTCGGACCAGCAGCGAGATACCAAAGTTGAGCACAAAGTACATCGCGAAAACCAGGCCGTAGAGCATAAGCACCTGCGACAGGTCGATCGCGTGGGCCATCACGACGTTGGCCGTGTACATGAGTTCGGCCACGTTAATGCCCGAAAGATACGAGCTGTCCTTAATGACAGTTGTGCACTGGCTAAACAGCGCCGGAATGATCGTCTTAAACGTCTGCGGCAGAATGATGTAGCGCATGGTGGCAAAGAAGCCAAAGCCCTGGCTCTGCGCCGCCTCAAACTGGCCGCGCGGAATCGAGTTGAGGCCGCCGCGCACAATCTCGGCCATAACGGCGCTGGTAAACAGCGTAAAGGCGATGGTCGAAATCACAATGTCCAAACCCTGCACCGTAAAGTAGATAAAAAGGATCCACAGCAGGTTTGGCGTGCAACGGAACAGCTCGATATAGGCGCTCACCAAAATACGGAACGGGCGGGGCGCATAGCTTTTAACGAGCGCCAGTACCGTGCCAAAGATGAGCGAGAAAAAGATCGACAGCGCCGAGATCTCGATCGTCTTAACAAAGCCGCCCCAAATGTAGAGCAGGTTGGTCGCGTTGAAGATTTCCATGCGCTAGGCCTCCTCTACGTTGTCGAGCCCCAGCTCGGCCAGGCTCACACCGCGCGGACGCTCCTTGGAGCGGCGCTCGAGCCACTGCACCAGTATGGCGAGCGGAAAGCAGATGATGAAGTACATAAGGCAGCAGACGATGTATCCCTGCAGGTAACCGTACAGACTCACAAAGTTGTCGGAACGGTACATAAGGTCGCCGCCGGCCACAAGCGCCAGCACCGACGTATTCTTGACCAGGTTGAGCGCCTGGTTGCACAGCGGCGGCAGAATGATCTTGAATGTCTGGGGCAGTACGATGTACCAGTACGCCTGCGCACGGGTGAAGCCCTGGCTCTGGGCCGCCTCCATCTGACCGCGCGGAACCGCCTCGATACCAGTGCGGATGACCTCCGAAATGTAGGCCGCGTGATACAGACCCACGCCCAAGAAGCCCAGCACGAACGGCGCGATGCGCACCGGCTGGTCGGCACCGGTTATGGCCTGCAAAAACTGCGGACCGGCCATGTACATAAAGAGCACCTGCACGGGCAACGGGGTGTTCTGGTAAAACTCCACGTACACGCGGCTTATGGCGCGCAGCACGCGCGAGCGAGTGGTAGAGAACACGCCCAGCAGCGTGCCCAGCACCAGCGACAACAGCAGGCCGGCAACGACCACTTGCAGCGTCACGCCAAAGCCCTCCCAGAAGGGCCCCATATTTTGAAATGTCGTCGACCAACGGTCGGCGTCAAATAATCCTTCGAGCATTTGATTCCTTCCTTGGACGATGCGCCTATACAAGACCCCAGGTCTTGACCTCTTGGTCGAGCCAGCCGTCGGCCAGGCGATCGCAAATCACCTGATCGACCACGGCCGAAAGGTCGCAGCCCTTCTTGGTCGCCACGCCGTAGCCCTGCTCGCCAAACTTGACCTCGGGCTGCAGCAGCTCAACGGTCTCGTTCATGTAACCGGCCAGCGTGGAGCGGTCCATGGCAAAGACGTCGATATTGCCGGCGTCGAGCGAGCTCTTGATGATGGGATAGCCGCTAAAGGCCCTAAACTCTGGCTTGCAGCTAAAGCCGTTGTCCTTGATCATCTGCTCGATCAGGCCCTGCGTGGTAGCACCCTGGCTCACGCCGATGACCTTGCCGTCCAGATCCTCAATCGAGGTAAAGCCCGAACGCTTCTTGACCATGAGCCCCACGTAGTCGGTGCGGTACGGCGTCGAGAAATCCCAGCTCTTCTTGCGCTCGTCGGTGATGGTGTAGGTCGCCGCGACCACGTCGAGTTGGCCGTTATCGATCAGCGGGCCGCGTGTCTTGGGCGTTACGTCGGTAAACTCGACAAGCTCCTGGGCGCGGGCCTCCTTGTAGCTCACGCCAAAGACGGCAGCGGCGATCTGGTAGCACAAATCGACTTCCATGCCCTCAAAGCGGCCCTTGGCGGTGTCGTAATAGCCATAGCCGGGAACGTCCTTCTTAACGCCGGCATTCAGATGGCCACGCGACTTGATGGCCGCAAGCTTGGACCCCTTGTCGGAACCCTCGCCGCCGGCGGAGTTGCCGCAACCGGTAAGCGCGGTCCCCGTCAGCGCGAGCATGCCGGCGCCCGCCAGCTGCAAAAAGTGGCGGCGCGACACGGCCGCCCTCGTCATATCCGTCATGTCCATCACCGCGCCTAGTGCAGAATCTTGGACAGGAACTCGCGGCAGCGCGGGTTCTCGGGGTTATCGAAGAAGTGCTCGGGCGTGCCCTCCTCCAGAATGCGGCCGTCCTCCATAAAGATGACGCGGTCGGCCACCTGACGCGCAAAACCCATCTCGTGCGTCACGCAGATCATGGTGATGTCCTCCTGCGCGAGCTCAATCATAACGTCCAGAACCTCCTGGACCATCTCGGGGTCGAGCGCCGAGGTCGGCTCGTCAAACAGGATGATGGGCTGCTTGGTGCACAGGGCACGGGCGATGGCGATGCGCTGCTGCTGACCACCCGAGAGATTCTGCGGATACTCGCCGGCCTTATGTGCCATGCCGACGCGCTTGAGCGCAGCGATGGCGATCTCGGTCGCCTCCTCCTTGCTCTTCTTTTGCAGCTTGATGGGCGCGAGCGTCAGGTTGCCGAGCACCGTCATGTTGGGATACAGGTTGAACTGCTGAAACACCATGGAACTATACTTGCGAGCCATCTCCAGGTGATTCTTTTTGGTGAGCGGCGTACCGTCGATGACGACCTCGCCCGACGTGGGCTCCTCCAGATAATCGACGCAACGGATGAGCGTCGACTTACCCGAGCCGGAAGGCCCGATCATTACGAGCTTCTCGCCGCGCTTGACGGTGAGATTGATATCTTTGAGCACATGCAGGTCGCCAAAGTACTTGTTGAGATGCTTGATCTCGATCATGTCTGCCATGAATGTCCCTTCCCTGCGTTTACACGAGTTGAACTATTGTACGGAAAGAACCGCGTTTCCGCAGCCCACACTACATTCCCGTAAAGAACCCGCAACCTTCCACCCACTCATTGGGGACAGACTTAAATGAGTACCTGCTCATTGGGCACTCATTTAAGTCTGTCCCCAATGAGTGCCCAGCCCAACAAAAAAGGGGCGCGACCGCAATGGTCACGCCCCTCAGCATCGGCTATGTGTCGGCCGGCGCTTACGCCAATTTTGCACCGACGATCTTTGCTGCGGCCGGCTTATCGAAGTTGCCGCCGGTGGCCTTGCCTAGGGCACCCATGACCTGGCCCATCTGCTTCTTGGACGTGGCGCCCAGCTCGGCGATAACCTGCTCAATCAAGGCCTCGAGCTCCTCGCCCGAAACCTGCGCGGGCAGTAGGCTCTCCAGAATCTTAACCTGCTCGGTCAGGTTGTCGGTACGCTCCTGGTCGGTGCCGGCCTTGATGGACATCTCCAGCGTCTCGCTCGTCTGCTTGATCAGACGCTTGATCATGCTGTTGACGTCTTCCTCGGTCACATCGCGGCGCTCGTTAACCTCGATATTCTTCACCTCGGCCTTGACCTGGCGAATGATGGACAGGCGAACCTTGTCCTTGGCCTTCATGGCCGCGATCATTTCCTTCTGCAGCTCTTCGTTGGTCATCTGCAAATCCTCTCTAATAGCGTGGGCGGCACTCACGCGAGCACCGCCCCATGATTACTCAGTCGTCGACGAATCGTCGGTCGAACTCTTGGTAACGCCCTTCAGACTCACGTTATAGGGTACGTCCTTGGGCATGGGGTTGACGGTAATGTCGGCGTCCTTCTTGTACTGCTCCAGCCACTCGCTGTACGCGGTGCTGGCCGCCTGCGTCTTCACCACGTTGGAGACATACTTCTTGATGTCCTTGGGTACCTGCTTGATGTCATCAACCTGATTATCGACATGGAAGTAGTCGGTGCACTTGATGATGTGGTAGCCATAGGTCGACTCGACGACTTCGCTCACGTCGCCCTTGTTGAGTCCCTCGAGCGCCGTCTGGTAGCTGTCGACAAAGGTGGTGAGCTTATCCCAGCCCACATCGCCCTTCTTCTCCTTGGAACCGGTGTCCTCGGAGTACTGCTCAACGGCGTCCTCAAAGCTCAGCTCACCGGAGTTGATCTTGTCCAGGCACTCCTGTGCCTTGGCCTTGGCGGCAGCCTTGTCCTCGTCGGAAGCGTCGGAATCAACCTTGATCAGGATGTTCGACGAGCGGCGAGCATCGTTGTAGTTAGACAGGTTCTCGTTGATGTAATCGACGATCTCGCTGTCCTTGGGCTTGCTGGTGGGCGCCACGGCATCCTTGAGTTTCTGCTGCGCCAGGCTCTCCTTGAGCGAATCCTTGTAGGTGTCCTCGGTATAGCCGTAGGTCTTGAGGGTCTTCTTAAAGGCCTTGGCACCGCCCGCGCTCTTGCACGCGTCCTTCCAAGCCTTCTCGACCTCCTCGTCCGACACCGTCACGCCGTTCTCCTTCTGTGCCTGCTGAAGCAGAATCTGCTGCGTGTAGGAGTCGATGAGCTGCTTGCGGTACTTCTTGGGCGTGAGGTCGTTGTCAACCAGATACTGCGCCCAATCCTCATCCTTGGTGTAGCCGTAGGACGTGCGCATGCTCATGATCTGCTTGGTCACGGTGTCCTCGGTAAGGTTGGTGCCGTTGATAGTGGCAGCAACACCGCCGGTCAGCTTGTAGCCCGAGGTGTCCTCAGCCTGCGACATAAGGCCGGAGCACGCCATCGCCGAGACAGAAAGCAGCATCGCCAGCACGCCGATGACCACCAGAACGATCTTGACGGTCTTAGACACGTACGTCTTGCGCTGCTTCTTGCGAGAGCTGGAGGCAGCGCGGGCCTGCTGCTCGGGCGTCGGCGCGGCCTCGGAGTTCTTTTTCTTATTTGCCATAGTTGGCCTTTCGCATAACGAATCGAACAAACGCCATTGTGTCACAACGCGGCCCCCGCGACACGCTTGGTGCATTGGGGACAGGTTAATCTGCACCATTTTGGTGCAAAGGGGACAGCTCTGGCACTTGGCACTTGGGGACGTTCTTTATATGCCGGCACTTCGGGACTGTCCCTTACTGCCGGCAGAAAAGGAACGTCCCCAAGTGCCGACTCAGCCCCACCTTAGAAGTGGCGGCGGATGGCGTCGACCATACCCTGGGGCGTGGTCTGGCCGAGCACATCGGCTGCGGCATCGGCGTCCATAAAGATATTCATGAGCGTCTGCAGGGCCTCGACCTGACCGCCCGGCTCGGCGATGCCCAGATTAATGACGATCTGCGCCGGCACCGGAGCGCCCATGCCAGCCATAGCGTTAAATGTCACGGGCGCGGCGGGCTTCACCACCGCGATATAGGGCTTGGCCACAAACCCCGGATCGGTATGCGGAATGGCAATGTTTGCCGCCGGCATGGCAAGACCCGTGGGATAGGCATCCTCGCGCGTGCGAACGGCGTCGAGCCAACCGGACGCAATGTAGCCACGTGGTGCAAGCTCGCCCTCGAGCCGCGCAAACACCTCATCCGGCGTTGCACACTCCCAATCAAAAAATACCAGCTCAGGCCTAAACAGCGCTTCGTTATCCACCATGCGCTCACCTCTCTCGCCTAGTCACCTGCGACGTTCTTGAATGACTAGTCGTTAAAGACCGTCCCCGATGACTACCCAAAAACAAAAGGTGGCCACGCGCGCCTTGGCGCCAATGACCACCCTGACTACTCGGCTAAATTGTACTGTGCGCCGCTAGCCGCGAGGCGCGTCAATTGTGACCTTGCCGCTCTCCAGCACGTGGACGCGGCCGTCGGCGAGCATTTGCACGACCTCGGGATACAGCACGTGCTCAATCGCGTGGATGTGCTCCTCGAGCGTGTCGACATCCCAGCCCTCCTCGACAGCCAGCGCGCGCTGGGCGATGATGGGGCCGTTGTCGTAGATCTCGTTGGCAAAATGCACGGTCACGCCAGTTACCTTGACGCCGCGCGCAAAGGCATCGTCAATCGCATGCGCACCGGTAAAGCTCGGCAGCAGCGCCGGATGCAAGTTGACCACGCGGTTGGGAAACGCCGCCAGCAGAGGCGTGTGCACCATGCGCATGTAGCCGGCCATGACCACATACTCGCAGCCGCGCTCGAGAAGCTCGTGCGCGATGATCTCGTCGGCGGCAATAGGGTCGGCATAGACATCCTTGGACAGTGTGAGCGTCTGGATGCCCGCGCGCTCAGCGCGCTGCAAACCCTTAGCCGAAGGACGGCTCGACACCACGAGCTCAATCGAAGCATTGAGCTTGTCGGCGGCAATCAGGTCAATCAGCGCCTGCAGGTTGGTACCCGAACCGCTGATGAGCACACCGATCTTGAGCGGCTCGGCCGTATCGGTGCCGGTCGGACGGGTGTAGGGCACAAAGCCCAGGCCCTCGGCAGCAGCCATCTGCTCGTTAGCGCTCATCGGAGTACACGACCTTACCGGAACCCTCGACGCACTCGCCCACGCGGAACGGCTTCTCGCCCAGCGCGATCAGGGCCTCGGTAACCGCGACCTCGTCCTCGGGGGCGACGATCAGGCACAGGCCAACGCCCATGTTGAAAGTCTTGCATGCCTCATTGGGCGCGAGCTCGGCCTGGCGCGACACGTAGGTGATGACGGGCGGAACGTCCCAGCCCATCTCGGCACCGTTGCGGGTGACCACGGCGTCGACGTCGTCGGCGAGCGCGCGGTTGAGGTTCTCGGTAATACCGCCGCCAGTGATGTGGGCGATGGCGTGCACGTTGGCGCCGCCGCGGAGCAACTCAAGAATCGGCTTGACATAGATGCGCGTGGGGGCCAACAGGGCGTCTGCCAGCGATGCGCCACCGAGCTCCTCGAGCGGACGGCTCAGCTCCTCGGCCTTAGCGGCGGCCTCGGGCGTGCCCGGCTTAATGCCGTCGACGCCAATGACCTTGCGCACGAGCGAGTAACCGTTGGAGTGCACGCCGGTGGAAGGCAGGCCCAGGATCACGTCGCCGGGGCGGACGTTTGCGGGGTCGAGCATCTTGGGACGGTCGACGACGCCCACGGTAAAGCCGGCAAGGTCGTAGTCGGCCGGAGCCATGACGCCGGGGTGCTCGGCCATCTCACCGCCCACGAGCGCGCAGCCCGCGAGCTTGCAGCCATCGGCCACGCCCTTGATGATCTTTGCCATGTGCTCGGCCTCAATGTGGCCGATGGCAACATAGTCCAGGAAGAACAGCGGCTCGGCGCCCGAAGCCAGAATGTCGTTGACGCACATAGCAACTAGGTCCTGGCCCACCGTCTCGTGACGGTCCATAATCTGGGCGAGCACGAGCTTGGTGCCCACGCCGTCGGTGCCGCTGATCAGGATCGGGTCTTCCATATCCTTAAGTGCGGCGGCCGAGAACAGGCCACCAAAGCCACCGATGCCGCCGATAACCTCGGGGCGGTTAGTGTCCTTGACCATCTGCTTAATCGCGTCGACGGCGCGGCCGCCCTCGGCGGTATCGACGCCGGCGTCCTCATACGTCACATGTTTGCTGTCGCTCATCTGAGCCTTCCTCTCCCACTACCGTCCGCCGCCCGGGCGCCAAACGGTGCTCATAGTTGCGTTCATTTCGGCGCGCGCCATAACAGCACGCGCCGTCATATCAACAAAACAGCAGGTAAAACCTACCAAAATAAACCTGTCCCCACATGGCAGGTTTTAGGCCTCACCGTGCTTCTCTTCCCAGCTGCGGTCGTCGTATTTCTCGACCACGGCGTCGTCATCAAAGTGCAGCGGCTTATCCAGGTTGCGGGGCTTAAAGCCCTCCATGAACTTGTCGCGGCCAAAGCTCTCGGGAATCGCCACGGGGTAGCGGCCGGTAAAGCACGCATCGCAGTAGCCGCCCTTGGGCATGACCTTCAGCAGGCCCTCGACCGAAAGGAAGGCCAGCGAATCGGCGCCGATATACTCGCAAATCTCGTCGACCGTCTTGTTGGCGCTGATAAGCTGCGACTGCACGTCGGTATCGATACCGTAGAAACACGGCCAGATGACCTCGGGCGAGTTGATGCGGATATGAATCTCCTTGGCGCCGGCATTGCGCAGCATCTTGACGAGCTGCACCATGGTGGTGCCGCGCACGATGGAGTCGTCGATGACGACCAGGCGCTTGCCCTCGATGTTGTCGCGCAGCGGGTTGAGTTTCATGCGCACGCCCATGGCGCGCAGCTCCTGCGTGGGCTCGATAAACGTACGGCCCACGTAGCGGTTCTTGATGAGGCCCTCGCCAAAGGGAATACCGCTCTCGTGCGAATACCCCTCCGCGGGCGGCAGGCCGGAGTCGGGCACGCCGATGACCAGGTCGGCCTCGACGGGCTCCTCGTGTGCCAGCTGACGACCCATGTCGTAACGGCAGGCATAGACGCTCTTGCCGTTCATGATGGAGTCGGGGCGGGCAAAGTAGACCTGCTCAAAGATGCAGTTGGCGGGCTCTTCGGCTGCAGGCACGCCCTGCTCGGATACCAGACCCTCGGCGCTGATGCGCAAGATCTCGCCGGGACGGACGTCACGGACGTACTCGGCACCCACGATGTCGAGTGCGCAGGTCTCGGAGGCAACGACCCAGCCGCCGGCGCGGGTGACATGGGTGGTGGCGTCGACCGTCGCGGCGCCGTCCTGCGACGGCAGCTGCGAAACGGATGCGGCATCGGCCTGGTCCAGACCCTCGTCCACCAGCTTGCCCAGCACGAGCGGGCGAATGCCGTGCGGATCGCGGAATGCGTAGAGCGCTTGCTCGTTAATGAGCGTCATGGCGTAGCCGCCGCGCACAAGCTCCATGGTCTTACGAATGCCCTCGCGCAGGTGGCCCGTACGCTGGGTAAAGTAGCCGATAAGCTTGGTCGCGACCTCGGAATCCGAATTGGAGAGGAACGGTACGCCCAGCTCGATCAGCTGGCGACGCAGCTCGTCGGTGTTGACGAGGGTGCCGTTGTGCGCGAGCGCGATAATGACGCTATTGATGGTAGAGAGGTGCGGCTGAGAGGCTTCCCAGCTCTTGGCGCCGGCGGTGCCATAGCGCACATGGCCCACGGCCAGCTGACCGGAGAGCGTCGACAGGTCGGCATTGGAGAACACGCGATCGAGCAGTCCCAGGTCTTTGCGAACCATAACCGTGCCGCCATCACCCACGGCGATTCCCGCCGATTCCTGGCCGCGATGCTGCAGCGCGCGCAGACCAAAGTACGTCAGTCGAGCCACATCGCGATCGGGCGCCCACACACCAAAAATGCCGCATTCCTCATGCAGCTGGTCGGAGTCCGGATCATACGTCGACATGGTCTTCACCTGTCCCGCGGCGCGCTCGGCCGCGTGGATGGTTTCTTGAGACATGGCATCCCCTCAGAGCCTCGTT
>DBFADZ010000039.1:0-100133 GCA_048195375.1 Collinsella sp.
TCCTGTTCGTGCGGAACTCGCGATAAACTTAGCCCGTGCCGGGGCCGCTGAGCCCTGACCTGCCAATATGAGATAGGTTTATTTTGGTAGGTTTTATCAGGGGAAATACTGCTGTGTCTATCTACTGATCTGAAATCTGACTACTGAATAGACTGTCTAACTAAATAGCGAGCGGCACTAACCAGCCCTTTTGCTTGCGCCCGGGAGGGCCGCATATGACGTTTATCGCGAGTTCCGCACGCAAAGGAAAGCACTTAATGTGCTTTCCTTCTTGCGCAGGACTGTAGAGCAGGAAACATCATATGCGGCCCTCCCGGGCGCAAGCAAAAGGGCGACCCCTGTCCGGAGTCGCCCTTGTTGAGCTGATTATGTACGGCTGTTACTCGGCGTCGTGGTGACGGCGGGGCTTGCGGCCTCCGTTGTCGCCGGGACGGCGCGGACGGTCGCTGCGCTCGGAGCGCTCGCGACGCGGACGCTCACGGCGCTGGAAGTGCTCGCCGTCGCCCTCAGAGGCACCCTCGGCGCGAGCCGGGGCCTCGGGCTTGTCAAGACGATCGAGCGAGATCTTGCCACGATCGTCGACCTCGATGACGACGACCTTGACCTCGTCGCCGACGTTGAGGACGTCCTCGACCTTCTCCACGCGGCCCTTGGCGACGCGGGAGATGTGCAGCAGGCCATCCTTGCCGGGCAGCAGGTTCACGAAGGCGCCGAAGGGCTGGATGGAGACCACTCGACCGGTGTACTCCTCGCCCGGCTCGGGAACCTTAATGATGAGCTTGATGCGCTCGACAGCCTGATCGACGGACTCGCCGGTGCCGCCGACAAAGACGGTGCCGTCCTCCTGGATGTCGACCGAAGCGCCGGTCTCATCCTGGATACCACGGATGACCTTACCGCCGGAACCGATGACGTCGCGGATCTTGTCGGTCGGAACCTGGATGGAGACGATACGCGGAGCTGTGCTGCGTGTGGTGTGGCGCGGCTCGGGGATCACATCGAGCATCTTCTGCAGAATGAAGGCACGACCCTCCTTGGCCTGCTGCAGGGCGCGGGCCAGGATGTCGAAGGTGAGGCCAGTGGCCTTGTTGTCCATCTGCAGGGCGGTGATGCCCTCGGTGGTTCCGGTGACCTTAAAGTCCATGTCGCCCAGGAAGTCCTCGAGACCCTGGATGTCGGACAGGACCACGGTCTTGCCCTCCTCCTGGATCAGGCCCATGGCGATACCGGAGACCGGGCGCTTAATGGGCACGCCGCCGTCCATAAGGGCGAGCGTGGAGCCGCAGGTCGAAGCCATCGAAGAGGAGCCGTTGGACTCCATGACCTCGGAGACGACGCGGATGGCGTAGGGGAACTCGTTCTCGTCGGGAAGCACCGGAAGCAGAGCGCGTTCAGCCAGGTTGCCGTGACCGATCTCGCGGCGCTTGGGGCTGCCCATGCGGCCGGTCTCGCCGGTGCAGAACGGCGGGAAGTTGTAGTGGTGCATGTAGCGCTTGCCCTCGGTGGGCTCGATGGTGTCCAAGCGCTGGCCCTCGTTGAGCATGCCGAGCGACAGGACGGAAAGCACCTGGGTCTGCCCACGCTGGAACAGGCCGGAGCCGTGAACGAGCGGCAGGTAGTTGTCCTTCACCATGATGGGACGGATCTCGTCGGCGGCACGGCCGTCGACGCGCTCGCCGGTCTCGACGACCATGGTGCGCATGGCCTTCTTCTCGAGCTTCTTGAGCACCACGGGGATCTCGCGCTCCCAAGCGGCCTGCTCCTCCTCGGTGAACTCGGCGCGGATGGACTCCTTCAGAGCCTCGACCTTACCGATACGGGAGAGCTTGTCGGCGTCGCGAAGGGCGGCAGCCATCTCGTCGTAGTGGGCGAAGATGCGCTCCTGGACCTCCTCGACGGGCTGGTCGAGCGGGTACTCCTTCTTGACGATGGGGCCGTTAACCTGCTCCCACTCGGCGACGAACTCGTCCTGAGCCTGGCAGAAAGCAGCAAGGGCCTCCTGGCCAAACTTCATAGCGGCGAGCATGTCGTCCTCGGAGATCTCCTCGGCGCCGGCCTCGACCATCGAGATGAAGTCGGCGGATCCGCCCAGCTCCAGGTCCAGATCGGAGTTCTCGCGCTCCTCGTAGGTGGGGTTGACGATAAACTCGCCGGTCTCCACGTTACGGCCGATGCGCACGCAGGCAAGCGGGCCCTCGAAGGGCACGCCGCCGAGCGTCATGGCCAGGGAGGCACCCATGACGTTGATGACGTCGAAGGGGTTGACCTGGTCGGCGACGAGCGAGGTAGCGACAATGTGTACCTCGTTGCGGAAGCCGTCCGGGAAGCTCGGGCGAATCGGACGGTCGATCATGCGCGCGGTGAGCGTGGCCTTCTCGCTGGGACGGCCCTCACGCTTGAGGTAGCCACCCGGGATGCGGCCGGCAGCGTACATCTTCTCGTTGAAGTCGACGGTCAGCGGGAAGAAGTCATAGTTCTTGCGCTCCTTGGAGACGACCACGGTGTCGAGCATCGTGGTGTCGCCCTGCTTGACCAGGCAGGCGCCAGTGGCCTGCTTGGCAAGCTCGCCGGACTCAAAGGTGTAGGTCTTGCCGTACAGCTCAAAGGTCTTGGATACGAGTGTCATTGTTCTCCTTTACCCCACAGGCCCCTTGCCTGCGGGCTTCTCATGTGACGCGGGCCCCCTGCCCCCGCCACGCTTCAGAGCGTGATTGTTCACGCCCTTACACAAAAAGAGCGTCCCGCATGCAGGACGCTCTTAGCATGTACAAGTTCGCTACTGAATATTGTCGCGAATGCCCAGAGCCTTGATGAGCTCACGGTACTCGACGATGTCGTTCTTCTTGATGTAGGAGAGAAGACGACGACGACGACCGACGAGCATGAGCAGGCCACGACGGGTGTGGAAGTCCTTCTGGTGGGACTTCATGTGCTCGGTCAGCTCCTTGATGCGCTCGGACAGGATGGCGACCTGAACCTTGGGGTTGCCGGTGTCGACCGGGGTGTTACCGAACTGGGCAGTCAGCTCCGCCTTGCGCTCTTTGGAAACAGTCATTGTTTCACCTTTCGTTTTGCGTCGCCATCGGGCGACTCGATTCGCCTCGGACTGGGAAGCCGCCGGTGGAGCGAGCAACCAAGGTCGAGGTACTAACAGGCCGATATGTTACCACAAGCAGCCCGCCCCTGCGCATCATCACCGACCCAACATGAATTCCATCGCACGGAGGCGCTGATCGGTGTGCGTGGCGGCCCAAACATGCGAAAGCCCGAGCAAGAATGCCGCCGTATGCGGGTCGATTCGCTCGGCCATGAGCGCATCGAAGGTCATGGACATGAGGGCGCGCAGCCATGCGACCTCACCGGTCGACACCAACTCGGCACCCGGAACGCTCGACGCGCACGAGCCGCACATGAGCCCGCCGGCCTGGGGCGAAAAATACGACAGCATGGGGTCTCCGCACAGCACGCAGGCCGAAAAATCGGGTCGGTAGCCAACGTGCGACAGCAGCTTAAAGACAAAGGCCGCCACGAGCAGATCCATATGCGCTGTGTCGAGCCCGCTGCCCACCAGGGCAAGCGCTCGCTGCGTTATGGCAAAGGTAAACGGGTCCTCGGCGTCCTCGAACGAGCACACGCGCGCGACCTCGGCGATCGCGCTTGCGGCGCAGGTCGTCTCGTAATCGGGCGCAGCGCCGAGCGGCGCTTCCATAAGCTCGGCCTGGGAAACCACGTCGAGCGACCGCCCATGCGCGAGCAGCATGTCGACGGTACAGAACAGCTCACAGCGCGCAGCCAGGCGCCCACCGGGTTTACGGGCACCCTTTGCCACGGCACGAACCTGCCGACCTCGCTCATCAAGCATCGTCAAGATCAGATCGGTCTCCTTGAGCTTGGTCTTATCGAGGACGAGTACCTTTGTGCGATATGTCCGTGAGCCTGCCATGAGCGCTGCGCGCCCTTAGTCCTCGGCGCTATACCCAAAGCGGCGAATCTGGGCCTCGTCGTCACGCCAGCCGGCCTTGACCTTCACGTCCAGCTCCAAAAAGACCTGCGTGCCAAAGATGCGCTCAAGATCGCGACGGGCATCGATACCGATATGCTTGATCATCTCGCCGCCCTTGCCGATGATGATGCCCTTTTGGCCCTCGCGCTCGACGTAAATGGTGGCGTGCACGCGCAGTACCTTCTTGGTCTGCTCGAGCGCATCGCAGATCACGCCAACGGAGTGCGGGATCTCATCACGGGTGCGGCGCAAGACCTTCTCGCGCACAAACTCGGCAACGAGCGTCTCATCGGAAGCGTCGGTACCCATGTCCTCGGGGAACCAACGCGGACCCTCGGGCAAAAAGTGCGCAACGGTCTCGATGAAGGCATCGACGTTGAAGTTCTTGACCGACGACGTAACGATCTCGTCGTCATACTCCATGAGCTCGTGGGCGGCCTTGAGCTGTTCCATAACCTGGGCGGGATCGGCCTCATCGGCCTTGGTGAGCACCAGGACCTTCTTGCAACGGGCGCATCTGACGCGCTCGGCAACCCAAGCGTCTCCCCTGCCAATCGGCTTGGTGGCATCAATCAAAAACGCGACGACATCGACATCGTTCAGCTCGAACAACGCGCTCTTGTTGAGCTCGGATCCCAGACCGTCCTTGGGCTTATGAATACCCGGGGTATCGACAAAGACCAGCTGGTAGCCGGGACGGTTGACGACGGCGCGCATGCGGCGGCGGGTCGTCTGGGCCACCGGTGAGGTGATGGCGACCTTCTTGCCATAGCAGGCATTAAGCAGCGTGGACTTGCCGGCGTTGGGGCGTCCGACCAGGGCCACGAAGCCGCTGCGAAAACCAGGCTCAACGTCGCCAAAGCCCGCGAGGTTGTCGTCCTCGTCGCACAGGGCGTCGAGCTCCTCATCGCTCATGCCCTCAAACGGATCGAACTCCTCGACACCCTCGAGCCCCTCGGTATCCACCGCGTCCAAAGTCTCGTCGTCCAGGATCTCATCGGTAGGCTGCATATTGTCGGACATGGGAATCCCTTTCTAAATAAAGCCGAGCGCGTGGGCAAATACCAGCACGCCCACAATCGCGGCGGTGATGGAAAGAATGTATACAGAGGCGGCGGCGATGTCCTTCGCGCGCTTGGCCAGTGGATGCAGCTCCTGGGTCGCGAGGTCGACAATCGCCTCCATGGCGGTATTGCACAGCTCGCCGTGAATCACCAGGCCACAACAGATGATAATCGTGGCCCACTCGGCAATGTCGAGGCCCACGATACAGCCAGCAATGACGGTGCACACGCCCGCCACGAGCATGACCTTAATGTTGCGCTCGGTCTTGACGGCGGTAACGAAGCCCTCCATGGCATAGGAGAACGACTTTAAGAAGGACGGATGGTCCTTGTTAGATCCGGGAATCATAGACGGCTCCTAGTCGTGGGCGTGGTTGGTGATGGGGCCGACATGGACTAGCTTGGGGTCCTCGCCGCGCTCGAGCGCCAGATCGCGCAGGATGGCGTCCTCGCGGGCCTCCATGACCTCGGCCTCGTCGTCATCAATATGGTCATAGCCCAGCAGGTGCAGCATGCCGTGAACGAGCATCAGACGGCACTCGTCAGCGGGGCTATTGCCAAAACCGGGGGCCTGACGGGCAATGACCTCCGGGGCCAAGATGATATCGCCGAGCTCGAGCGTCTCATCGGCGGGAATGTCATCGTCAAAGGCCGAGTCGCATTCAAACGAGAGCACATCGGTGGTGCGGTCGATGCCGCGCCACTCGTGGTTGAGCTCGTGCATCTCGTCCTCGTCGACATACGAAAGGGAAATCTCGACTTCACGCTCAACGCTCTCGGCGGCAAGCACAACCTCGCAGATGTGCTCCACCTCCTGCGCGTCGAGCAGCGTATCGAGCTCGGCATCGTTGCTGATCAATACACTCAACGGGACTCCTTCCGGTCACGTGCGCGTTTCTCGCGCACATCATCATAAGTATCGTATGCCTCGACGATACGTCCCACCAAGGCATGGCGCACCACGTCGGCACGCTCGAGGTGCGAAAATGCGACATCGTCGACACGGCCCAAAATCTGCTCAACGTCAGCAAGACCGCCGCGACGACCAACCAGGTCGCGCTGACTCAGGTCGCCGGTAATCACAAACTTGGAGTTGAAGCCCAGGCGCGTCAGGAACATCTTCATCTGCTCGGGCGTGGTATTTTGCGCCTCGTCGAGTACCACGAAAGCATCGCTCAGCGTGCGGCCGCGCATGTAGGCAAGCGGGGCGATCTCGATCACGCCGCGCTCCATAAGCTCATCGGTTCGCTCGCGATCCATCATGTCAAAAAGGGCGTCGTAGAGCGGACGCATGTAGGGATCGATCTTTTCCTCAAGGGTACCGGGCAAAAAGCCCAGATTCTCCCCCGCCTCGACAACCGGACGCGTCAAGATCAGACGACCCACCTCGTGACGCTTGAGCGCGGCAACGGCGAGCGCCATAGCCAGATAGGTCTTACCGGTACCGGCAGGACCCAAGCCAAACGTGATGGTATGCGAGCGGATGGCATCCACATAGCGCTTTTGCCCGAGCGTCTTGGGGCGAATGACGCGGCCGCGATACGAAAGCAGCACGTCATCGCGAAGCGACGTAGTCTCGTGCTCACCGTCGCGTAAGACGGCCAGACAGCGAGAAACATCGTCGGCAGACAGCGTGCGCCCGGCGGCCGCCTCGCGAAAAGCATGCTCGAAAAAGCGCGCCACGAGTTCGACCTCGTTCGGGTCGCCGCTCACGGAGATGCTATCGCCACGGGCGACCACATGAGCGCGAACCAAGCTCTCGAGCGCACGAAGGACGCCGTCGCCGGCGCCCAAAACGCGCGAGGGATCAATCCCCTCGGGAACGGTAAGTCTAATCTTCGAGGCTTCCATGAACCTCCCTGCGTGCATGGACCAAGCCGGAATCATCGACTCCGATGATAGCAACATCGAGCAGGCACGGGGCTGTAAGTCCACAGGTATCGTCAAGACGGGCATGATGGAACGAGCCGAGCGTCAGGTTGTCACCATACTCGAGCACGGCACGCTCGACCGTGCCCACGCGACGACGAGCGTCGGCAATAGCGAGCTCCTGTGCGGCGGCCCGCATACGGCGGCTGCGCTCGGCCATAACCTCGGGTGGCACCTGGTCGGGCATGTCGGCAGCAAGGGTACCGGGACGCTTGCTGTAGCGGAACACGTGCATACGCGAGAAACCCACACGGCGGCACAGCGCCAGCGATTCCTCGAACTCCTCGTCCGTCTCACCAGGAAAACCGACGATGACATCGCACGAAAGGGACGCCTGGGGCAAGATGGCACGAATCATACGCACCGTGTCCTCAAAGGCCTCGGCGCTATAGGGACGGCCCATGCGATGCAGGGTCGCCGTGCAGCCGGACTGCACGGGCAGGTGCAAAAACGGGGCGATACGCTGCGGATAGCGCGCCATAACCTTAAGCAGGCGCTCAGAGATATCCATGGGCTCGACCGAGGAAATGCGCACATGCGGAATAGACGTGCGCTCCATGATGGCCTCGAGCAGCTCATCGATTTCGACATGCTCGTCGGTCGCGCTCTTGCCATCGTAGGCACCCAAGTTCACACCGGTCAGCACCACCTCGGGAACGCCGGCCTCCTGGGCCTCACGAACTTGCTCGAGCACGGACTCGACGGGCACGGAGCGCTCGGGGCCGCGTGCCTTCCACACAATGCAATAGGTGCAGCGATGGTTGCAGCCGTCCTGAATCTTCACGCCCAGGCGAGAGCGACCGAGCGCATCGACCACCTCGCCATCGCTGCAGGCGGGAACGCTATCGGACTCAACGCCCAACACCTCGCAGACACGTTCGGCGACATCGATCTTGGACGGCTCGGCGATCACGCGATCCGAAAGCTCCAGCAGCTCCTCGGGATGTAAATTGACCACGCAACCGGTCACGAGCACATAGGGCTCGTTAGGATGGGCCAGCGCATGACGGACGGCCTTACGGGTCTTGGCCTCGGCCTCGCCCGTAACGGCACAGGTGTTAATGACGATCAGATCGGCATCCTGGGGATCCACAATAGCGAAGCCCAGGCGCATAAGATCGGCAGTGATACGGTCAGACTCAACCCGGTTGACACGGCAGCCGAGGTTGACGACGGAAATATGGGGTGCGAGCACGCGGGCTCCTTAATCGAGGATATCGTCGAGGGCACTCTTGATACGGTCGGTCACCGACTTCTTACCAGAAGCGACGTCATCGCCCATCTCATCGGCAAAAGCACGGAGCAGCTCGCGCTGCTTATTGGAGAGATTGGTGGGAACGACCACGCGCAGTTGCACGACCAGGCGGCCACGCGAACCGCCACCGCCAATGCGCGGCATGCCGTAATTATTGACGCTCACGGTGTCGCCGTACTGGGCGCCGGCGGGAACCGTCACCTTAACGACCTCGTCGGGCATAATGCCCTCGACCTCGATCTCGCAGCCGAGCGCAGCCTGCGCAATCGAGATATCGCTCACCAGGTACAGGTCGTCACCGTTGCGCTTAAAGCGCTCATGGTCGGCAACACGCACGTTGACAATCAGGTCGCCCGAGGGCTCGCCGCGAAGGCCGGCCTCGCCAAAGCCGCTCACGCGCAGCTGGCGACCGGTCGAAACGCCGGCGGGAATATCGATGTCGATCTTTTCGTGCGAAGGCGTGCGGCCCTGACCGTCGCAGGTCTCGCAGGGATGGTCGATAACCGTACCCTCGCCATGGCAGTCGGGGCAAGGCGAGGAAGACTGAACCTGGCCCAAGAACGAACGCTGAACCGTCGTGACATAGCCCGTACCGTGGCAGCGGCCGCACTGCTTTTCCTGTGCGCCCTCTGCCCTACCGGTGCCATTACAGTCCTCGCAAGGAGCAAGGCGGTCATAACTGATCGTCTTTTTGCAGCCGAGCGCCGCCTCCTCAAGGGTCACCGAAAGCGAGATGGCCATGTCACGTCCGCGACGACGCTCACGACGGCTGCGGGCGCCACCGCCGGCACCGCCGCCAAAGAACGACGAGAACAAGTCGTCCATGCCCATGCCACCAAAGATATCGTTGATATCGACGTAACCCGAACCATCAGGGCCGTCGGCAGTGCCGTAACGGTCGTAGTTAGCACGCTTCTGCTCATCGGAAAGAACGGAATAGGCCTCGTTGAGCTCCTTGAACTTGGCCTCGGCCTCGGGGTCGTCCGAAACATCCGGATGTACGGTACGGGCCTTCTTTAGAAACGCGCGCTTAATCGTCCGCGCGTCGGCATCCCTGTCGACGCCAAGCACCTCGTAGTAATCCCTATTTTCCGACACGACCGAATCCTTCCGACTTTCATTATTGTCACAGTGCGTCCTATACCCAAGCTGGGGCGGCCGCAAACAGAGGGTTTGATGTTATTGCATTTGGTACGGCGAAAGCATGGCCCGTTGCGAGCAGCTTGCGAACCAAACCGACACGAGCGCGAACATGAAGCCGTTGGCAAAACCGTTGGCAAACTGCATCGCACCGCGCTTCCACCACAGCAGGCTGCGATGAAGCACACCGTCCGAAAGCACCATGAAAAGACCCATGGTAAACGGAATAAAGCACATCACGGCAAAGGCCGAGAACACGCCCGAGATGGCCGAGAGTACCAAAAACGGCGCCACGATGCCCATCAGGTAAAAACCGGTACGAGCTTTGCCTTCCAAGCGCTCGGCTTCAACATGGGCGCGACCGACCAGGTCGCCGCCCGCGGCACCGTTGGTGCCAGCATGACCCATGCCGCTAATGCGGACCTCATCGCCATCGTGCGTGCCGGCAGGAAACTCAATCGTCTGCTCGGAGGTTATGCGAGTACGACCGCTGCCACCGCAATCAGGGCAGGGGTCGGCTACGACCTTACCGGAACCACCGCACTCGGGGCAGACCGACTGGAACGTGCCCGCACCAAACAGAAAGGACAGGTCGACGTCGATGTGGCCGCGACCGCCGCAGCTCGGACAGGTATGTGCATGCTCGGAGGAGACAGAACCCGAGCCTCCGCAGTGACTACAGGTATCGAAGCGCGTGTAGCGGACGGTCTTGCGGGCACCGCCCTTGGCCTCCCTGGCGTCGAGTTTGATATCGACGACCACATTGGCGCCGTTCTCGGGATTGTAGGCAGCCTGCCCGCGACGCTGCTGGCCCCAGGCGCCGCCAAAAGGAAAGCCGCCCTCAAAAGGATTGCCATAGCCTGCGCTGCCGGCGTAGCCGCCACCATAAGGCGAAGCCGTAGGAGCACCGGCAAAGGGATTGCCAGAACGCATGGCGTCGTAGCGCGCACGTTTTTGCTCATCCGAAAGCACGGCGTAGGCCTCGGAAACCTCTTTGAACTTTTCCTCGGCATCCGGCTCTTTGTTGACGTCCGGATGGAGCTTGCGGGCCTTTTGCTGGAAGGCCTTTTGAATATCACGCGAGGTGGCGTCCTTGGAGACACCCAGAATCTCGTAGTAATCTTTTTCGTTCATCGTCGCCATGCGCGGCAACCTCCTGCTCACAGCAGCGTATATATTCTGGTAATTCTACCCGAGCGGCCTAAGCTAGATCCCAAAACAGCTCGAACAGAACATTTCCATCGAGCCAACCCAAGTGGGTGGGCACCAAACGGGCGTGGGCGCGACCTGCGATAACGTCTTTCGGGGCGATACGCGCCGCATATCCCTCGACGCCATCGGGCACCCACGTGGCAAGACCCAATTCGAGCGCGCGATCGCAGGCAGCTGACAGCTCGCCCGTTGGGATGACGCAGGCCGCGCGAACCAACAGGTCGGGCCCAACACCGCGCGTCATGCGACAAGCGAGCATCAGGTCTTCGGCCGCAGCCTCACGCTGCGACAGGTATTCGGCCTCGAACGCCGTCGCGGCATCGTCACGTTGCACCAGACGTACGCGGTGCGCATCGCCTCGAGAAGACACACCGGGGAACAAACCTGTAAGACGGTCGAAATCCTCGGCGTCGAGCATGCCCGCGGCAGAACGACCCAGGCCCAGGTAGCCCCGTCCGGTCCAGTAGGCAATGTTATGGGCGCACTCATGGCCGTCGAGCGCATAGCTTGCCACCTCATAGGGGTGATAACCGGCCGCACCCAGACGCTCACGCGCCACATCCATGCACGAAGCTTGAAAATCCTCATCAGGCTCGAGCAACTCGTCGCGGCACGCCATGCGATAAAGGGGCGTCCCCTCCTCAAGCGTGAGCGGGTAGACCGACACATGATGCGGAGCCGCCGCCAGCACGCCATCGAGCGTGCGCTCCCAACTCGCTGCGGTCTGCCCGGGAAGTCCGCACATAAGGTCGCACGACACGTCAAGCCCAGCGTTCTTGACCGTCGCGATGGCGGCGAGCGCCCGATCGGCATCGTGAATACGGCCGATGGCGGTAAGTTCGGTGTTATCGAGCGTTTGCACGCCCAGAGAGACGCGTGTGACACCAACCTTGGCAAGCGCAGCGGCAAGCTCGGCGGTCAGCGACTCAGGATTGGCCTCGCAGGTAAACTCAACAGGGGCGCACGACGCACGAATACGCCGCGCCAGCTCCACCAAGCGCTCCCCCGCCAGCGACGGCGTACCGCCGCCAACATAGACGGTGCGGATCTGGTCAAGGGCCCCAGCTTTGCCAAAAGCATCGAGGCGCGCGTACAACTGCTCAAAATAGGCATCGAGCGCAGCGCTCAGGTCGCACGGAGCAAAACTGCGCGAGTCAAAGTCGCAGTACCGGCACTTTTGAGCGCAAAACGGCACGTGCACGTACAGCGCGGTAACGGCCACCCTTAAGCCTCCAGCGGATGAGGGGGCACCGATTCGCCGGCGGCAAGTGCGGCCTCGCAGGCCACCACATCGCGCTCGATCTCATCGACCAGCACCATAAACTCCTCGTATGTGGAACAGCGCACCACATGGGCACGCCAAGCGGCGGCATGGGGCATGCCTTTTAAGTACCAGCTTGCGTACGTGCGGGCACGCGACATGAGCGGCAGAAGCTCGTGCGTCAGCGTTAGGTGTTCACGCAGGGCGTCCAGGCGCTCGACGGAGCTGCGCGCCGGCACCGGTATGCCATCGAGCGCAAGGGCGCGAGCATCACCGAACACCCAGGGATTACCGTAGATGCCGCGCGCGATAAACACCGCGCTGGCACCAGAACTGCGCAGATGCTCCGCGGCATCCTCGGCGCAGAACACATCGCCCGAACCAATCACGGGAATCTCGACAGCATCTGCGACCTCATCGACGACAGACCAATCGGCCTGCCCCGTATAGAGCTGCGTGGCACAACGACCGTGCACGGCAACTGCGGAGGCGCCCGCCCCTTCGAGCATCTGGGCAAACGTTGCGGCATTACGGTCCTCGGCGTAAAAGCCCTTGCGGATCTTTACGGTCACGGGCACGTGAGCCGCGCCCACCGTGGCCTCGACGATCTTCTCGGCCAAATCGGGCGTGCGCATAAGGGCCGAGCCCTCGCCCTTGGTGACAACCTTGCGGGCAGGACAGGCCATGTTGATATCGATGAGCGACAGGCGATCGCCCGCGCGTTCCTCGACGGCAGCGACCGCACTCGCAAACTGATCGGGCTTGGAGCCAAAGAGCTGCACGCAAATCTGCTGCTCCTCGTCGGCCGGTAGCACCAGGCGCCAGGTCTTGTTGCTGGCATAGGCAAGGCCAGCCACGCTCACCATCTCGCTGTAGGCAAGGTTGGCACCGCGGCGGCGGCACATGATGCGGTAGGCAGGGTCGGTCACGCCCGCCATGGGAGCCATAAGGAACGGCTGCTCGGCATAGGCGCCCAGCAGCCGCTTGCTGTATTCGGAAAGCGCCATAGACCTACTCGTCCACCTTGAGGATCGCCATAAAGGCCTCCTGCGGGACCTCGACCGAGCCGATGGCCTTCATGCGCTTCTTGCCCTCTTTCTGCTTCTCGAGCAGCTTGCGTTTACGCGAGATATCGCCGCCGTAGCACTTTGCAAGCACGTCCTTGCGACGCGCTTTGACGGTAGAACGGGCGATGATCTTGTTGCCGATAGCACCCTGGATGGGAACCTCGAACAGCTGACGCGGGATGATCTCCTTAAGTTTGTCGCACAGACCACGGGCCAGGCCATAGGCCTTGTCCTTATGGACGATAAACGACAGCGCGTCCACCTCATCACCCGAAAGCAAGATATCGAGCTTCACAAGCTCGGAGGGACGGTACTCGTTGAACTCGTAGTCGAGCGAGGCATAGCCCTTGGTACGGCTCTTGAGCTGGTCAAAGAAGTCCAAAATGAGCTCGGCGAGCGGCATATCAAAGCGCATCTCGACCGACTTGCTCGTGAGATGGATCATGTCGGTCGTAACGCCGCGGTGCTCGATAGCGAGCTGCATAACGGCACCCGTGTACTCAGGCGGGCAGATGATCTTTGCCTTGAGGTAGGGTTCCTCGATACGCTCAATGCGCGTGGCCTCGGGAAGGTCCTGCGGGCTGCGGACATCGATCATTTCGCCGTCGGTCTTGTAGACGTGATAGTCCACCGAGGGGCTCGTGGCAATGAGGTCAAGATTGAACTCACGCTCCAGGCGCTCCTTGACGACCTCCATATGCAGCAGGCCCAAGAAGCCCACGCGGAAGCCAAAGCCGAGCGCCACCGAGGTCTCGGGCTCCCACACCAACGACGGGTCGTTGACATGCAGCTTATCGAGCGCGTCACGCAGGCTCTCGTAGTCCTTGTTATCGATCGGGAACAGGCCCGTATAGACCATGGGCTTAGCCTCGCGGTAACCGGGAAGCGGCTCGGGGCAGGGGTTCGACGCCCAGGTAAGGGTGTCGCCCACGCGAACGGCCTCGGGGTCCTTCAGGCCCGTGACCACGTATCCGACCTCGCCGACCGTCAGCGCGTCGACCGGCGTCTCGGCGGGACGCTTGACGCCCACGCCATCGACCAAAAAGTCGCCCTTTGCCTGCATCATGCGCAAGGTATCGCCCTTTTTGATGGAGCCGTCAAAGATGCGCACCGTGGCGACGACGCCACGATACTCGTCGAAGTATGAATCCAGAATGAGTGCCTTGAGCGGCGCATTCGCATCGCCCTTGGGCGGAGAGATCAGAAAGACAATGGACTCCAGCAGATCGTGGATGCCCTCGCCGGTCTTGCCCGAGACACACACGGCATCATCGGCAGGGATCGCCAGGTCATCCTCGATCTCGGTCTTAACCTCGTCGGGATGAGCCGAGGGCAGGTCGATCTTGTTGATGGCCGGCACAATGTCCAGATTGGCGTTCATGGCAAGCGTCGCGTTGGAGACGGTCTGTGCCTCGACGCCCTGTGTGGCGTCGACAACGAGCACCGCGCCCTCACAGGCTGCCAGCGAGCGCGAGACCTCATAGGTAAAGTCCACGTGGCCCGGCGTATCGATCAGATTGAACTGATACGTCTCGCCATCGTCGGCGTCATAGGACACGCGAACGGCATTGGACTTGATCGTGATGCCGCGCTCGCGCTCGATATCCATGGTGTCGAGCAGCTGCGACTCCATGTCGCGCTCGTCGACGGTATGGGTGAGCTCGAGAATGCGGTCACTGATCGTGGACTTGCCATGGTCGATGTGCGCAACAATCGAGAAGTTGCGGATGTGGGAAATGTCAATTGAAGTATTCATGCGGACTATCTTACCCGAGCGGTACAAAAAATGGAGCCTGTTCCATAAAACAGGCTCCATTTATGCGCGTAATCTGTGTGGTGTGAAATTTACAACTTAAGCGTTGATGCTGTTCACGAGCTTGGCAAGACCGGACTTGCGGTTGGAAGCCTGGTTCTTGTGGATAACATGCTTGGCGGCAGCCATGTCGAGACGCTTGGTGACGGTCTTGAGGGCAGCCTGGGCCTTCTCGGCGTCGCCCTCGGCGACGGCGGACTGGACGTGCTTGGTCAGCGTCTTGAGCTCGGACTTGACAGCCTTGTTACGCATGCGAGCTGCCTCATTGGTGCGGATACGCTTCTTCTGAGACTTGATGTTTGCCACTTCTGGAGTTCCTTTCGAGTTCCTTGCAAAAAATGTATGACACCTCTGAGACACGGTGAGGTCATGCAAGCGCCTACTATAGCACGCTCCCCCTCAAAGGGATAGAACGAATTTGTCAAATAGGCAGGTATCATCACGATTTTCTCAAGATGTTCGTAATCCAGAGCAAAAGCGCGGTCTGAGAATCGGCCGAACCCTTGAGCGCGAGCTCCACATCAACGGCACCCTCGAGCGCTGCGACGAGCTCTGCCATCGAAAAGCGACGTGCCCAGGTCAGGTGATTCTTGACCTGCCAGGACTGGAGTTTGAGCGTTGCGGCCAGCTCACGACCCTGTCCGCGCGCATCGAGCGCCTTGGCAACGATAAGCTCGCGAATGCGGCCGCACAGCAACGTGTAAGTCCACACGTAGCTCTTGGAGGGCAGTAGATTGAAAAGCTCGAGCGAGCGTCGCATGTCACGGGCCGAGACCGCATTGAGAAAGTCCCAGGGTTGAACCTCGGCCGTACGTACAATCCAGCGTTCAACGTCGGCAAGCTCAATCTGGGGCGCCTCGACCATCTGGGCAAGCTTAGCCAAGTCGTTATCGAGCATGCGGGTGTTTTCACCCGAACGCGAGACGAGCTCCTCGGCGGCCGCCGTCGAAATCGACTTGCCGTGCTGCGTCGCCATCTGCTGCACGCGACGCGGCAGCTCCCAGCGCTTAGTGCCTGAACAGTCGATCACGGCCTTCTTGTCAATCTTGGCGATCGCCTTGTACAGGCGCGTGTTCTTGGCAAGCGAATCGGCGATTATAAGGCAAACCGTTGTGGGGCTGGGACTCGCCAGATACTCGACAAGCGGCTCCGAGACCGCCTTGGCGAGCTTTGAGCAGCCATCAAGGATTACCAGGCGAAACTCGCTGCCCATCGGAAAGGTGTTAAGCGATCCGATAATGGACTCGATATCGGGGTCCTTGGTCATGTCGCGCTCGTCGAGGTTGAACTCGACCATGCCCGACTTTTCCAGACGCGCTTTCATACGCGAGACGGCGTGATCGCGCTTGACTCCGTCGATACCGACGATCAGATATGCCGGCAGCAGACCGGTTTCGGACATTGCGCTCCCCTCCCGCAGGCCTTCGCATTCGTTCCGTGCCATTTTAGCCCAGGGGCCCACCACACGCCATCGACGTCGTCACGGTCGCTGGCATCGCATCGCAAAGCCCTTTGCGGTCGGGCTGATGGTGATATCACCGTGTTCGATGGTGCATGCGAACGCACCACCCGCTTCCTGAACGGCATCGATGCAGGCATCCGACGGATGACCGTATCGATTCCCCTTGCCGGCGCTCGCGAGGGAAAGCTCGGGTCTCAGGACATCCAGCAACTCACCATCGACTGAAACCTTGGAGCCGTGATGCCCAAGTTTAAGGACATCGATATCCCCCACCTCCTGCACGAATTCCCGTTCTTGGTCGAGCTCGGCATCACCAGTGAGGAGCATACGCAGGCTCTTGCCTTCCTGAACATAAGAGAGTAGCAGGACAAGCGAGTCCTCATTTCCCTCGCCATCTACGGACTCGAACGGCCACATCACGCGGGCACAAAATGAGCCGATGTCGACCGTATCCCCACGGCGCACCTGCCGATACTCAACGCCAGGTCGATTCAATACCTCGGCAGGAGCATCCTCCAACGCATCCGCCGCCACGGCAATCGTTCCGACCGAAAACTGTTCGAGCACGGCAGGTAGACCACCCCAGTGATCCTCATCCCAATGCGTCACAAAGACGGCATCGATATGGTGCACGTTATTGCGAACCAACGCCGCTACCACGCGCTCATCGAGTCCGCAGTCGACGAGTGCTAATGCGTCGCCCTGGCGGATAAGAATCGCATCCGCCTGGCCCACATCGAGCACCGTCACCGAAGGCGGAGCGAATCGATCCCAGTAGACGTACGGAATCGCAGCCAAGAGCACCAGGCATGAAAGCCCCACCGCCATAGGACGTGCACGGGGACGCGGCCACCAGACCAACAGAACCGCCAGCAAACACGGCACTAGGTAAATCCACATGCTATCGGGCGGCACACTCACAGATGCACCAGGCACGGCGGCAAACAGCTGCTCGAAGAACAGTGCGCAACGGGCGGCAACCATGGGCACAACGAGCGCCCAAATCCGCAACGGTTCCACGAGCGAAAAGGGAACCAGCACGATCGACACAGCAAGCAGTACGCTCACCACCGGACCGATGACTGCATTTGCCAGCGGAGCAATGAGCGAGAACGTACCGAAGGCAGGAATGGTAATGGGAAGTGTTGCCAGTTGCGAGCACAGCGTGACGGAAAGTATGTTGGCAACGCCCGATGGCACACCCAGCTCACCCAAAGCGTAGGTCGCATAGGGGCAAAAGCACAGAATGGCTAAGACGCTGGCACACGAGAGCTGAAAGCCCATCTCGAACAGCACCGTCGGCCGCAGTAGCACAAAGATGGACATGGTTACGAAGAGTGCCGATGCGCCGTGCCGGCGACGCCCCGCGCCGTTTACGACAAGCGTCGCGAACACCATGCAGCACGCGCGCACGGCCGAGGGAGACGCGCCCGTAAAGGCAGTGTAGCCCACAAGCGCCATCGCCAATATCGCCCGCTGAACACCACGTGAGCAGCGAGTCTTTTGCAATACACCCTCGATTACAAATCCCACGATAGCCAAATGGCTGCCGGAGACGGCTATAAGATGCGCCGTTCCCGTCACCGAAAACCAGTCGCCCGCCGGCTGGGCGCGCAGTTCGGCCGAACGACCGCAGACGACACCGGCTATGAGTGCACGCGCCGGGTCGGTCGCAGGCGCGATGGACGCAAGCAGCCCATTTCGCAGCCGAAGCAGCGGTCCCGGAGAGCCCTCATCGGCCGACACAATCCGAACGACTTTAACCTTGCGCACCTCGCCTCGGAGCACGCGCGATCGTCCATACGCATCGTTCTCAAAACGTGAAACGCGACCGATAACACGCACGTACGCCCCGACCTTGAGCTCGCGGTCGCACGATAGGCGAACCGTTGCCAAGTTCTTACCGTCCGCGCGTGCCTCGCAGGTATAGGAATACACGTCGTCGTTTATGGATGGATCGCCCTGCACGATAAACTCGAGGCCGCTTGCCGCTCGACCGTCGAGCGCCTTCGAGGCGCTGAGCGCACCCACAGCCCACCACGCCGAGACGACCGCTCCCGCCACGAGACCGACGGACGCGGCATACAACCACCGCTTCAAAGGGGCAAGCCGCGCACAAGATTGAGCCGGCACAACGAATACCGTCGTCGCAACGGGAATGGCCCATAGCAGCCCGACCGCCGGCGCCTGCTCCCTCAGCAGCGCATCAGCGGCCACGTTGAGCACCGAGGCGCAGCTCATGCACATGCCGGCACACAGGGCCATCGTCCACGGCATCAGAGGCCGCGGAGGCATCACATGCTCGCGCTCGGTCGCACTCATACGCAGATGCAATCTTTGATTTTGGCAAGCTTCTTCTCGCCGATTCCCGATACACGCATCAGATCGTCAACCGAGGCAAAAGCACCGTTCTTTGTCCGCTCATCGATAATCGACTGTGCCATGGAGGGACCGATGCCCGAGAGCGTCTGCAGTTCTGCCGCGCTTGCCGTATTGATATTTACTAGGCCTGTTGCGCCACTCACGCCCGATGATGCGAAAGCCCCACCATCAACACCGGTTTCCGCAATGGACGTCTGCTGCTCCCCTACCGTTGGAACGTGAATCTTCTGTCCATCGACGACCTTAGATGCCCGATTGAGCCCCGTAACGTCTGCCTCAGGCGCCAGCCCGCCGGCGGCATCAATCGCCTGAGCCACCCGCGCGCCGTCTTTGAGCCTGTATACACCGGGCGACACAACAGCGCCATCAACATCGACATAGACTTCTGCCGCGGCAGACGCCTTAGACGAAGAGCCTTCGGATGTCTTTCCGCTCGAGGCATCGCCGGATCCCGGCTCCACCAACGAGTCTGAACCGTCAGTGCGCTCAAACGACACGCCGCCGGCACCGCCGCCAAGGTTCGCCATCGCCAAGCCGCTCGCCATCGCAATGACGACCAGTATCGCCACGACCACCGCCTTATGACCGAACAGCTTGTCCGCCCAGCGGTCCATCTTTTTGACCCGTTCGTGTTGTTCGCGCTGCGCCATAGCAAAACCTCCCAACACCATCGTGTCAGGAAAGGAACTCCGCAACAGCTACGCTCCAAAACCGGTTTTAGCGGTCAAACCAAAAACCGACCAAAACCTTGCACAAATCTGTCCATTTATTCAGGCACACGTCAGCAAATGAACACTTAGCCGCAAAATGCCCAGATAGCAAAAGACCGACGATGCAGGCGCATCGTCGGTCTATGCACAAATTTACTCGTGATCTTGGTAAATCTCACGCGGAGCAAGCTCCGAATGTTTGCATTTTAAGGTCTTGGGGGCCTTATACGTGTTGCTCTCGAAGTCGATGTACTCGGTCTGCTTGAGCAGGCGCTCGATCATCTCCTCGTGATCGAACAACTCCCAGGCCTCATGCACGGCATCGAGTTTAGCGTGCGTCTCGGGACGGCGCGGCATAAAGAGCGTGCAGCAGTCGGGAGCGGCCTCAGTCGAGATATCGAACGTACCGATCTCCTCGGCGCGCGCGATGATCTCCTGCTTGTCCGAACCGATGAGAGGGCGGAACACGGGGATCTTCACGGCCTCGTTGACGGCCATGATGTTCTCAAGCGTTTGGGAGGCAACCTGCCCAAGCGATTCGCCTGTAACGATGGCCTTGGCGCCCTCGATGTGTGCAATGCGCTCGGCAACCGAATACATAATGCGGCGATACATGATCACGCGCAGATTGCTGGGACAGGTGACCGAAATCTCACGCTGGCAGTCGCCAAACGGCACCACGTACAGGCGGCCGATCTGGACACCCGGCTCAAGCGCACGGATGATGTCCTGCACCAAATACTCGCTCGTATCGGGCGTCTGCGGACGACCAGAGAAATGTACCGGCACGCACACCGCGCCGCGACGCGCGAGCATCCAGGTCGCCACCGGAGAATCGATACCCGACGACAGCAGCGTCACGACCTTGCCGGCAGAACCCACCGGCAGACCGCCCACGCCGCGCTCGGAGCGCGCGTACACATAAACGCTACCCTGGACCACCAGTACGTGCACCATCGCATCGGGGTCGTGCATTTGAACCTTTTTATCGGGGAAGGCCTCGCACAGCACCTCGCCCACCTGACGATTGATGTCAATCGAGGTGAGCTCATAGTCGGTATTGGAGCGCTTGGCGTGCACCTTAAACGAATCGAAGGAACCAAACTCGCGCAGCGCCTTCACGGCGGCGGCACAGTACTCCTGAGGGTCGCGATTGGTGTGATACGCCAAAGACACGCGAGCAACGCCGGGAACGGTGCGAATGACACGCGCCGCCTCGTCGGCCTGATGCTCGTTAAAGGTCACGAGAATATAACCGGAAATTCGAGACACGGCATTCACGGAAAAGGCGGCCAAGGCCGCCTTGATGTTATCCATGAGGATATGCTCAAAATGTGCGCGGTTCTTACCCTTCAGTCCAACCTCGTGATAGTGGACCAGGCAGACGCGAGCCGCCATTTAGGCTTCAGCAACCTTGTGGCCGAGCGCCTTCTCGTAACGGGCCTCGTCGTAAGAGATGTCGCCGTCGACAATCTCGTCCATAGCCATCGAAATGGTATCGGCACCGGAAAGCCCGATGGTGATGTCATCGACATCCTGGACGGCAAGCACGCGGTTGTGCTGGCCACGCAGCATGCTGTTAATATCGCAGGCGCGCTTGGAGGCAAGCGAAGCAAGCAGGAAGCGGTTGTGATCGGTCTTCTCCAGAAGATCGTCAATGCAAGGCTTTACAACGGACACGGACCTCAGATCCTTTCATGCATATCGAGAACGCGAACGAGCTCATCGGTCGCGCGGTCGAGATCGTCATTAACCACGACGTCGTCGTAGCGGTCGGCAAGGGCAAGCTCATCGGCGGCGTTTGCCATACGCAGCTCAATCGTCTCGGGCGTCTCGGTACCGCGACCGACTAGACGCTCGCGGAGTACCTCAAGCGAAGGCGGCTTGATAAAGATCAGCACGGCCTCGGGGAAACGCTCCTTCACCTGCAGGGCGCCCTGGACATCGATCTCCAAAATCAGAGACGCGCCCGAGGCGAGCTTGGATGTGACCTCGCTCACCAATGTGCCGTAGCAGTTACCGTGGACCTCGGCCCACTCAACAAACTCACCGTTTGCCACGCGGCGGTCGAACTCCTCGCGCGTCAGAAAAAAGTAGTTGACGCCGTCGACCTCACCTTTGCGTGGTGCTCGCGTGGTAGCCGAAACCGTCAGGCCCAGGTTCGAGCGGCGCTCGCGCACACGAGTGACGAGCGTACCCTTGCCTGCGCCTGACGGTCCAGAAATCACAAAGAGCTTGGAATCCTGAGCGCTCACTTATTTGGTCAGCTGCTCGAGGAGCTGCTCGCGCTGACGGACGCCGAGGCCCTGGACGCGACGGGTAGCGGAGATACCGAGCTCCTCCATGATCTTGGCGGCCTTGGCCTTGCCATAACCAGGAAGAGACTCGATGAGGGTGGAAACCTTCATGCGGGAAGCAATGGGGTCATCGGAGTTGAGCACGGACTCGAGGGACTTCTCGCCCTTCTTGATCTGCTCGCGAAGCTCAGCGCGGGCGTGACGTGCGGCAGCAGCCTTCTCAAGAGCCTGCTTGCGCTGCTCATCGGTAAGCTGAGGGAGTGCCATTCGTACCTCCAAATAGTTGGGTTATATCTGATTCAATAATTGGCATTTTAGCACGTAGAACGTACAAAATGCCCAATCGCGGCTCCATAGGTTAGACGATACCCGCAAAAAGTGCAATATACTGCGCCCAAAGTTAAGCCCCTGACCTGCGATTCCACACAAAGGATGGGAAAGTTTACGCAGGCACAGGGGCTAATTTGTGCTAATGAGACCCAAAAGTGGTGACTTAGGGGAATCTTTTACGCGACGTTTTCGACCAGCTCGGCGACAATGGCGTCAAAGGCGGCAACCGGATCGTCGGCGCCGGTGATGGGACGGCCCACCACAATGTGGCTCGCACCGCGCTCGATAGCCTGGGAAGGCGTCGCCACGCGGGACTGGTCACCAAGGGCGGCACCCACCGGACGCACACCCGGAGTCACGATCAGGGCATCAGGGCCCAGCAGCTCACGCATGTCGTGAGCCTCCATCGGCGAGCACACGATGCCATCGATGCCGTTGGCCTGAGCGAGCTTTGCCAGGCGGGCGGCCTCCTCGGCCACGGGCGACTCGACGCCGATCTCGCTCAAGGCATCCTGATTCATGCTCGTGAGCACGGTGATGGCGACGAGCTTGGCGCGGTCCTCGCGCGCCTCCTCGGCACCCTCGCGGCAGGCAGCGAGCATGGCGCCCGAACCCAAGCCGTGAACCGAGAGCAGGTCGGCACCGGCAAGCGAGGCCGAACGGGCGGCACCGCGAACCTGATGCGGAATATCATGGAACTTAAGGTCAAGGAAGACCTTAAAGCCCAGGTCCTTAAAGGTCTTGACGATCTCGGGGCCCTCAGCGTAATAGAGCGTCATGCCAACTTTGAGCCAAGCGGCATGACCAGAAAGCTCGTGGGCGAGCTCGAGCGCACGCTCGCGGTCGCAGTCGAGGGCGACGATTACGCGGTCGCGGGCATCGGTCTCTAGCATTCGAAAGCACCTACCAGTTCGTTGATGTCCTTCACGCCCTGGGACTCAGCCCAGGCCTCGAGCTCGTGCGCGATCTTGAGCGAAGCGCACGGATCGACGAAGTTGGCCATGCCGACCGACACGCAGGTGGCGCCGGCCAGGATAAACTCGGCCGCATCCTCGCCGGTCATGACACCGCCGACGCCGTTGATGGGGATATCGACGGCCTGGGCAACCTCCCAGACCATGCGCACGGCGATGTGGTGGCACAGCGGGCCCGAAAGGCCGCCCTTGGGCTTGGCCACGCGGGACTTGCGGGTATGGACGTCGATGGCCATGCCCTGAATGGAGTTGATGACCGAAAGGCCGTCGGCGCCGGCAGCCTCGAGGGCCTTGGCAATCTCGGCGACGTTGACCGGCGCCATCTTCACGAACAGCGGCTTATCGGTCACCTTGCGGCAGGCAGCCATAACGGATGAGGCGCCCTCGGGCGTAGAGCCCATGGCGGCACCGCCGGCGGCGATATTAGGGCAGCTCACGTTGATCTCGTAGCCGGCAGCCCAGGGGCACAGCTCGACATACATCTCGAGCGCGCGGACAAACTCGTCAACGGAGTGGCCGGCAACCTGACAGATGACCTGGCAGCCGTCCTTGGACAGCTGTTCGAGCCACGGACCGGACTCGCGGGCAAAGGCGGCCACGCCGGGGTTCTGAAGGCCCACGGAGTTAATCATACCGCCGGGGATCTCGGCCATGCGGGGCGCGGGGTTGCCGGGCCAGGGCTCGGCAGCGCAACCCTTGGTGGTGATGGCGCCCAGCTGGGAAACATCAAAGAAGTTCTGGAACTGCCAACCGTAACCAAAAGTACCGGCTGCGGTGTTGATGGGGTTCTGCATCTTGACGCCGCCGAAATCGACGGCCATGTTCACGGTACCCACTAGAAGACCACCACCTTGGAAGCATCGAACACGGGGCCGCACATGCAAGCACCCTTCATACCGTCGACCGTCTCGACATTGCAGGTGTTGCAGGCGCCAAAGCCACAGCTCATCATGCGCTCAAGCGACACCTCGCAGTACGCACCGGCCTCGGCGGCAGCGGCGGCGACTTTCTTCATCATGACAGCGGGGCCGCAGCTGGCGACGTAGTCGTAGCCGCCCTCGCCGAGCAGCTCGGCGGCAGGATCGGTGCAAAAACCGTGCGTGCCGAGCGAGCCGTCGTCGGTGCAAACGTTAACCGTGGCGCCCAGCGCGCGGAACTCATCGACACCCACGGCCTTGGAAGCGGTGCCAAAGCCCAGGCACACGTCAACATCCACGCCCTGCTCGGCAAGCATACCGGCAAGACACAGCACAGGCGGAACGCCGATGCCACCGGCGACGAGCAGGGCCTTCCTGGTGCCCTCGGGAACAAGCCAGCCGCGGCCGCCAGGGCCCAACAGGTTGGACTTGGAGCCGGGGGCCATCTGCGACAGACGACGGGTGTCGTCACCCACGACGGCGTACCACAGCTCGACGGTACCGGCCTGGGCGTCGGCGCGATAGAAGCTCAGGGGCACGCGAAGCAGCGAGGACGCATCGCCGGGCACGGCAATGTTCACAAACTGACCGGGCTTGAGCGCACTTGCAAGCTTGGGGGCCGAGACGACGAGCGAGAAGATGCCGTCGGCGATCTCCTGGTTCGAGACGACCTCGAAGTCGTGCATGCGTGCAGTGGAAGGTGTGGGCATAAACGCTCCAATCCCCCATGCGGTTGCATGGTCAAAACGAACAGAAAGCGCGGCACCGCAAGGGCACCGCGCACAAAAGCGATAAGGCTATGCTAGCAGATGCAGCCGTCGGCGAGCGTCTGCTTACCGCCGACAAACACATCGGTGGCACGACCGGTAAGCGTGCGGCCGGCAAAACCGGAGTTCTCGGCGCGCGACTCGTAACCGTCCTCGCCGACCGTCCAGGTGGCAGAGGGGTCGAACACGGTCAGGTCGGCAACGGAGCCCGCCTTGACCTGAACCTGGTCGAGGCCCAGGATCTCACGCGGCTTGATGGCCATGAGCTCGACCATACGGCCCATGCTCATCTTGCCCGTGTTGACCAGCTCGGTGAGCACGAGCGACAGCGAGGTCTCGAGACCGATCATGCCAAAGGGCGCAAGCTCGAACTCGCGGGCCTTCTCCCACGGGGTGTGGGGAGCGTGATCGGTGACGATAACGTCGACGGTGCCGTCGATGACGCCCTGACGGATGGCCTCGGCATCCTCCTCGGTACGCAGCGGCGGATTGACCTTGAGCGAGGTGTTGTAGGTCTCGTCCAGGTCGTTCTCGGTCAGGAACATGTGATGCGGGGTGGCCTCACAGGTAACCTGAACGCCAGCGGCCTTACCGGCACGCACGATCTCCAGGCCATGGGCGGTGGAGATGTGCTGAATGTGCAGCTTGGCACCAGTCAGCTTGGCGATCTCGATGTCGCGGGCGATCTGGAGCTCCTCGCCGGCAGCCGGCCAACCCTCGAGAGCCAGACGGGTCGAGACCTTGCCCTCGTTGATCTGGCCGTGGCCGACCAGATCCTCGTCCTGGCAGTGGCTCATAAAGACCTTGCCGAACATCTTGCCGTAGTCCATGCAGCGACGGAGCATGCCCGCACCCTGCACGCCGCGACCGTCGTCGGTGAAGGCGACGGCGCCGTGGGCGACCATATCGCCCATCTCGGACATGGCCTCGCCCTTAAGACCGCGGGTCATGGCGCCCGACGGATAGACGCGGCAGTGACCGACCTCGGCAGCGCGGGACTTGACGAACTCCACGACGGTACCGTTATCGGTGACGGGATCGGTGTTGGGCATGGAGCACACGCCGGTAAAGCCGCCCTTGGCAGCTGCGCGGGTACCGCTCTCGATGTCCTCTTTGACCTCGTAGCCGGGCTCGCGAAGGTGAACGTGCATATCCACCAGGCCGGGGACGAGGTACTTGCCGGAAAGGTCTCGGACCCCGGCTCCCTCGACGGCGAGATTCTCGCCGACCTCGGCGATCTTGTCGCCGTCAATCAGGACGTCAACGACACCGTCAAGCTCGACGGACGGGTCGACGACGTGGGCATTCTTAAGAAGCAAGGCCATTATCGGCACCTCCAAGCAGCAGATACAGGATAGCCATACGCACGCAGATACCGGCGTAGACCTGCTCCAGGATGACGGAGCGTTGCGGGTGGTCGGCCATATAGGAATCGAACTCGACGCCGCGGTTGATGGGGCCCGGGTGGCAGATAATCGCGTCGGGCTTCATGAGCTTCTCGCGGTCCTTGGTCAGGCCGAAGAGCTTGTGGTACTCACGAATGGTCGGGAACGGGGCACCCTCGAGACGCTCCTGCTGCACGCGCAGCATGTAGACGACGTCCAGCTCGGGCAGGACGGAATCGAGGTCGCTCGTCACGTGGTCGCAGCCCAGGACCTCGGGCGCCGGCGGCAGCAGCGTGCCGGGGGCGACGGCGTAGGTCTCGCAGCCCATGATCTTAAGGGCGGGGATCAGCGAGCCGCAGACGCGGGAGTGCGCGATATCGCCGACGACGGCGACCTTCAGACCGTGGAAGTCACCCTTGTGCTCCCAGATGGTGTACAGGTCGAGCAGGGCCTGCGTGGGATGGTTGTGCTTGCCGTCACCGGCGCAGATGACGCTCGCGGGCGAGTTCTGCGTGACGATGTAGGGAGCACCGGCGTGCTTATCGCGCACGACGATGCAGTCGATCTTGTAGGCGTTGAGGGTCTCGACGGTGTCGACGAGGCTCTCGCCCTTGACCGTGGAGGTCGAGGAGCCGCCAAAGTTGAGGCTGTCGGCCGAAAGACGCTTCTCGGCGAGCTCGAAGGAGCTGCGGGTGCGCGTCGAGGGCTCGTTGAACATGTTGACGATGGTCTTGCCCTTGAGCGTAGGGACCTTCTTGATGGCACGCTCGTTGACCTCGGAGAACGCCTTGGCGGTCTCGAGGATGAGCTTGATGTCCTCTTCGGAGTACTCGGTAATGTCGATCAGGTGCTTATGGTTGAACGCCACGGTACTACTCACCTCCCAGCGGCGCGGAGCCCACGTGGGAACCCGGCGCGACGTCGTTAATCTCGACAGCGGTGTGGCCGTCGACTTCCTTCATATATAGGTGCACGTTCTCCTCATGCGACGAGGGAACGTTCTTGCCGACAAAGTCCGGCGAGATGGGGAGCTCGCGGTGACCGCGGTCAACGAGAACTGCCAGCTCAATGCGGCTCGGACGGCCCAGGTCCATGACGGCGTCTAGAGCGGCGCGGATGGTACGACCCGTGTACAGGATGTCGTCCACCAAAACGACGCGTTTGCCATCGACGCTGAAGGGAATGTTGGTGGCGTGGATCGCGGGAGCGAAATTGGTAGCGTAGTCATCGCGGTAGAAGCTGATATCGAGGCTGCCGAGCGGAACGTCGACGCCCTCGATCTCCTTGATCTCCTCGGCGAGCTTCTTTGCCAGAAGGTCGCCGCGCGTGACGATGCCGACCAGAGCGAGGTCTTCACAGCCCTCGTTGCGCTCGAGAATCTCGTGCGCGATGCGGGTCATCGCTCGATTGACGGCGGTCTCGTCCATGATGACCGCCTTGGGGGAAGTCGTGCCCATCGATCTCCTTCCTCACATGTCTTGACTGCTGACACAGTCAAAAAAATAGATGCCCGACCGCTTAAAGCGGACGAGACACCCACAGGAAGGGCTGCTCTTTGGCAGCTATGTAATTCCATGTGGGTATCTCGTACCCCTTTAATGGTCAAGGGATAGTGTAGCCAACCTCGAGCTTAATTGCGAGCATAAATACAGAGCAATCCGTAAACGGAGCCCAAAGCCCAATAAACCTATATATATTTGTGGGACGAGCTTGAAAACGCACGCACGAGCTGGCATAATCCCCTCTGCTGCACGCAAATCGGATCTACGTCCAGGGCCGTGGCGTGAGCACTATCGCCAAAAGAGGAATATCTCTGTGTAGATTGCGCACAGGGAGTGACTTCTGTGCTATAGTTCAGGCTTGTTTGTTAACGCGACATGTTCGTTTGTCGCCCAAGGAGGGTCAGTTATGTCCAAAGTTTGCGAAGTTTGCGGTAAGCACCCCGTTGCCGGTCGCTCCATCAGCCACTCTCACCGCGTCACCAACCGTAAGTTCCGCCCCAACATCCAGCGCGTCTACGTCGTCGTCGATGGTCACCGTCGCAAGATGAACGTTTGCTCCACCTGCCTCAAGTCCGGCAAGGTTGCGCGCTCCTAAATAAGGTCTTACCAACAAGTACCTCGGACTCTCCGGGTCAAAGACCTCGCGTTCATATAGAACTTACCAAAGGCGTCCTCCCCTACGGAGGGCGCCTTTTTGCACTCATTGGGGACAGACTTATATGAGGGTTTGCAGATGTCAAAGGGATCATAGCGCAGCTGGTATGCCTTGTAACTGACGGTACGCCTCGAGCGAGTCGGACGCACCTTACACGGGATTGAAATGGATGTAATCGAGTAGCTGCACCGCCTGTGTGTCCGACTCAACCGCGACCCGCGAATAGCGATTATCAAACAGATGTCCCGTTTTCCCATTGAAATACTCATGAGAGCCTGTCCCCAATGAGCGGGGCGATGCAGCAGGCAGATAGTTTTAGTTAAAACGCTTCAGTATATTGAAGCGTTTTAGTATGCCTTTTACGGGAATCTTACCGTTCGCCGAATAATTTCTTGCTATCATGCAAGGCGTAGGGTAAATCTCCGATCGCAAGGAGACACAAATGGTGAAAAAGTCACCGGAAAACACTACTCCCGCAATTGTGGACAACGTAGAGGCGCTTGAGGCTAAGCTCGCTCAGATGCGAGAGGCCCAGGCGCTTTTTGCTACGTACACGCAGGAGCAGGTCGACAAGATCTTCTATGAGGCCGCCATGGCCGCCAACAAGGCTCGTATCCCGTTGGCGAAGTTGGCCATCGAGGAGACCGGCCGCGGCGTTCTTGAGGACAAGGTCATCAAGAACCACTACGCCGCAGAGTACATCTACAACGCTTACAAGAACACCAAGACCTGTGGTGTCCTGGAGCGCGACGAGGCTTACGGCATCACCAAGATCGCCGAGCCCATCGGCATCGTGGGCGCCGTCATCCCGACGACCAACCCCACCTCCACCGCGATCTTCAAGACGCTGATCTGCCTGAAGACCCGCAACGCCATCATCATCTCCCCGCACCCGGCAGCCGCCAAGTGCACCATCGCCGCCGCCAAGCTCGTGCTTGACGCCGCCGTCAAGGCCGGCGCCCCCGAGGGCATCATCGGCTGGGTCGATGTCCCCTCCATCGAGCTGACCAACATGGTCATGCGCGACGTCGACATCATCCTCGCCACCGGTGGCCCGGGCATGGTCAAGGCCGCTTACTCCTCGGGCAAGCCCGCCCTGGGCGTTGGCGCCGGTAACACCCCGGTCGTCATCGACGACACCGCCGACGTGCTGCTCGCCGTCAACTCCATCATCCACTCCAAGACCTTCGACAACGGCATGATCTGCGCTTCCGAGCAGTCCGTGACCGTCATCGACACCATCTATGACCAGGTCAAGGCCGAGTTCCAGAAGCGCGGCTGCTACTTCGTCAAGCAGGGTGCCGAGATGGAGGCCCTGCGTGCCGCCATGTTCAAGAACGGCGCTCTCGATCACCGCATCCCCGGCATGGCCGCCGCCAAGATCGCCGAGCTCGCCGGCATCGAGGTTCCCGCCAAGACCAAGATCCTGATCGCCGAGGTCACCTCCACCGACCCCGCCAAGGAGGAGTTCTCCCACGAGAAGCTCTCCCCGGTCCTGGCCATGTACCACGCCAAGGACTTCCAGGAGGCCGTCGACAAGGCCGAGCACCTGGTGCTCGCCGGTGGCCCGGGCCACACCGCCTCTCTGTACGTGCACCCCGCTCAGGCCGAGAAGATCAGCCTGTTCGAGCACGTCATGAAGGCCTGCCGTATCGTCATCAACACCCCGTCCTCGCACGGCGGCATCGGTGACCTGTACAACTTTGGCATGAAGCCGTCTCTGACCCTGGGCTGCGGCTCCTGGGGCGGCAACTCCGTCTCCGAGAACGTTGGGGTGAAGCACTTGATCAACGTTAAGACTGTGGCCGAGCGCCGTGAGAACATGCTGTGGTTCCGCGCTCCCGAGAAGGTCTACTTCAAGAAGGGTTCCACGCCCGTCGCCCTCGACGAGCTGGGCAACGTCATGGGCAAGAAGCGCGCCTTCATCGTCACCGACCAGTTCCTCTTCAAGAATGGCAACACCCGCGCCATCGAGGCCAAGCTCGACGAGATGGGCATTGCCCACGACTGCTTCTACGACGTCGAGCCCGATCCGTCGCTGCAGTGCGCACGTCGCGGCGCCAAGCAGATGGCTCTCTTTGAGCCGGACGTCATCATCGCCGTCGGCGGTGGCTCCGCTATGGACGCCGGCAAGATCATGTGGATGATGTACGAGCACCCCGAGTGCAAGTTTGAGGACATGGCCATGGACTTCATGGACATCCGCAAGCGTATCTTCACCTTCCCCGAGATGGGCAAGAAGGCCTACTTCGTCGCCGTCCCGACCTCCTCGGGTACCGGCTCCGAGTGCACGCCGTTCGCCATCATCACCGATAAGGAGACCGGCATCAAGTGGCCGCTCGCCGACTACGCGCTGCTCCCCAACATGGCTATCGTCGACGCCGACAACTGCATGACCGCCCCGCGCGGCCTGACCGCCGCCTCCGGCATCGACGTCATGACCCACGCCATCGAGTCCTACGTCTCCATCATGGCTTCCGACTACACCAAGGGCCTCTCCGAGCGCGCTGCCAAGCTCGTCTTTGAGAACCTGCCCTCCAGCTTCACGAACGGCGCCAAGGACCCGCATGCCCGCGAGGAGATGCACAACGCCTCCTGCATGGCCGGTATGGCCTTCGCCAACGCCTTCCTGGGCCTCAACCACTCCATGGCCCACAAGCTCGGCGCTTTCCATCACCTGCCCCACGGCCTCGCAAACGCCGTCATCCTGACCCGCGTCATGCGCTACAACGCCGCCGAGGCTCCCGTCAAGATGGGTACCTTCTCCCAGTATCCTTACCCCAACGCGCTGCACAACTACGCCGAGATGGCCAAGTACTGCGGCATCGAGGGCAAGGACGACAAGGAGGTCTTCGAGAACTTCATCACGAAGCTCGAGGAGCTCAAGGACTTCATCGGCGTCAAGAAGACCATCGCCGACTACGGTGTCGACGAGCAGTACTTCCTCGACACCCTCGACGAGATGACCGAGCAGGCATTCAACGACCAGTGCACCGGCGCCAACCCGCGCTACCCGCTCATGAGCGAGATCAAGGAGCTCTACCTGGACGCCTACTACGGCCGCGAGCCCCAGGATTACGCCGTCTGCTAGTTTTAGCACGGTTTTTAACGGCGGGGGTGCACGGGTGTTACACACACCCCCGCCGTCGCTTCTATCGCATCGTTGAAAGGATGCAACCATGCTGCTACCCGATTCCAAGACCGAGCTCGTCCGCCGTGGCAACAAGGTCGTTTACGACCTGGGCGACAAGATCGTCAAGGTCTTTAACGAGACCAAGCCTGTCTCCGACGTGTTCAACGAGGCTTTGAATCTTGCCCGCATCAATGAGTGCGGCATCCGCAGCCCCAAGGCGCTCGAGGTTTCCCAGCTCGAGAACGCCAACGGCTGGGCGCTCGTGACCGAGAAGGTTCCGGGCACCACCCTTGCCGAGAAGATGACTGCCGAGCCCCAGCGCTTTGGTGAGTACCTCGAGATGTTCGTCGACCTCCAGATCGAGATCCACGGCTACACCTCCCCGCTGCTCAACCGTCAGCGCGACAAGTACGCCCGCATGATCGACAGCCTTGATCAGCTCAATGCCACCACGCGCTACAACCTTCAGGAGCGTCTGGACGGCATGACCAAGGAGTTCAAGGTCTGCCACGGCGACTTCAACCCCTCCAACGTCATCGTCGGCGACGACGGCCAGCTCTATGTGTGCGACTGGGCACACGCCACCCAGGGCTCCCCTGCTGCCGACGTTGCCACCACCTACCTGCTCTTTGCCCTCAACAGCAAGGATCAGGCTGAGGCCTACCTGGAGCTCTACTGCGACCGCGCCGACATGCCCATGCAGGTCGTGCGTCAGTGGACGAGCATCGTCGCCGCTTCCGAGCTCGCTCGTAAGCGCAACGTGAACGATGAGTTCCTGAAGAACTGGATCGACGTCGTCGATTATCAGTAATATCTGAGCGATTTATTTCGCATCGGAGTCACAAGGAAAACCCCGCAGCTCGCATGGGCTGTGGGGTTTTCCTTTTAGATATCGAGGATGCCACAAGATAAAAGGACGGCCCCGCATCTCCCCGATCTGGAGAAATGCGGGGCCGTCCCGTATATCGAACTACAAGCGAAATCGTCGATTAACGGCGTGCTGCCTTCACAAGCTCGGAGACCTTGGCGACGACCTCGTCGATCGCCACATCCTCGCGCTCACCCGTGGCACGGTCCTTGAGCTCAACGGTGCCATTCTTAAGGCCACGCTTACCCAGAACGACCTGATACGGGAAGCCCATAAGGTCGCTGTCGGCAAACTTAAAGCCGGGACGCTCGTCGCGGTCGTCGACGACAACCTCGATACCCTCGGCGCACAGGCCATCAACGATCTGCTCGCAGACGGTAGCGCACTCCTCCTTCTTGGGATCGAGCGGAATCACCGCGACCTCGTACGGAGCAACGGAGACCGGCCAGACGATGCCGTGCTCGTCGTTGTGCTGCTCCACGACAGCAGCGAGCGAGCGGGACACGCCCACGCCGTAGCAACCCATGATGAGCGGCTTCTCCTTACCGTCCTCATCCATAAAGGTGGCACCCATGGCCTCGGAATACTTGGTGCCCAGCTGGAAGACCTGGGAGACCTCGATGCCACGGGCAGCAGAGAGCGGCTTGCCGCAGTGCGGGCAGGGATCGCCGGCAACAACGGTGACCAGATCGGCCCACTCGTCGACGGTAAAGTCGCGCTCGGGGCAGGCACCGGTAAAGTGATAGTCGACCTCGTTGGCACCGCAGGCCCACTGCTTGGACTCGCGCAGGCTCTCGTCGCAGACCAGACGAATGCCCTCGGGCAGGTTAACCGGTCCGATAAAGCCCTTATGCAGACCGTAGGTCTGGAGCTCCTCATCGGTCATCATGCGATAACCCTTGCCAAAGACATGCTCGGCCTTGCAGTCATTGAGCTCATGATCGCCCGGGACAATGGCCACGACTGGCTTGCCCTCGGCATCGATGAGCGCCAGCGACTTTCGCGTACCGTTCTCGGGGAAACCGAAGAACTTGGCGACGGCCTCAATGGTGCCCATGCCCGGAGTCTCGACCTTGGTGAGCGTACCGTCGCCGGGGCCCTCAGTCACGACGACCTTGGTGCTTGCGGCCTCATCGTCGGCAGCGAAGCCGCAATCGTCGCAGTAGACGAGCGAAGCCTCGCCGGCGTCGGCCAAAGCCATATACTCGACGGAGGTATCGCCACCGATCTCGCCGGAGTCGGCGACAACGGGCAGGGCCTTGATGTAGCAGCGCTCGCAAATGTTGGCATAGGCCTGCTTCATCTTGTCGTACTCCTCCTGCAGGCTCTCCTGCGTGGCGGAGAAGCTGTAGGCGTCCTTCATGATGAACTCGCGACCGCGCATCAGGCCAAAGCGGGGACGGAACTCGTCACGGAACTTGTCCTGGATGTGGTAGAGGTTGACGGGAAGCTGCTTATAGGAGCGCAGTTCATTGCGCACCAGGGCGGTGACAGTCTCCTCGTGGGTGGGACCCAGCACGAACTCACGGCCGTGACGGTCATCGAAGCGCACGAGCTCCTTGCCATAGGCATCGATACGGCCGGACTCACGCCACAGCTCGGCATCGACCATGATAGGCATCATGAGCTCCTGGGCACCGGCGGCATCCATCTCGTCGCGCACGATGTTCTCGATCTTGCGGATCGAGCGCCATGCGAGCGGCAGATAGGAATACAGGCCGGCGGCCTCCTTGCGGATCATGCCGGCACGGAGCAGCAGGCGGTGGCTGGCGAGCTCAGCGTCCGCCGGATCCTCTTTAAGCGTCGGCGCATAGAGCTTAGACATATACATTGCTCGGGTCATTTATTTCTCCTCAATAAGTTTGTCGACCTCTGCCATAAGCGCGTCGACAATATGGTCCTCAGCTACTTTACCAATGATCTGGCCATGCGAAAAGAGCAAGGCCTGACCACGTCCGCAAGCAACGCCCAGGTCGGCATCAGAAGCCTCACCGGGGCCATTAACGGCACATCCCATCACAGCGATCGAAAGCGGCGCGGAGTAGTTCTTAAGCCGCTCGGTGACCTCCTCGGCGATGGGAATGAGGTTAACCTGGCAGCGGGCGCACGTGGGGCACGAGACAATCTCGGGGCCACGGCGACGCAGGCCCAGCGACTGCAGAATACCCCAGGCAACCGGCGGCTCCTCAACCGGATCGGCGGTAAGCGACACGCGCATGGTGTCACCGATGCCCTCGGACAGCAGAATACCCAGACCCACCGAGCTCTTGATAGTGCCCTGCAGCTTGGTCCCCGCCTCCGTCACGCCCAGGTGAAGCGGAACATGGGGAATCTCGCGCGAGAGGGCTCGATAGGTATCAAGCGTCGTTTGCACGCTATGGGCCTTGGCCGAAAGCACAATGTTGGTAAAGCCGCGGTCTTCAAAATGCTTGACAAAACGCTCGCTCGACATCACGAGCTTTTCGGGCTGCGTGAGGTCGTCGCGCTCGGCGATATCCTGCTCGAGTGAACCGGCATTGACGCCGATACGAATCGCACAGCCCGCGGCACCAGCAGCATCGATCACCGCGTCAACCTTGGCCCAATCGCCGATATTGCCGGGATTGATGCGCAGCTTGGCAGCACCGGCCTCAACGGCACCAATGGCGAGTTTATGGTTAAAGTGAATATCGGCGACGATCGGCACCGGGGACTCAGCACAGATGGTACGAAAGCCCTCGAGCGCGGCCTCGGTGGGTACACTCACGCGCACGATATCGCAGCCCGCCTGCGCCAACGCGCGAACCTGCCCAAGCGTTACCTGGGCATCAGCGGTATCAGTGCAGGTCATAGACTGAACCACCACCGGCGCGCCGCCGCCGATCTGCACGCCGCCCACATGCACGGGGCGCGTCAGCTCGCGCGGCAAAGAATGGGTTAAAGACAATCCAAACACTCCCCTACAGAATAAATCGAAGGATGTCGGAACGAAGCATATAGACAAACAGCAGTGCGAAGAGCGCGATGCCCACATAGCTCACAATCGTCTGAGCCTTGAGAGGCAGCTCGCGACCCGCAATCTTTTGAATAATCTCGATGACTAACTTACCGCCGTCGAGCGGGGGGATGGCCAGCAAGTTCATAAAACCCAGCGAGAACGAAATGAGCGCGGCAAACGACAGGAACGTTACGGGGCCGGCAGCAGCCGCCTGAGAGGACATGACGCTGATGCCCACGATCGACGAGGACTGGTCGAGAATCTCCATCGTATGCTGCGGCTGGAGTAGGCGCATCACGCCCTCCGCTGTCTGCACGACATAGGAGAAAGACAGGCGAGCCGACGTGATGGGGTCTAAACGGACCACCTGCGTAGAGGCATACACACCTAGGCGCTCGTCCTCTTTGAGCGCAACCGTGGTCGAATGCTGCTTGCCGTCACGCTCGTACTCGATGGCGATATCGTCCTTACCGGCAGCCTTGCCGATAGCATCGTAGACGTCCATCCAAGTGGAACATGAGACACCGTCGACCGAAAGGATCGCGTCGCCGCCCTCGATACCCGCCTTGGCGGCAATAGACCCCTCGTCAACCTGACCGATCACGTTGGTATCCATCGGCACGGTGACACCCGCAATAGAGTAGATGCTCATAAGCAGCAAAAAGCCCGTCAAGATATTGACGAGAATGCCCGCGAGCAGCATAAAGGCGCGCTTGAGAAAACCCTGGCCAAGATAAGTGTGCGAACGCTCTTGCGCCAAGAAATCAGCCTCGCCGCACGGCAGCTCCCACACATCGCCCTCGGCAGTCGCATGCTCTCGATCGAACCGGCGGCCGTCAAAGGTGGTGTAGCCCGCCGCGTCTCGCGGCAGCGTCTGATACTTGGTGGGATAGTAGCTCGGCGAGGGCTTCTCCCCTTCCTCATACCAGGGCGCGATGGAGCCCCAACCCAAGAGCAAGGCACATGCCTCGAGCACATCCCCCTCGGACAGCTCAAGTTCGGCGGCAAGGTCGGCAACGGTCACGCGACCATGACGATAGATAGCCGCGAGCACGCGATCGGCGCACGAGACGTCGGTCGGATCCATACCGCAGATGGCAGCGTAGCCACCCAGCAGCAGCGGGGTCACGCCAAACTTAGTTCCAATGCGACGCGACGTGTAATGGATGTCAAAGCGGCATGGCAGGCCCAAAAAGAACTCGGTCACACGGACGCCGCAGGCACGCGCCGCCAAAAAGTGGCCGCCCTCGTGCAAAAACACGAGGACGGAAAGCATCAGCAGGCCCCAAAAAACCGATGAAAGAACGCTCAGAACAGTATCCATAAATCGAAAAAGCAATCCTTATGGGTTAAGAACGGGTTGCGGCGAGCACCTGCGCAGCCTTTTCACGCGCCCACGCATCAATGTCGTGAAGTTGCTCAAACGAATCGACCGTCTGCGCATCGTGAGCATCCATGCAAGATTCCACAATGCGATCGATATCGGTAAAGCTGCAGCCATCGTGCAGGAAGGCATCGACGGCGACCTCATTGGCGGCATTGAGCACGCACGGCATGGTGCCACCCGTCTTGCCGGCACGCTCGGCCAGTGCCAGACAGCGGAAGGTATCCATGTCGGCAGCATCAAACGTAAGCTGTCCCAGCTCGCGAAAATCGATACGAGGCGCCGGGGTATCCCAACGCTCGGGATACGAGAACGCGAACTGGATGGGAATACGCATGTCGGAAGCACCGAGATGCGCCATCACGGAGCCGTCAGCGAACTCGACCATAGAGTGAATCTTGGACTGACGCTGCACGACCACGTTAATGAAATCGAGGTCGCAGTTAAACAGATGCATGGCCTCAATGCGCTCCAGGCCCTTGTTCATAAGGGTGGCGGAGTCGATGGTGATCTTGGCACCCATGGCCCACGTGGGATGTGCGAGGGCATCGGCACGCGTCACGCAATCGAGCTCGTCGCGTGTTCGGCCAAAGAACGGACCGCCCGAGCAGGTGAGCCAAATACAATGAGCCTCGCGCGGGTCCTCGCCCAGATAGCACTGGTAGATGGCGGAGTGCTCAGAGTCGACTGGAATAAGCTGGCCCGGTTGCGCCAACGGCATAAGCAAGTCGCCACCGACGACGAGGGACTCCTTGTTGGCAAGTGCAAGGCGCTTATTTGAGGTCAAGGCCGCATGGCTCGCCTCGAGACCGGCGGCACCCACAATAGCGACGAGCACGCAGTCGACATCGTCGCGACGCGCGAGCTCGCAAACCGCCTGCGCGCCAACGCCGAGCTTCGTTCCCTCGGGCAACTCCTGCAGCACGGCGTCATCGCCATGAGCGACATCGGCCACGGCAACCGCCGAAACCGAGAACTCGCGGGCAGCGGCAACAAGCTCGGAGGTACTGGAATTAACGGACAGCGCCGTTACCTGCAGTCGATCGGCATGCTGACGGCACACGTCGAGTGCCTGCGTGCCGATAGAGCCCGTACAACCCAGGATGGCAACACGAAGGCGTCCATCGGAGCCATACGTCGTCTGGAATGACATTACAGCACGCCCCCGATCATCAAAAGCAGCTGCGCGGTGATGCAGCCGAAGATAAGCGAATCGCTACGATCGAGCATGCCGCCGTGGCCCGGGATAAGGTTGCCGGAATCCTTGACGCCCACGCCGCGCTTGATGCGCGACTCGATAAGGTCGCCGATAACGCCCAGAATGGACACGACCACGCCGCACAGCAGCGCATAGGGCAGGCTGAGCTTGTAGGAATGCGTCGCCCACAGGATGAGCCAAATCAAAACCGAGCCCAGGATGCCGCCGGCAAACCCCTCCCAGCTCTTTTTGGGAGAGATCTTGGGAACCATCTTGTGCTTGCCGATACGGCTACCCACGATGTAGGCAAACGAGTCGGAGACCCAAAGGGACGCGCAAACGCCCACCGAAAGCAGGGCGCCGGCAAAACCGGGCACGGCATCGCGCAGCAGCACGATAGCCGACAGCATAAAGCCAGTGTAGATGGGACCCATGAGCGTCACGGCCACATCAGAGATGCGGGTACGCGGCGACCAGACATACCAAATGCCCACAGCGAGCATCAGGGCAAAAAGCAGGGCATTCAGCAACATCGAATCGCCCAACGCCGACAGCGGAAAGAGTACGGCGGCAGCGATACCCATGCGCTCGTTAGCCATCTTGCCATCGAGCCTCGTCATACGGAAAAACTCATAGCAGCACAGACCGCTCATGACAGAAACAAAGATGGCCGTGGGCACGATACCCAAAACCAGGCACAGGATAAAGACAACGGCATAAACGATACCGGCGGCGGCACGGGTAATAAAGCCCGCCAGCCACGAACCGGTGCCGCTCTTAGCTGCAGGCGCTCCCGCAGTGGCAGCTTTGCGCGCAGGCGTCTTGAGAGCAGATGCCTTGGGACGATCGGACACGATTAAGCCTCCTCGGTCTTGCTCAGACCACCAAACCTACGGTCACGGCCCTGATAGGCCAAAATGGCGTCGACAAGGCCCCAACGATCAAAGTCGGGCCAATAGGTATCGGTGACGTAGAACTCGGAATAAGCCACCTGCCACAGCAGATAGTTCGAAAGGCGTAGCTCACCAGAAGTGCGAATCACAAGCTCAGGATCGGGAAGGCCGGCGGTATAGAGGTGGGAAGCCACCATGTCGTCATCAATTGCGGCAGGATCGATCTTACCGGCGGCAGCGTCGAGTGCGATCTGACGGACAGCGCGGGTAATCTCGGCACGCGCGCCGTAGTTGACGGCAAGCGCCAGCGTCATGCCGGTGTGATTGGCGCACTCGGCAAGACCGCGTTCAAAAACGTCGCGGGTCTTCTTGGGCAGCGCGGAAATGTCACCCAAAAAGACAACGCGCACGTTTTCGCGCTTCAGAAGCGGCAGCTCGTCGATGAACGTCTTGGCAAACAGGTGCATCAGAACGTTGACTTCGTGCTGAGGGCGATTCCAGTTTTCGGTCGAAAACGCATAGGCAGAAAGCACGTCGACGCCCAGACGCACGCAGGCGGTAATAATCTCGCGAAGGGAGACGATACCCGCCTTGTGGCCCTCGGTGCGTGCAAGACCGCGTGATGTGGCCCAACGACCGTTGCCGTCCATAATGCACGAGATATGGTGCGGAATGTTATTGAGGTCAAGGTCGGAAAAACCGACGCCCGCAGGGGCGTCGGCAAAGTACTCGACCAGTTTATGCTCGTCGTATTGCACCTTAGATCTCCATGACCTCGGCTTCTTTTTCCTTCAGAAGCTCCTCGACCTTGGCGACATACTCATCGGTGTGCTTCTGGACCTTGGCCTGCTCGCGACGGACATCGTCCTCGGTGAGCTCCTCATCGCGCTCGAGCTTGTTGTTGAAGTCGCGACGGATGTTACGGATAGACACCTTGGCCTGCTCGGCGTACTCGCGGCACTCCTTGACGAGCTCGCGACGGCGCTCCTCGGTGGGAGCCGGGAACGGAAGACGAACGACGGTGCCATCGGAGTTGGGGGTAATACCCAGATCGGAAGCGCCGATGGCCTTGACGATAGCATTGATGAGTGCCTTGTCCCACGGCTCGATGAGCAGCATGTGGGCCTCGGGGGTCTTGACGGCGGCAACCTGCGTGACCGGCGTGGGAACACCGTAATAATCGACGGTGATGTCGGACAGAATGTTGGCATTGGCGCGGCCGGTACGGACCTTGGAGAAGTTATGCTTGAGGGACTCGAGCGACTTGTCCATATGGGCGGTGATGTTCTCTGCCATGCTTAATCCTCCTGATAGACGAGCGTGCCGACGGGCTCACCCGCGAGCGCGCGCTTGACAGTGTCCTCGCCATCGATGTTGAGGACCAAAATCGGCATACGGTTATCTTGGCACAGTGCCGTAGCCGTGGAATCCATAACCTGCAGACCGCGGACGAGCACCTCATGGTAGGTGATCTTGTCAAAGCGGACGGCATCGGCGCACTTGACGGGATCCTTGTCATAGATGCCGTCGACCTTGGTAGCCTTGATCAGAATCTCGGCGCCGATCTCGCACGCACGAAGAGCCGCGGCGGTGTCGGTCGTAAAGTACGGATTGCCCGAACCGGCGGCAAAAATAACGACGTTACCCTTGGAAAGGTGGTTGATGGCGCGACGGCGAATATAGGGCTCGCAGATCTCGTTCATCTGAATAGCGCTCATCACGCGGCAGGGAACATCGTTATGCTCGAAGGCATCCTGCAGGGCGAGCGCGTTCATAACGGTTGCCAGCATGCCCATGTAGTCGGCCTGAGCACGCTCCATGCCACCGGCAGCGCCGGCCATGCCGCGGAAAATATTGCCGCCGCCGACAACGACGCCGACCTCATGGCCAACGGCGAGCAGCTCCTTGACCTGCTTGGCAAGATGGTCGGTAACCTTGGGGTCGATGCCATATTGGCCGTCGCCCATCAGTGCTTCGCCGGAAAGCTTCAAAAGCACGCGTTTATATCGGATGTCGGACAAAGCGATCCTCCTTTAGATTGAACTCTCAACATTCTATCAAAGGCTCTAAGAAGAGCCATGAAAAAGCAGGCTGTGAGTAAAACCCACAGCCTGCTCATTACCAGCTACAAGAGCTTATTTACTCGCCACGGACCAGACGGTCAAAGGCAACGACGGTAATGGTGTCGCCGAGCTCCTTGGAGACCTGCTCAGCGTACTTCTTGATGGTGAGGGAGCTGTCCTTGATGAACTCCTGCTCGGTGAGCACGGACTGCTTGTAGAACTTCTCCAGACGGCCGACAGCCATCTTCTCCTGAATGGCCTCGGGCTTGCCGGACTCGGCAGCCTGAGCCATGTAGATCTGCTTCTCGTGCTCGACGGTCTCGGCCGGAACCTGATCGCGGGTAGCGCAGATCGGGGCGACGGCGGCAACCTGAAGGGCAACGTCGTGAGCGAAGGTCTTGAAGGACTCAGCCTGAGCGGTCTCGGCCTTCTCGAAAGCAAACTCGACGAGGACGCCGATCTTACCACCCATGTGGATGTAAGAAGCGAGAGCGCCGTTCTCGGCCTTGCGGGCAGCGAAGCGGGAGATCTTCATGTTCTCGCCCATGATGTGAATCATCTCGGTGAGCTCGGAGGAAACAGTCTCCTCGCCCATCGGCTTCTCGAGCAGAGCGTCGACGTCAGCAGGCTCGGTGGTAGCGACAACCTCAGCGACCTTGGAAGCAAAGCCGGTGAACTTGGCGTTGGAGCCAACGAAGTCGGTCTCGCAGGAGAGCTCGAGCAGAGCGCCGGTCTTGCCATCCTCGGAGACGAACGCGGCAACAGCGCCCTCGTTGGTCTCACGGCCAGCCTTCTTGGCAGCCTTGGCAAGGCCGTTCTTACGCAGAACGTCGACAGCGGCGTCCATGTCGCCGTCAGCCTCGACGAGAGCCTTCTTGCACTCCATCATCGGGGAGTCGGTCATCTCGCGGAGCTGCTTGACCATAGCGGCGGTAATCTGGGCCATTGTGGTTCCTTTCAAAGAGATGAAAAAGAATTAACTAAGACTGATTTACTCGGCCTTGGGCTCAGCGGCCATCTCGGCCTCGGAGACCTGCTCCTTACCGGAGCCAGCGAGGCAGGCGTCAGCCATGAGCTCGCACATAAGGGTGACAGCGGAGATAGCGTCATCGTTGCAGGGGATGCCGTACTCGACCTCGTCGGGATCGGAGTTGGTGTCGATCAGAGCGACGACGGGGATGTTCAGGCGCTGAGCTTCCTTGATGGCGTTCTCCTCGCGCTTGGTGTCGATGACGAAGAGAGCCTGGGGCAGACCCTTCATGTCGCGGGCGCCACCGAGGTTGGTCTGGAGCTTGGTGAGCTCCTTGCCGAGAACAGCCTGCTCCTTCTTGGGCAGAACAGCCATGCGGCCGTCCTCGACCATGGCCTCGAGCTCCTCCATGCGGTTGATGCGGGAGCGGATGGTGACGAAGTTGGTCAGCATACCGCCGAGCCAACGCTGGTTGATGTAAGGCATGTTGGCGCGCTCAGCAGCGTTCTTGACGGCCTCCTGAGCCTGCTTCTTGGTGCCGACGAACAGCACGTTGCCGCCCTTGGCGACGTTCTTGACGAAGGTGTAGGCCTGGTCGGCGTCGAGGATGGTCTGCTTGAGGTCGAGGATGTAGATGCCGTTGCGCTCACCGAAGATGAACGGCTTCATCTTGGGGTTCCAGCGACGGGTCTGGTGACCGAAGTGGCAGCCGGCCTCGAGCAGGGTGCGGATATTAATCTTGGTAGCCATGTTAAACCTCCTGTGGTTTGCCTCCGCGCGGGGTCATCCTCCAAAACCAACCCGGACATGTGCTACCAAAGCCCGGGCACCACGGTATGAAGTAGCCGCGCGTGCGTGATAAAAACATGTTGCCGTGAAGCAACCCGATGAATGATAGCAGGAATGCATCTTCCTGCCAACCCGCAATCAAAACCACACACCTGAGTGCGACGCGGGACGTTCCAGCCACTATTCGCCGCGGGGATGGGCTTGAGCCACGGCACGTTTGAGCCGATCGGGCGTGAGATGCGTGTAGATTTGCGTCGTGGACAGGCTCGCATGACCCAGCAGCTCTTGAACCGAGCGCAGGTCCGCACCGCCCTCGAGCAAGTCGGTCGCAAAGGTATGGCGCATCGCATGCGGGGCGATGTCGGCCGGAATGCCGGCGAGCGTCGCCAGCGTATGGAACCGCCGCCGGAGCATGGCGGCGCTCATGCGATTGCCGCGCGCCGATATAAGCAGCGGATGCGGCCCGGTAGCGAGGTCGCGGCGCTTTGCCTGAGTGAGCAACTCCGGCCTCCCCTCCTCAATATAGAGACGCGTCACCTCGAGCGCACGACGATACAGAGGGACGATACGTTCTTTGCTCCCCTTGCCCCACAGGCGCAACGTGCGTTCGGACCAAGCGATAGACTCCACATTGAGTGCTGCGAGCTCAGAGATACGAGCACCCGAGGCATAGAGCAGCTCGAGCATCGCCGCATCGCGCAGTCCCGCGGGCGTCGAGTTATCAGGCGTCTTGAGCAGCGCCTCGACCTGCTGGGTCGTAAGGACGCCCGGCAGGTCACGCGGCAGCTTGGGCGATGCGATCGCCGAGACCGCATCGCCCTCGACAATCCCCTCGGCAGCCATCCAGCGATAGAGAGATCGGATAGCCGACAGGTGCGCCGCAAGCGTTCGGGGAGCCACCTGCTCACGCGAAAGCTCGGCAAGATAGCGACGAATGGTGCGCACGTCGGCAGCGAAAGCATCGATATCCTCGCGCTCGCACCAAGCAGCAAAGCGCTCCAGCCTCGAGCCATAGGCTGTCACCGTGTTGGGAGAAAGTCCCTCAACACGTGCGATATAGGCGATAAACGAGTCGACGGTGTCGTACAGGTCAAAAGCTATGACCGGTCGCCTCCAAACAGATCGGGGCGAGTGGCCAGATAGGCATCAAGGGCCTCGAGGGCGCGATCCGCATAAGCCTGGTAGCGGTCGCGTTTGCTGCGGCGCTTACCATCCTCGAGTGGCGGCACCAGGCCAAAGTTGACATGCATAGGCTGATAGCCCACGGTGGCAGGATCGGTCGCATAGCCCACGAGCGCGCCCAGAGCGCCCACGCGCGGCAGCTCGACGCCCGCGGCACCGATAGCCTCGGCATAGGTGTTGAGCGCGGCGAGCAGGCCCGTCGCCACGGCCTCCATGTACCCCTCGGTGCCGGTGATCTGACCGGCCAGGCGCACACCGGTACCGGGCACGGCAAAGGTGCCATCGAGCACGTGCGGGGCGTCGACAAAGGTATTGCGGTGCATGACGCCGTAGCGGAAGAACTCAGCGTTCTCCAGGCCCGGCACCATATGGAAGACGCGCTTCTGCTCGCCAAAGGTCAGATTGGTCTGGAAGCCCACCAGGTTATAGGCGGTCTTCTCCTTGTTCTCGGCACGCAGCTGAATCGCCGCCCAAGGGCGACGTCCGGTACGCGGGTCGGTGAGGCCGACGGGCTTCATGGCGCCAAAGCGAATAGCGTCCTTGCCGGTGCGCGCAACCTCCTCGGCAGGCTGGCAGGCCTGGAACAGATCGCCGCCCTCAAAGTCCTTGAGCACCACGCGGTCGGCCGTGGTGAGCGCCTCGATAAAGGCCTCGTACTCCTCTTTGTTGAGCGGGGCGTTGAGATAGTCGCCGCTCCCCTGCTCCTCGTAGCGCGACTGCGAGAACAGCACGTCCATATCGAGCGTGGAGGCATCGACGATCGGAGCCGCGGCATCGAAGAACGCAAGGGCGTCGCCGCCGACGAGCTTCATGACCTCTTCGCTCAGCGCCGGCGAGCACAAGGGGCCCGCGGCAATGACCACGTGACCCTCGGGAATCTGCGTGACCTCGCCGTGAATGATCTCGATATTGGGACGGGCGGCAACCTCGGCCTCGACAAGCTCGGAAAACTTGACGCGGTCGACCGCCAAGGCGCCACCGGCGGGAACAGCCGCGCGATGGGCGCAATCGAGCAGGACTGAACCCATGCGCTGGAGCTCGGCTTTTAGTAGGCCAGCAGCGGAATCTGGACGGGTCGACTTAAACGAATTGGAGCAGACGAGCTCTGCCAGGTGATCAGTATGGTGAGCCGGGGAGCTCACCTGGGGGCGCATCTCGCACAGCTTTACGGCAAACCCGCGGTCTGCCAGCTGGATCGCGCATTCCGAACCCGCCAGACCGCCACCGATAACCGTCACCTGATCGAACTGCATCTGCAAACACCTTTCTAATTGACACGTTTTCCATTGTGACCGAAGGGCGTCTGGGCGTGAAGGGCAAACTTGGAGGGCGCATACCTTCCATCCATCATGCGCTCGATAAGGCCCTCGAGTTCAAGCGAACCCAAGAGTTTGAGTACGCCGACAGCATCGAGTGAGACGAGCGCCGCGATGTCGTCGACCTTGAGCGGAGAGGCGATGAGCGCATGCATCACGGTCTGCTGTGTTGGATCCAGGTCGGCAATGCCGGGAGCATCGGGGCGCGAGTAGCGCAGGGTGCCGTAGATGCGTGAGATTGCCATCTCGATAGATTCCTCGTCGATGATGCAGCAGGCACCGTTTGCAATGAGGTAATTCGTGCCACGCGACTCGGGCGATAGGATCGACCCCGGCACGGCAAGAAGTTCGCGCCCCAAATCCATAGCAGCCTCGGCTGTAGAAAACGTCCCGGAAGGCATACCCGCTTCGGATACAAAGAGGGCTTGCGACAGGGCCGCGATCACGCGATTGCGGCGCGGAAAGGCAAACTTGCGCGGACCTATGCCCCACGGAGAGATCGACACGACCGCGCCACCCGTATCGAGCGTGCGAGTAATAAGCCCCGCACTCGAACGCGGGTAGACCACGTCGGCGCCCGTCCCCAGCACCACGACGTGTTTGCCGCCGGCGTTGACCGCAGCCCAACCCGAGGCCTGGTCACAACCGACCGCGCCGCCCGAAACAACCGTCACTCCCGCCTCGACAGCCACCTTTGCCGCAAGCTCTGCCACGGCAAGACCATACGGCGAGGCCTTTCGCGCGCCGATGATGGAGAGCGCGGGCGTCGAAAGCGCCTCGGGGTTGCCGCGCACATAGAGCGTCTGAGGTACATCAGAAAGATCCAAAACGGTCTCGGGATACAACGCGTCACCTGGATGCAGCTCGAAGGTCCCCTCGGCCATCATTGGTCCCTCCTTCCCTGGTACATCGCCGCCTCGAGCACGTGGTCCTGCGTCACTTGCTCGCTCTCGGCGACATCTGCGATCGTGCGCGCGATACGCACCAGGCGCACGATGCCACGCCCTGTGAGATGTGTGCGTTTGGACAGACCGAGTACGCATTTCTCGGCAGCATCATCGAGCTCAAAGGTCGAAACGACACCGTCAATGGACCGCGTCTCGTCATCCTCGGCCTCGGCATCCGCATCGTCCATACGGGATTCGCGCCAAGCGCGAAAGGCGCGACCGCGCACAACGTAGTCACGTAACTCGGCCGACGACATACCCTCCGCACCCTCGATAATCACTTGGGGGTCGGGACGGGTCACATCGATCATCATGTCGATACGGTCGGCCAAAGGACCGCGCAGCTTTGCCCGATAGCGCTCGACCATCGATGCCGAGCAGCGGCACGGCACCTCGCGGTCGCCCAAAAAGCCGCAGGGGCAGGGATTGCTCGCAGCGAGCAGCTGAAAGCGCGACGGGAAGGTAAAGGCCCCGTCGACGCGTACGATCCTCACATAGCCGCGTTCGATGGGCTGACGCAGCGTCTGCAGCACACCCGTGGGAAACTCGGCAAGCTCGTCCAAAAAGAGCACGCCGCCATGAGCAAGGCTAATCTCACCCGGGTGCACCGGGCGCCCGCCGCCGATAAGGCCTGCGGTCGAAATACTGTGATGGGGGCTTCGAAACGGCCGATGACCTGCCAATAAGCCATCGATGTTCTCGCCCAAGACCGAATGGATGCACAGTGCCTCCTGCTGATCCTCAACGGAAAGCTCAGGCAGAATGCCAGTCATACGGCGCGCAAGCATCGTCTTGCCCGATCCCGGGGACCCGATCATAAGCAAACCGAGCTCACCCGCTGCCGCCAGTGCCATGCCGCGTTTGGCAACCTCCTGCCCCAGCACGTCGGCATAGTCGAGTTCGGGCTCAAAAGTAGCCTCCACACCCTCGGAATCCAGATAATGCCGCGCGGCATCGCCCATGCCATGGGCAAGCTGAGACAAATGATCTATGAATCCGCAATCCACGCCCGCGAGTGGCACATGCTGGTCTGATCTGCCGGCGATAAAAGACAGCCCCAAATCACGCGCCAATAACTGAAACGCCACCTCGCCCTTGACGGGAAGCACCGTGCCGTCCAAGCCAAGCTCACCGGCGATAAGACAACGATCGAGGTTGTCGCGGGGAATCTGACCATCGGCCGCCAATACCGCGATGGCGATGGGAAGATCAAAGCCGCTACCGGTCTTGCGAATATCGCCAGGTGCCAGATTGACCGTAATGCCCGAGCGTGGGATCTCGAACCCGGCGGAGCGCATCGCACAGCGAATGCGACCACGCGACTCCATCACCTCCATACTCGGGATGCCGAGCATCTGAATGCCCGGAACGCCGCCGGCAAGCGAGACCTCGACCGTGACGTGAATCGCCTCGACGCCGCGGATGCAGGCCGCGTGAACGGCAAACGTCTCGAACGCCATCACGACACCTGCCAATCGAACGCGTTGTACTGATGCTCGATCTCGGCGATATGCCCGCCGCGAATGGTGACACCCACGGCATCGAAGCGAATCGCCTTGAGCGGATAATGCTCCATGAGATAGCAACTTGCGATGCGGCGGTAGCGGCGTTGCTTTTGGGCGTCCACGGCTTCCTCGGGAAAGACCCGCGTGGTGCAATCCAGGGCGACGCGTCTGGTCTTGACCTCGGCCATCACCACGGCATCGTCGAGCTCATCGAGCAGCACCAGATCGGCCTCGCCCTCGGTGCAACGATAACCCTGTTCCAGCAAGGTGTAGCCGCGCTCGTTAAAGTAGTCAATGGTGATCAGCTCGCCCAGCATACCCAGCTCGCGGGGGCTGAGCCCCTTGATAAACTCGGGCGTCATCGCCCCGCAGTCGAGCTCACCGTTTTCCCAACGCTCCTTGAGCTGCTGTGTCTTGCTCTTTTTGCTTGCGGCACTCATGGGGTCTCCTTTCCCGCACACTGCAGTGCCCCGATGATGAGGGCACCTTTCATGCGGGTAAGTACCGGAAGCTAACCAAAAGCTGACCAAATGCCGTCAAAAAACGGGCCGTACGCAGCAATGTTGTTGCATACGGCCCGCTACCAGCAGGTTTATAAAACCCCAGAAGTCCCTGTCTCCACAATTGACCTAGAAAAGTCGCTCAGTCTGCAGAAAGTTTCCGCAAAAGCTCACGCGGTGCAGAGGACAAAGTCCATGTTTACGAATGGCCTCGATATGCTCGGGGCTCGCATAGCCCTTCGACTCGGCCAGATGGTACTCGGGATACTCGGCGTCGTACTCGACCATCATCTCGTCACGCGTGACCTTGGCCATGATGGACGCCGCGGCGATGCAGGCGATCTTGGCATCGCCCTTCACCACATCGCGCTCGTTGGGAACGGCACCCAAAGGATTACCGTCCATGAGGACGCAGTCGGGTTCAAGCCCCGTATCGGCCACGGCACCCGCAACGGCGGTACGGATAGCGCGGGCCATACCCATCTCATCGATATCTGCAGGAGCGATATGGCAAAAGCCGATGGCAGTCGCCACCTCGGAAATCTTCACAGAGAGCAACTCGCGGCGCGCGGGCGTGAGCTTTTTGGAATCGTTGATACCCCAGACGCGCGGCTCCATAGGAAGACAGACGGCGCATACCGTCAAAGGACCGGCCACCGATCCGCGACCCACCTCGTCGACACCAACGACCACCCCATCGCCGCCAAGCTCATGCATAAGCTCGTACATGTCATTGACGCGCTCGCGCTCGGCAACCTCTTTGGAATGGCGTTTGAGGGCGCGTTCACAAGCCTTGATCACCTGCTGGCGCGGATCCTCGCGATAATGCTCCACGAGGGCGGGAATCTCCTCAAACGTGGCGCTCGCCAACTCACCGGCAACCTGCGATGCCGAAACCGAGCTCGTCATGTTGGCCATACCAGGCCCTCCTTGCATGCAAATCAGATAAAAAGAAGGGCCACCCGAAGGTGGCCCTTGTGTCCAAAGGAGTGGACAGACGCTGCAATCTTCTTAGCGCTTCTCGGGGATGCGAGCAGCCTTGCCCACCTTGTCGCGGAGGTAGTACAGCTTGGCGCGACGGACGCGACCATGACGAACGACCTCGAGCTTGGCGATCTTGGGGCTGTGAAGCGGGAAGGTACGCTCAACACCGACACCGAAGGACATCTTGCGGACGGTGAAGGTCTCGCGGGCACCGGCGCCGGCCATGCGGATGACGTCGCCCTGGAAGACCTGGATGCGCTCGCGGTCGCCTTCCTTAATGCGGTAGTGAACCTTGACGTTGTCGGCGACGCGAACCTGAGGAATGTCCTCGCGGATCTGCTGACGCTCGATTGCGCGGATGTAATCCATGTGCAATTCCTTACTCTTCTAGAGGTGCCGTACCACCTTGGCCGGCACGTAGTTGAACAAACGTATTCGAGTATACACGCGCGGGTTTCTGCTGCAAGAACAATTTTTTACGCAGACAAAAAGACAAAACCCGCACATGATAACCGCCCGCCTCGAGAATGAGACGGGCGGCATGAAGGGGGGCTACGCTAGGCGTCTAGACCCAAAACGTTACGCGGAGCGCTTCGCCTCGAGCTTGGCCTGGGCGGCCGCAAGACGTGCGAGGGGCACGCGATAGGGCGAGCAGGACACGTAGTCCACGTCGGCCACGTTGAACAGGCCCTTAATGGACTTGGGGTCGCCGCCGTGCTCGCCGCACACGCCAAAGTGCATGTCGGGGTTGGTGGCGCGACCCTTCTCGACGGCCATGCGCACCAGCTCCAGTACCGCCGCGTCGATGGTCTCGAAGGGGTTGTCCTTCAAGATCTTCTTGTGCATGTACAGCGGGATGAACTTGGCCTCGGCATCGTCACGAGAGAAGCCGAAGGTCGTCTGGGTGAGATCGTTGGTGCCAAAGCAGAAGAAGTCGGCATGATGGGCGATCTCATCGGCGACCATGCAGGCACGCGGCAGCTCAAGCATCGTGCCTACGGGAATATTGAGCTCGACGCCCTCCTCGGCGGAAACCTCGGCGATCACGCGCTCGATGACCTCGCGGGTCTGGACATGCTCCGCCGTGATGGAGACAAGCGGAACCATGATCTCGGGACGCGGATCGACGCCCTCCTTGATAAGGCGGGCGGCTGCCGTGGCGACGGCGCGAACTTGCATGAGTGGCAGGTCGCCAAAGACAACGGACAGGCGCACGCCGCGCAGGCCGAGCATGGGGTTGGACTCGACCATGCCGTCGATACGACGCAGGCGGGCGCGCAGAGCGGCAAGCTCTTCCCCGCTGGCGCCGGCGGCCTCCTTCTTGGTGATGGCGACCTCGAGCTCGCGAGGATTATCCAGGAACTCATGCAGCGGCGGATCGAGCAGGCGGACGACCACATCGCGACCGGACATGGTCTTGAACATCGCCAGGAAGTCCTTGGTCTGAACCTTGAGCAGGTCGGCCAGGGCTTGCTGCTTCACGGCCTCATCATCGGACAGGATAAAGCTCTGGATGATGTTCTTACGGTCGCCCAGGAACATGTGCTCGGTGCGGCACAGGCCGATGGCCTCGGCGCCAAACTCGAGCGCGAGCGCGGCATCCTCGGGATTGTCGGCGTTGACGCGCACATGGTTGGCATGACCACAGGTCTCGTCCAGGCGAATCTCGTCGGCCCAGGACAGGATAGTGTCCAGGTCGCCGGTAAGCTCGGCGGAGACCAGGTTGACGGGACCGTCGACGACGATGCCCTGGGTGCCGTCGATGGAGATGACATCGCCCTCGTGCAATACGCGGTCGCTGCCCTCGATGCGCACGACCTTCTCGGCGGCGTCGATGTGGAAGCGTTCAACGCCGCAGACGCAGGGCGTACCCATGCCGCGGGCGATAACGGCGGCATGGCTCGTCTTGCCACCGTGGCTGGTCAGGATGCCCTCGGCGGCGACCATGCCCTTCAGGTCATCGGGGTTGGTCTCCCAACGAACCAGAATGACCTTGTGACCCTCGTTGGCGCGCGCGACGGCGTCATCGCTCGAGAACACGACCTCGCCCACGGCGGCACCGGGGCTGGCGTTAAGACCGCTGGCCAGCGCCTCGTACTTCTTGGAGGCGTCAAACTGCGGGTGCAGAAGCTGGTCGAGCTGCGCGGGATCGATGCGGCTCACGGCCTCCTCGCGAGTGATCAGGCCCTCCTCGACCATTTCGATGGCGATGCGCAGGGCGGCGGTGGCAGTGCGCTTGCCCACGCGAGTCTGGAGCATCCAGAGCTTACCCTGCTCGATGGTGAACTCGATGTCGCACATGTCGCGATAGTGATCCTCGAGCGTCAGGAACACGCGCTCGAGCTCCTCACCTGCGGACTCGAGGCCCGGGGTGGTCTTGAGGTCGGCGATGGGCTCGGTATTGCGGATGCCGGCGACGACATCCTCGCCCTGGGCGTTGACCAGAAAGTCGCCGTAGAACTCCTTAGTGCCGTCGGCCGGGTTGCGCGTAAAGGCGACGCCGGTCGCGGAGGTCTCACCCTTGTTGCCAAAAGCCATAGCCTGGACGTTGACGGCAGTACCGAGCTCGTCGGAGATGCCGTGCTGTTTGCGGTAGATGCAGGCGCGCTCGTTCATCCAGCTGCCAAAGACGGCCTGGATGGCAAGGCGCAACTGGAGCTCCGGATCATGCGGGAAGACGGGCTTGCCGCCGGTGACCTCGAGCTCGGGATACAGGGCGGCCTCGACGTTATCAGAGAAGATGCCCTTGAAGGTCTCGACAAGCTCCTGAAGGTCCTCGGCCGAAAGCTCGGAATCGACGCGAACGCCAGCGACCAGGCGGGCCCGGGTCAGGGCGTTTTCGAACAGGTCGGCGTCAATGCCCATGACGACGTTTGAGAACATCTGGATAAAGCGACGGTAGCTATCCCAGGCAAAACGCGGGTTTTGCGTCTGGGCGATGAGACCCTGAACGGAGTCGTCGTTGAGGCCCAGGTTGAGGACCGTATCCATCATACCGGGCATGGAAAACGGAGCGCCCGAGCGAACCGACACGAGTAGCGGATCATTGTCGTCACCGAGATTCTTGCCACAGCGGGCCTCGAGGTCGGCCTCGGCGGCAACGATCTCATCGAGTGCGCCTTCGGGCCAGACGTTGCCGGCGCCGGAGTACTCGACACAGGTCTGGCAGGTAATGGTAAAGCCACCGGGAACCGGCAGGCCGATGCGGCTCATCTCGGCAAGGTTTGCGCCCTTGCCGCCAAGCACGAAGTTCATGGACTTGTCGCCCTCAGTGACACAGGTGCCCTGGGCGTCGGTTCCAAAACGGTAAACCCTCTTGCAATCGCTCACGATACTTCCCCTTCCATGCGCTTACGCGCACGACCGTGGTAACGAATCGACCCGCCGGATGCGGGCCGTGAGGGAACTATACGGCCGGATTTGAACGGGCTTGAGCAGAGGATACGCGGTTTGGTAAACGTGCTAAAACTGGCGGTAAACGGTAGGTAAAGTTGGTTACCTTATGAAGATACCACTACAATAAAAAAGCAGGTCAGATGCAATGTTTTTGCTAAATCGCTTTATCAAAATGCTACTAATATTAGGCGCGGCGGGTGGCTCGGCGGGCGCGAGCTTCTTGGATTTCCTCCAAGTGGCTAATGATCTCGGCAGCGCTTTCCTCGATGGCCTTGCCGTCGGTACGCACCACAAAGCAGCCTAGGCGCTTCATGAGGGCACGAGCTTCCTCAAGCTCGCTGCGCACGCTCTCGGGCTCGGCATAGGAGCCGGCAACGGCACGGGCGTAGTCATCGCCCAAGCGGCTACCGCGAATTTCGGAAATCACATCGACGGTCGAAATCAGGCCGAACAGGCGCATCGGGTCAACCTCGTAAATCGACTTCGGCGGCTCCATGCCATGGGCCAAAGGAACATTGGCAACCTTATAACCCTGATAGGCCAAAAACATCGACAGCGGCGTCTTGGACGTACGGGATACGCCCAGCAGCACGATATCGGCACCCGACAGATCGTCGCAGCCGCGCCCATCATCGTGCTCAACGAAATACTCCATGGCCTCGATGCGATGGAAATAGCGGTCATCGGTCTTGTGAATCACACCCGCAACGCCCTTGGGCGGCACGCCGACGAGCGACGACAGCACGGCGAGCGTCGGACCGATCAGGTCGACCGAGCGAATGTGCAGCATGCCCAAGTAGTCGAGGACACGAGCACGAAGGGCCGGATCGACAATGGTGTGGAACACGGCGATATCGCGATGGTCGGCATCGACGCGCGGCCCCACAAATGACTTGACCTGCTCCACGGAGGCCACCTTGGGCAGGCGCAAAACGCGAAAAGCCCCTTCATCAAATTGCCCGGACGCCGCAAGCACCACCTCACAAGCGGTATCGCCGAGAGAGTCGGAGATAACGATAACGGTGGGACGAACGGCGACCGGGCAATCCATGCGGGGCTCCTTTTGCGCTTACGCGCAGGCTGGCTTACTTTTTGCGGGCAAGCTCACCGATGTTGGCGATGCCGGAGAAAACGGCCTCGAAGCGGTTGAGCAGCTTAAGGCGATTATCGCGGAGCTGCTCGTCCTTGTCCATGACCATAACCTCGTCGAAGAAGCGGTCGATGGGGGCACGCAGAGCTGCAAGGGCGGCAAATGCGGCCGGGTAATCCTCGGCAGCAAGGGCGGCATCAACAGCGGTCTGAGCGGCCTCGGAGGCGTCGGCGAGCGCGAGCTCGGCCTCGCCCATCAGGCTGCGGTCGTACTCCGCACCCAGCTCGGGCTTGGAGATGTGCGCGGCGCGGGCATAGGCGGTAGCCAGGTTGTCGAAGGTCTCGGCATCGTTCTTGCGGGCCTCGTCGAGCGCGGCGCAGCGGGCGAAGAAGACGGACGGGGCGATGATGTGCACCGCGGAGACGGCGGCAACGGTATCGGCCGGGATCTTTTCGTCGCGGGCCATGCTCACAAGGCGGCCATGGAAGAAGTCGCGAACCTGCTGGGCGACCTCGGCGGCGTCGAACTCAATGCCCTGCTCACTGTAAAGCTCGAGGGCGAAGTCGATGAGCGACGTGGGATCGATCGGCAGACGGTCGCGCAGGATGTTGATGATGCCGATAGCGGCACGACGCAGCGCGTAGGGGTCGGAGGAGCCGGTCGGGGGCTCGCCGATGGCAAAGATACCGGCGATGGTATCGAGCTTGTCGGCGCAGGCCACGATGCAGCCAGCGGTGCCCTCGGGCAGCTCGTCACCGGCAAAGCGGGGACGATAATGATCGCGAATGGCGTGGGCGACCTCGTCGTTCTCCCCCATCGCGGTCGCGTAATAACCGCCCATCACGCCCTGCTGGCTCGTGAACTCGACGACGGCGTTGGACACCAGGTCTGCCTTGCACAGGTGCGCGGCGCGAGCAGCGTCGGCGGCAAGATGGGCGCCCAGATGAGCCTCGCGGGCGATAGCGAGCGCGAGCTGCTCGATGCGCTCGGACTTGGCGAGCACGCTACCGAGCTTCTCCTGGAAGGCAACCTTGGCCAGACGCTCACGGAATTCGTCGAGGGAGATCTTCAGGTCCTCCTCGTAGAAGAACTTTGCGTCGTCCAGACGGGCGCGCACGACGCGCTCGTTGCCGTCGATCACGCGCTCGGCGTTCTCGGGCTTGCTGTTGGAGACGACCACGAACTCACGCGTGAGCTTGCCCTCGCCGTCATAGATCGGGAAGTAGCGCTGGTTGGTGAGCATGGACTCGCAGATGATCTCGTGCGGGACCTTGAGGAACTCCTCATCGAAGGTACCGACGAGCACCGTCGGCCACTCGCAGAGGTTGATAACCTCCTCAAAGACCTTCTTGGGCGTATCGACATGGCAGCCGGGGCGGGCAGCCTCGACCTCGGCGATACCGGCGAGGATGGCCTCACGACGACGCTCGGCAGAAAGCACGCCGGCGTCTTCGAGCACCTGCTCGTAGACGGCGGGGCTGGCAACCACATGGTCACCAGGGCCAAGTACGCGATGACCACGCGTGGTGTTGCCGCTCGTCACGTCGGCAAACGACACAGGCACAACATCCTCGCCCAAAAGGCAGCAGATCCAACGGACCGGACGAACAAAGGTCGCGTGCTCGTGGCCCCAGCGCTGGCTGCGGTAGTTGGGCCACTGCAGGCCAGCAATAGTCTTCTCGCACAGAGCGGTCAGAATCGGGGTTGCCGGTGCGGAGGGAATATTCTTCTCGGCGAACACATACTCGCGACCGTCAGTGTCCTCGCGACGGACCAGGTCCTCGGCAGCCACACCGCACTTGCGGGCAAAGCCCTGGGCGGCCTTGGTGGCGTTACCGTCAGCGTCGAAGGCAATGTTGGCCGCGGGGCCACGCTTGACCTCGTGAACCTCATCGGTCGCGGTGGCGACGTCGGCCACGAGCGCAGCCAGACGACGTGGGCTCGAGATCACGCGGACCTCGCCGTGGGCCAGACCGGCCTCGTCGAGGCCCTTGGCGATCATGGTGCCAAGCTGCTTGACGGCATTGTTCAGCGGTGCGGAGGGCATTTCCTCCGTACCGATCTCAAACAGGAAATCCTTAGCGTCTGCCATGGCTTACGCCACCTCGCCTTCCTGGTCGGCATTCTCGTTGACTCCGGCGACCTCGGCCATATAGGCCTCGCAGCACGCCTTGGCGACGGCGCGGACGCGCAGGATGTAGTTGGCGCGCTCGACCGCGGACAGGGCGCCACGGGCATCGAGCAGGTTGAAGGCGTGGCTGCACTTCATGACGCAGTCGTACGCCGGCAGCGGAAGCTTGCGCTCCAGGCAGGAATGGCACTCAGCCTCGTAGTCGTCAAACTTCTGACGCATCATCTCGACATTGGCGACCTCAAAGTTATAAGCACTGAACTCGCGCTCATTCTCCAAGAACACGTCGCCGTAGGTCATGGGCGTGCCGTCGGGCAGGTAGCTCCACACCAGGTCGTAGACGGAGTTGACGCCCTGGGCATACATGGCGATACGCTCCAGGCCGTAGGTGATCTCGACAGGCACGGGGTCGACCTCGATGCCGCCCACCTGCTGGAAGTACGTAAACTGCGTGACCTCCATGCCGTTGAGCCAGACCTCCCAGCCAAGGCCCCAGGCGCCGAGCGTCGGGCTCTCCCAGTCGTCCTCGACAAAGCGGACGTCATGGTCGTTGGGGTCCAGGCCAATGGCGGCCAGCGAACCCAGGTAGAGCTCCTGAGCGTTGACCGGCGAGGGCTTGATGAGCACCTGGAACTGATAGTAGTGCTGCATGCGGTTAGGGTTCTCGCCGTAGCGGCCGTCGGCGGGACGGCGGCAGGGCTGCGCATAGCAGGTGCGCCACTCGGCGGGACCGAGCGAGCGCAGCGTGGTCGCGGTATGGAAGGTACCGGCACCGACCTCGGAGTCATAGGGCTGCATAATGACGCAGCCCTGCTCGCCCCAGTACTGCTGGAGGCGCAGGATGATGTCTTGGAAGGAAAGCGATGAAGCGTTCATGCCTCTAATATCCCCTCGTCGAAACGATTACACGGTTAGGTACTGTACTATAGCGGTTTTTAGTCGATAGCGCCGATGCGGTTGAGCGGCCAGTAGCGCACAAGCGCCACAGCGATCAAATCAGAGCGATCGACGGGACCAAAGTAGCGTGAGTCGGCAGAGTTTTCGCGGTTGTCGCCCATCACCCACACGCACCCGTCGGGAACGGTGTAGGGATAGCTTACCTGAGCGCCGGGCGCTTGGACCGAAAGTGGCCAGCTCATGCCCGTCGTATAGTCCTCGTCGAGCGCTTGGCCGTCAACGACCACCTTGCCATCCTGCAGGTCGACCGTCTGGCCGGCCGTGGCAATAACGCGCTTGACAAGAACATCATGCTCGGAGGTGCCATCGGGGTTGTGAAACACCACGATATCGCCCTGCTTGACGGGCTGACCGAGCTCGAGGCTCACCTTTTGCGCCAGGATCTGGTCGCCAATCTCGATTGTGTCCTCCATAGAGCCGGTGGGCACCACAAAGGGCTCGACCACAAAGGTGCGGATCAGGAAGGTGGCCACAAGCGCGATCGCGATGACCGCGATCCACTCAAAAGCGCCCCTCAACGCGGAATGTTGCGTAGGAACCATACTCACTCCTCGCTCTGCGAATACGAAGCGTCAAGGATCTCCTGCGCGTAAGCGCGCTCCTCGGGCGTGAGCCGCGCAGTCTCGATCAGGTCGGGACGCCAGCGACAGGTGCGCTCGATGGCATTCTTGCGGCGCCAGGCATCGACCTTGGCGTGATCGCCGCTCACGAGCACCGGAGGAACGCCCTCGCCGTTGAACTCGGCGGGGCGGGTGTACTGCGCGTACTCGAGCAGGCCTCCGTCCTCGGCGGTCGAGAACGACTCGTCCACGTTGCTCATCTCGTCGCCCAGGGCGCCGGGAATGAGGCGTACGACGGCATCGGCAACGACCATCGCGGGCAGCTCGCCGCCCGTGAGCACATAGTCGCCGATCGACAGACGTTCATCGGCATACGCATACGCGCGCTCGTCGACGCCCTCGTAACGGCTGCACACAAACAGCAGGCGCTCACTTTTGAGCAGGCGCTCGGCCACATGCTGCGTAAAAGGCTCGCCACAGGGGGTAAAGAACACCACAGTGGGCTTAGGACCCTCTGCGCTAATGGCCTCGATGGCCTCTGCGATAGGCTCGACCTTCATGAGCATGCCCTGCCCGCCGCCGTACGGCTCGTCATCGACGGTACGATGGCGGTCGTGCGTCCAGTCGCGCAGGTTATACGCCTTAAAATCAAAAAGGCCGGCCTTGCGGGCGCGGCCCAAAATCGATGTGGACATAACGGGCTCAAACATCTCGGGAAAGACCGAAAGGGTCTCGATCAGCATGTTGTCCTCCCTACTTGTCCATATCGATCAGGCCGTCCATAACGTGGACGGAAATTGTTCCTGTGTCGGGAAGATCGAGCACAACCTGCTCGATCACGGGAATCAGTACCTCGCCGTACCGATCGCCCTCGACAACCCAAACATCGTTCGCGGGCGTCGACATGATCTCGACGATCATGCCGAGCGAACCGAAGCGCTCGTCGACCACCTCGCGACCCATCAGGTCGGTATAGGCAGCGTCGAGCGAATCGAGCTCAAAGTCGTCGCGATTTGCCAGCACATAGCATCCCGTGATGCCCTCGGCGGCCGTCAAGTCGTCAATGCCCTCAAACGAGACCAGATCGCCATCGCCCGTATCGGTGACGGACACGACCGTGCAAAAGCGGTCGCGCTTGAGCGCCGGCGGCGTCAGGGCGACGCGCATGCCCGGCTCTAATACAGAAGGAAGCCCCCGCAGCGGCTGCGCGAGGACCTCCCCCTTCCTTCCGTGCGGCTTGACCACACGGGCGATGTTTTTGTACTGGGACCTCAAGGTCCTAGCCCAGAACCTCTACCTCGACAGCAGTGTCGAGGCGAGCGGCCAGTGCACGGGCGAGCGTGCGAATGGCCTTGATGGTACGGCCACGACGGCCGATGACCTTAGCGACGTCATCCTCGGCGACCGAAACCTCAATCGTAGAGGCGTCATCACCATCGATGACCTCAAGGCTCACGGAATCCGGGTCGTCGACGATCTGAACAACGAGATATTCGACGAGATCGGCGATGCGATCTGAGAGCATTGCCTCACCCTCGAGCTGTGCAGCGTCAACCTCAGGCACGATTTACTCCTCGGCGCCCTCAGCGGCCTCAGCGGCAGCCTTAGCGGCCTCGGCCTCTTTGGCGAGCTGCTTCTTGGACTTCTTGACGACGGTCTCGGTCTTCTCGCCCTCGTTGGCGGCCTTGACCAGAGCGGCGACGGCGTCGGTGAGCTGAGCGCCCTTGGACTGCCAGTCGGCGATCTTCTCGAGGTCAAGGTTGATGGTCTTGGGGGCGGTCATCGGGTTGTAGCGGCCAACCTCCTCGATGATACGACCGTCACGCGGGGCGCGGGAATCGGCGACGACGACACGGTAGTACGGACGCTTCTTAGCGCCGTGACGAGCAAGGCGAATCTTGACTGCCAAAGGAAACTCCTCCAACCAAGCAGCTTTAGGCTGCAACTACAAACAAACAGTTGAACATAATACGCCATCGACGCGGGCAGGTGAAGTCCGTGAGACCAACTTCTTCGGTGTAGTCGAGGGCAAATCCATATCTTAGACAAGAATTCGGGATTTGCAAGCACATACACGCACCCCACATGAGCTGCGCGGTATACTCATGACATGGAAAGACGCGAACATACATACGGTTATGAGGATGCCATGGGCGTCACGCCGCCTCCCTGGACGGGTCCGGCAGTGGGCCTGATGGACCTCGATGCGTTTTTTGCGAGCGTGGAAATGCTCGATCATCCCGAATGGCGCGGAAAGCCGCTCATCGTGGGCGGAGACGCCGATTCGCGTGGCGTCGTGTCCACGTGTTCGTATGAGGCACGTCGCTTTGGCGTGCACTCTGCCATGGCCTCGGCCGAGGCGCGGCGCCTGTGCCCGCAAGCCATTTGGACGCATGGGCATTTTGATCGCTACCGCGAGGTGAGCGCGCACGTTATGGCAATTCTCGCCGACGAGACCCCGCGCGTTGAGCGCGTATCCATCGACGAAGCCTTTATCGATATCACACCGGGTCGCTTTGCGCCCGAAGACCCGCTGCTGGTTGCGCGGCGTATAAGCGACCGCGTGGCAGAGCTGGGAGTGACGTGCTCCATTGGCGTGGGCTGCAACAAGACGGTCGCAAAAATCGCAAGCGAGCGGGATAAGCCGTTTGGGCTGACCATCGTGCGCCCCGGAACCGAGCAGCGCTTTTTGGCCGCGCTGCCGGTATCTGCCATGAGCGGCATCGGGCGCTCGGCCGAGGAGCGACTGCGCCGCATGCGCATCTACACCCTCGGCGAGCTATCACGTGCGCCGGAATCCACCTTGGCCTCTATTTTTGGCGTCAACGGCGAACGCATGCGCCAGCGTGCGCTGGGACTCGAAATCTCTGAAGTCACGAGCCTCGATGAAGAGCGCGAGGTCAAGTCGGTCAGCAATGAACGCACCTTTGCTAAAGATTTGACTGAGCGTGGGGATATTGAGGCGGCGATTGCGCTGTTGGGAGAGTCAGTGGGGCGCCGTCTGCGCCGTCAGGGTCTGACGGGTGCCACGGTAACACTCAAGCTTAAGTATTCGTATGGCAGCGGGCGTACGGCACAGCGCCGGCTGCCTCATCCGACCGACGATGAGAACATCTTCGTGGCGGTTGCACTCGAACTGCTCGACAACATCTGGCAGGAAGGCATGCATGTTCGCTTAGCGGGCATCGGCATGAGCGACTTCGACCACCAAGGCGGCATCCAAACCGACCTGTTCTGCGAGATCGATGACCGCGGGGCCCAATCCAGCGACCGACGCGACCTCTCCGTCGCCATCGACGCCGTCCGAGACAAATTCGGCGACACCGCCCTATCCTTCGGCCGCCAATCCCGTTTCAACGATTAACCGCCTTTGAGCAAAAAGAAAGCCGGGCAGGTGCGGAAAACCGCAACTGCCCGGGATATGCGTGAGGGTAGCTAAACCCCGTCTCAAATGAGCTACTAGAGGAGATTGAGGGGAAGCTGGGGGGCGTCTCCCCAGAGTTTCTCGAGGCGGTAGAAGTCGCGGGCTTCGGGAGTGAAGACGTGGACGACAACCGAGCCGTAGTCCATGAGCATCCAGGTCTTCTGCTCGCGACCCTCGATGGAGAACGGGTGCTCGCCGCAAGCCTCGGCGACCTTCTCCTCGATCTCGTCGACGATAGAATCGACCTGGCGGTTATTGGTACCGGTGGCAAGCACAAAGTAGTCGCATACGTCGGAAAGCTCGGTCAGGTCGAGCACCTGAACGTCCTCGCCCTTCTTGTCGTAGGCGGCCTGCGCGGCGGCGCGGGCGACATCCTCGGCGGCGACACCGCTCGCGGACAGCGAGGCGGCAGTGCGGTCGGACGTGGCGGCGAAGCTCTTGTGCTCCACATGTTCAAGAATCTGCTCGTCGGTCATGGTCTCGTCGGCCATGGAATACCTCTTTCTAGACAGCCCGAGCTAGCGCAGCTGGGCGTAATGGTTGTAAATCGTAATAGCCGTGGGATAAAGATAGCGCCCGGACTGGATCACATAGACCAGACCCTGCGCAAAACAGGAGAAGAACAACTCATCGAGCGTCGACTCCCCCACCATCTTGCGCAGCGCATGGGCATAATCGCCGTGGCGGTTGGGTTCGATGGCATCAGCCACAAAGACCACCATATCGAGCGGCGTCATGTCGCAAGCGCCCACGGTGTGACGGTCGACAGCCTGAAAGACCGCCGGCGACAGCTCGGGAAAAAGCTGCGGAAGCTCATAGGCGGCAACAGGGCCATGCAAAAGCGGCGTCGCGGCGGAAGGAGAGCCGGCAATCTTAATGCCGTAATGCAGAGCGCGCGTGACCAGCTCGTCGTCGGAGAGCACTTTGTCCCAGTCATGGATCAGGCCGGCGGCAGCGGCATCAAAGCGGTCAACGCCGTAGACCTCGGCCAGATGAAGTGCGGTCTCGGCAACACCCAGCGAATGCACATAGCGCTTGCGCTTATCCTTCATGCGAACATCGAGCAGCTCTTGAATGCGCTTGAGCAGCGCGCGCTCATCGCCCTCAAACTGATCCTCTACCGACAACGTAGACCCCCCTCACTCAAAATCTTCTTGGCCCAAATCGGCATATAGCCTGCGTTTGCGAATGTAGCCGAGCACGGACTCGCTCGTAAGATAGCGCACGCTCATGCCGCGGGCAACTCGCTTACGAATGTTCGTCGAGCTGATCGCCAGCGCCGGAATCTGAATATAGCGCACGTCGAACGGCAGCCCCGACTCTTTGATTCGGGCACGCGCCGTATCGATATCAAAACCCGGTCGCGTCGCCGCAATAAAGGTAGCAAGCTCAGCGATTCGTTCGGCATCATGCCAGGTCACAATATCGATAATCGCGTCGGCGCCCGTAATAAAGTAGAGCTTTACCTGCGGCGGGTAAAAGTCGCGAAGGGCATGAAGCGTATCGGCCGTGTAGGTTACGCCCGGACGGTCGATCTCGAACCGACTCGCCAAAAAGGCCGGGTTCGCGGCGGTGGCGAGGACCGTCATGGCATAACGGTCCTCAGCAGGCGTCACCGGCTTGTCAAGCTTAAAAGCAGGAGAGCCCGCCGGCATAAAGAGCACAGCGTCCAAGTCGAGCGACTCGCGCGCCTGCTCGGCAGTCACCAGGTGCCCGTAATGGATGGGATCAAAGGTGCCACCCATAATGCCGAGCCTAAACTCCTGCCCGTCCTCTAGAGGAAGCTCGGGCAGACCGATTCCACCGCGCAGCGACATGGCCTACTCGCCCTCCGAGGTCTCGGCATCGCCCGCGGCATCCGCCGCATCGACAACCTCGACGCCCTCATCCGCAGCATCAGCCACGTCAATGGCTTCAACGGCAACGTCCTCGCCAGCATCCTCGAGCTCTTCGTACTCCGAGAAGTCCTCAGCGCCCTCAAAGTCAAAGGCGCGCTGACAAATGCGGACCTCGTCGCCCGCACGGCAACCGGCCTTCTCGAGCGCGTCGTCAACACCCATACGCGCAAACTTATGCTGCAGGTAAATGACGGCTTCCTCGTTTTCCCAGTCGGTCTGGATGACCATACGCTCAATGGCACGACCGACCACGCGGAAGGCACCGGGCTCTTCCTGAACAATGCGGAAACGCTTCTCACGCTGCAGGCGACGGCGCTCCCACTCATCGTCGCGCAGAACGACCGGCTCATCCGAGACAGCCAACTCGGCGCGCAGCTTAGCCACCTGCTCGCCCACGGCAAGCATCAGCGTATTGAGGCCGGCGCCCGTCACGGCAGACACGGCAAAGAACATATGTCCATCGTCGAGCGCTGCGCGCTTGAGGTCGGCAATCTTGTCGGCCGTGCCCGGCGCATCGCACTTGTTGGCAACGACGATCTGCGGACGCTCCGAAAGCTCGGCGCCATACTGCTCGAGCTCGCGGTTGATGATGTGGTAATCCTCGACCGGATCGCGATCCTCAAAACCACCCGTCATGTCGACGACGTGCATGATCAGGGCCGTACGCTCAATGTGGCGCAAGAACTGGTGACCCAGGCCCTTACCCTCGCTCGCGCCTTCGATAAGACCGGGGACGTCAGCAACGACGTAAGAATATTCGCCGGCACGCACCATGCCGAGGTTCGGCACGAGCGTGGTAAACGGGTAGTCGGCGATCTTGGGGCGGGCGGCACTCATGCGCGCGATGAGAGATGACTTACCCACCGAGGGGAAGCCCACGAGCGCGGCATCGGCCATGAGCTTCATCTCGAGCTCAATCCAGTGCTCCTCGGCCGGCTCGCCCAGCTGGGCGAACGCGGGCGCGCGGCGCACCGACGTCACAAAGTGCGTATTGCCGAGACCACCGGCGCCACCAGGGGCCACGACAACGCGCTCGCCATCATGCACCAGATCGGCAATCTCGAACATCGGGGTCTGCGTCTCGGGGTCGAGCTCGCGCACCACGGTACCCATAGGGACCTTGAGAATCAGGTCCTCGCCGCTCTTACCGTTACGACGGGCACCCTGCCCGTGCGTGCCGCGCTCGGCGCGGAAGTGATGCTTAAAGCGGTAATCGATCAGCGAAGACAGCTGAGCATCGGCCTGGATGACGACATTGCCGCCACGACCGCCGTCGCCGCCATCGGGGCCGCCCTTGGGGACAAATGCCTCGCGCCTAAACGACATGCATCCGGCTCCGCCGTCGCCGCCGCACACGTTAATGCGGCTGATATCGGTGAACTGTGACAACAGAATCGCCTCCTACAAAAAAGAGGGAGACCCTTGAATCCTAAAACTCAAGTGCCTCCCACATATGTGCTCTATGAAGGGTGAATTACGCGTTCGCGAGCGGGCGTACGCTGACCCTGTGCTTGATACCCTTGTGGAACTCAACGGTACCGTCGACCAGCGCGAACAGCGTGTCGTCCTTACCACGGCCAACGTTCTCACCCGGGTGGATGTGCGTGCCGTGCTGACGGACGAGAATCGTGCCCGTGGTTACCGTCTGGCCGGCATAGCGCTTCGTGCCAAGGCGCTGACCGCGGGAGTCACGGCCATTACGGGAGGAACCGAGTCCTTTTTTGTGTGCCATTGTGTATACCTACTCTTTCGTTACGAGTGTAATCTACTCGGCGACGGGAGCCTCGGCAACAGCCTCGGCCTCTGCCTTGACAGCCTTCTTGGCGCGGGACGTAGCCTGGACCTTCACGATCTTCAGCTTGGTGAGCTGCTGACGGTGACCCTTCAGACGACGATAGCGCTTGCGCTTGTGGAACTTGAAGACCAGCTGCTTCTCGCCCTTGAACTGCTCAACGATCTGAGCGGTAACCTTGGCCTTGGCCAGCTTGTCGGGATCGGTGACGATCTTCTTACCATCGTTGAGGAAGATAACCGGCAGGGTGACCTTGTCGCCCTCATTGCCCTCGATCTTCTCGACGGTGATGACATCGTCGGTGGCGACCTTGTACTGCTTGCCGCCCGTGTTAACGATTGCGTACATGTTTACTTGCCCTTCATGCATCAGTTAGTGCAACAGCCGAATATAGTAGCAGGCGAAAATACCCCCGTCAACGAGTATGTGGAGCAAATCCACAAGTTCGCACAGGTATGGGGCTGACGAGTCGGCCCTCGTCGTCCTCGCATGCTTGATTCTGACGCTCGACATCGTAGGAGCAGATGGTCACGAGGTCTTGCATACCGGTGGAAACAATAGGTGCATCCACGCCCGGGGTCAAGCCCTGCAACAAAACATCAGCAGCGGAAAGCAAAATTTCCGGACGCATGGAGCCCTCGTTGTCGGCATGGGTGTCGAGTATGAGCACCAAATGGTCCGGGCGCTCCCCCGCCGTGAGCTCATAGCCCACGAGCGTGTGATCCAAATCCAAGCGCTTGCTCTTTTTTCCGCGCGCGTAGTCGATGCCATTGCCCGCGCGCAGCGTGTCGATCGCACGACGCACCTCGTCGGCGCTTACGGGCGCCTCGGGATCCAAGTGCAGGTCGATGCGATACGACAGGCGCGTGAGCTGCGCCGTCAACGCCGGCGTGCGCACGTCGATGTACGCCGCCTCGATGGGCGCCAGATCGGCCGGAGACGCCGCAGCCAGGCGCCCAAACGCCTCGTCGAGCGCCACGAACTCGGTCATAAACAGGTCATACCACTCGCAGGTCGACGACGTACCAACAGGCAGCGCCGAAGAGAAGCCCACGCGCATGTGCGGAGAGAAGCCCTGCGTGACGGCATAGGGAAGCCCCGCACGGCGCACGATGCGCTCAATGGTATGGATTACTTCGAGATGCCCCAGGTACTTAAGGCGATCGCGCTTTCCATAGCGAACACGAAGTCTAAAGAGCGTGGGGTTGTCGGTCAGGCGCTCACTCATGCGCGATCACCCATCAATACATTCTTGGCGTGGAGCGTGGGGCAGATCCCGCAGCCGGTGCACGACGTGCGGGTGCAGTCGGGAGTCGTGACGCCCTCGAGTGAGCGACGGTACTCGCGCTCGAGGAAGCCGCGCGTGCAGCCGGGGCTCACGTGCTCCCACGGCAGGCGCCAGTCCAACTCGTAGGGCAGGTGCACGAGCTCATTGAGGTCGATGCCGTTTTTGGCAGCAGCTTCCTTCCAGTTATCGAGCGAGAAATGCTCTACCCAGGCGTCAAAGCGAGAGCCCGAGCGCCAAGCGTCGATGATGACGGGCGTCATGTCACGACCGGCGCGGGACAGCGCAGCCTCGATGAGCGAGGTCTCGGCATCGTGGTAATGAACGCGGACGGCACGGTTGCGAACGCTCGTGATGAGCAGCTTCTGGCGACGCTTGACGTCGTCGTAGTCGAGCTGCGGGCACCACTGGAACGGCGTGGCAGCCTTGGGGATAAAGACCGAAACCGAGATGGACACCGAGATCGAGCCGCGACGAGCCTTGGGCACCACGGAACGACCGAGCTCCAGCACGTGATCGGCCAGATTGGCGATGGCCACGATGTCCTCGTCGCGCTCGCCGGGAAGGCCCATCATAAAGTAGAGCTTCATGCGGTTCCAGCCGGCCTCGAAGGCCGCCTTGGCCGCACGGTCCAGGTCCTCCTCGGTCACGTTCTTGTTAATGATGTCGCGCATGCGCTGGCTGCCGGCCTCGGGCGCGAACGTCAGGCCGCCCTTCTTTTCGCCGGCGACCGACTCAGCCATATCCACGCCAAACGAATCCAGGCGCTGCGACGGAATAGACACGCGAATACCCGTATCCTCCAGGCGACGGTTGAGCCTGCCGAGCACGTCGCGAATGCAGGAGTGGTCGGTCGTGGAGAGCGAGGTCAGCGACACCTCGTCATAGCCAGTCTTTTCCAGGCCCTGAATCACCGACGAGACGATCTGGTCCGCCGAGCGCTCGCGCACCGGGCGATACGTCATGCCGGCCTGGCAAAAACGACAGCCGCGGGCGCAGCCGCGCAGGATCTCGATAGACAGGCGGTCGTGAACCAGCTGCGCATAGGGCACGCACGACTGCGACAGCGGATTCGTGGCGCCGAAATCCTCGACGACGCGCTTGTAGACCACGGTCGGCGCATCCTTGCCCTCACGTGGCACGGTGTAGCCATGCGGCGAGCAGGGCTCGTCATGACGAACCTCATAGAGTGACGGCACGTAGTTGCCGGCAATGGATGCAAGCTGCTCAACAATCTGCGCGCGCGGGACTCCTTCGTCACGCAGGCGGCGATGCAGCTGGCAGGTCTCGAGCAGCGATTCCTCGCCCTCACCGATGAGGATGGCATCGAAGAAGGCCGCGTACGGCTCGGGGTTGTACACCGAGGGGCCGCCGGCGATGATGATGGGGTCGTCCTCGGTGCGGTCGGCCGCTAACAGCGGAATGCCAGCGAGGTCGAGAGCCTCGAGGAAGTTCGTCACCGCCATCTCGTGCGGCACATGCAGGCCGACGATATCAAACGAAGCGACCGGCGCTGCACCCTCGAGCGACAGCAGCGGAATGCCCGCCTCGCGCATGGCGTCACCCATATCGGGCCACGGCACATAGCCGCGCTCGCAGGAGATGCCCTCGGCCTGGTTAAGGATGTTGTAGAGGATGGCGATGCCCTGGTTGGGCAAACCAACCTCGTACACATCCGGGTAGATCAGGCAGCAACGGTAGTCGGCATCGGCCTTGGAAAGCGTGCCCCACTCGTGATCGATATAGCGGCTCGGCTTCTCGACCTTGGCGAGCAACGGCTCAATTAAATGAAAACAATCTTGGTACGGAACGCGCAACGGAAAACCCCTAAGCAGCGAGATCTGATGCGTCCTGGTAGGACGCCATAGGACGGGTAGCGCCCGCGACCGTGGTCACAAGATCGCGAACGCGGGAAAACGTGGCAGTGACTACCTCATTGGCACGGCTGTAGTCGACATCGCGCTCGTAGAGCGAAACGAGCGCACGGCCCATGCCATAGGTGCCCGCGGCAGCAGTGAGCGCCTTGACGGCAAACCCAATATGCGGCGTCTGCTTGACAAGTGCGCGGGTGACCGCTCGGATCACAAGACCGCCGGCAAGCACGCCCGCGACCTCGTAGCCGCGCTCAGGCTTAATGCCGCGTCCAAAGACGGCAGCGAGCTCAAAGAGCATGCCCACCTGCGCCAGCGCCATAACGGGATAATCGGCGCCCGGCAAAAACACCAGCGCACCGGTCGCCATATTGGTGAGCGCGCACGAGGTGATGATACGATTGGCCGCCGCGATGCGCATGAAGGCAAAGTTCGCCGCAAAAGCCGTTTCCTTGTCGGTGCGATCGAGAATCCAGCGGGCAAGCGTCTCGAGCAGATACGTCTTATCGGTTGCCGCTACCACGCCGAGCATGGGCGTGGACTCCTCGATAAACGGCACCTCCACAGCAGACTCGGCAAGCACGCACACGGGCGCGCCGGCGATCACGAGCTCCTGCACGGCACTCTCCAAGCGGTCGGAACCACACGAGAGCACCAGCACCACATCGGTATCGGTCTTTGGAGCAATTCGCTCCTCCCCCAGACGCTCGACGCGCACAATGCCCGAGGTCGTCTGCGGCACAAAGGCGTCACGCACCGTCTCGGCCAGAAAGCGCGAGGCGGACGAATCCAGATAGACCGAGACGCGCACCGGCGTATCGGAATCCTTCTTAACGGACGCGCCCATCTTAAAAGCGCGGGTCAGCTTATCTACGGGAATTTTCATAGCAAACCCCTCCAGCGGTTACGCGGCGCCCGAACGATGCCGCCATATGGATTGTACGATACCCACCGTCAGCAGCTGAATCATCATCGAAGACGAACCGAAGCTAATAAACGGCAGCGGAATACCGGTAATCGGCATCATGCCGATGCACATGCCGATGTTTTCGAAGGTCTGGAACGCCCACATGCCAACGATGCCCACACACGAAAGACGCAAAAACAGCGACTCGCACTTAAAGGCGACGCGAATCGTCGAGAAGATGAGCAGTACGTACAAGCACAGCAGCAAAAAGGAGCCGCAGAAGCCAAAGGTCTCGGACAAAAAGGCGAAGACGAAGTCGGTGTGGAACTCAGGCAGAAAGCCGCCGGCCGACTGCGTCGCATGCCCCAGGCCCTTACCAAAGAAACCGCCCGAGCCGACCGCGATCAACGACTGCTGCAGATTGTACGCATCGTCCGAATCGGCATTATCGGGGTCGATAAAGACCGTCAGACGGTTCATCTGATACTGCTTGATGAGCACATCATGGCCGAGCAACGAATCAAAGACCGAATCGAGCGCCAGGACGAGGGCCACCAGGCCCACAAGCAGGGCCAGGGTCGACAGCACCCATTCGCGGCGTGCACCGCTCATACAGATGACGATAGCGCCAGAAACCAGCACGACCAGGCCCGATCCCAGGTCGCCCATGGCAACGACGGCCAAAAACGGAATGGACAGCATGCCGCAGAGCTTGACGTAGTCGCGAACGGTATCGATGCGACCGTTATACTGCGAGCCAAGCGTAGCAATAAAGAAGATGGTGATGAGCTTGGCAAGCTCAACCGGCTGGAATGTCAAGCCGATACCGGGAATCTTGATCCAGCCCGTCATGCCCAGACCGCCCGTATAGGACAGACCCGGAATCTTGGGCGAGAGGATCACGATCAGGTCGATGACGAGCAACGCCGTCGAGAAATTGGAAATACCGCGCAGGTCGGAGCGCCAGACCAGCACCGCCAGCACTGCTCCGATGCCAATTCCCAGCAGATGGCGTGAGAACGAAGCATCGGCCTTAAACTGCGAAGCCGACCAGATAATGATGGCACCGTAGGCGACGAGCGCCACAGTAGCCACGAGCACACCGATATGCACCTTTTGGCGAAACGTGCCGCGCGAGGCCGAAAGTTGCTTGTTGACGCGGTCCAGGCTGCTGCGAGAGCCGGTCTTGGTTGAACGGAACAGATCCGCCGGAGAAAAATCCATCGCAACCTCCTATCGAACCGAAGAATCGCCCGAGGCCGAAGAGGTATCGGGCTCGCCATAAATCACGCCGAGCACGTCGCGCACGACATGCATCGCGGTATCTGAGCCGCCGCCGCCCTGCTCCAGGACAGTAGCGATGACATACTTGGGGTCATCGGCCGGTGCATAGGCGCAGAACCACGCGTATTCGTCCTCGCCGCTTTTCTCGCCCGTGCCCGACTTGCCGTATACCTGCGGCGTCAGGGTGCCAAAGTGCGCCGCCAGGGACGTCGATGCCGTGTAAATCACGTCGTGCATGCCGTTGCGAACAAGAGCCAAATCCGAATCGCTGTTGATCTTGGCCACCAAGCGCTTCTTCTTGCCCTTGCCGTTGTACTTATAGGCATCGCCGTCGCCATCGCGCGACACGGCAGACAAAAACACGTGAGGCACGTACTGTTTGCCGCCGTTGGCAAGACCCATATAGGCACACGCCATCTGCAGGGGCGTCACCAGAATGTCACCCTGACCGATGGCAATGTTGGTCATATCGCCGGCATTCCACTTGCGGTCCTCGGCAGAGGCGTCGGTGAAGTACGACTCTTTCCACTCGGCATCGGGAATACGGCCCGCGCCCTCACTCGGCAGATCGATACCGCAGGTCTTGCCTAGACCCCAGCGACGAAAGACCTCCTGCAGGCCCTCGGGATGTTGCTCGTCATAAAAGAACGCCTTGCCCATGTCGTAGAAGACGGGGTCGCACGAGTTGGCGATACCCGACTGCAGCGTCATGGTGCCGTGGCCGGAATGCAGCCAGCAGTACTTGCCCCACGACTTGCCCAGACCCGTCCAATAACCCGTGCAGTTGGTCGTCTGCCCCGACGTGTAGGTTCCAAACTCAAGACCGGCCAGCGCCGAGAGCGGCTTGATGGTCGAGGCCGACATGTACTGTCCGCTAATAGCGCGGTTGAGCAGCGGGTGCGAACCCTTGTCATCATTGAGCTCGGTCCACACGTCATTTGAGACACCGCCGATAAAGACGGACGGATCGAACTTGGGCTCGCTCGCCATGCCCAGGATCTCGCCATTGTTGGGATCGAGACACACTACGGCGCCGTTGCCGGCATTGCTGTAGCCAGTGGTCTTGGCAAGCTCGATAGCGCTCGCCAGCGCCGTCTCGCAGGCCTGCTGGATCTTAAGGTCGAGCGTGAGCTTAATGTCGGAGCCGGCCTTCGCGGGCACGGCGCCGGCCTGACCGGTCACATTGCCCGAGGCATCGACCTTGACGGTCTGCTCGCCACGAATACCCTGCAGCAGGTTTTCGTAGTAGCTCTCAACGCCCGCCTGGCCCACGATATCGCCCGACTGGTACGTAATCTTGCCAGCAGAAGCATCATCATCGCCAGAGGTTTTCTTATTCTGGGCCTCGAGCTGCTCGGAGGTAATGGTGCCGGTATAGCCCAAGATATGACATGCCGTCTCGCCATATGGATACTGGCGCTCGGTACGCTCGGCAATCTTGACGCCCGGGAACTCGCCGGCATGCTCCTGAATATAGGCAACCGTGGAGCGACGGACGTCCGTCGCGATGGTATGCAGGCTCTGTGCGCCCTCTGTATTATCCTGAATATTGCGAAGGACCGCCACGTAAGGCATTCCAAGCACGTTGGCAAGATGGCGAACCAGAACCTCATCCTCGGCAAGGTCGCGGTAGGCCACGACAGCAAGTGAGGGACGGTTCTGGACAAGCGCCACGCCATTGCGGTCGAGGATGCGGCCGCGCACAGCGGGTGTGGTAACGGTGCGAGTCTGATTGCTATTAGCCTGCTTCTCGTAATAGTCCGACGAGACCATCTGCATGCCCCACAGCTTGACGGCAAGTGCCGCAAACATCGCGCCCACACCCGTGGTGAGGATGGAAAAGCGGCCCTTAAAGGCGGTCGCCGCGGTATTGCCCTCGCCCTCGGTGGCGCGCGGGGCCGTTCCATGCTGCGTATCGTAGGTAAAACGGGAATCGCCGCGACGCATGATGACCAGCGCGACCACGATGGCCACAACCAGCACGATACCGGCGATAATAACCGTCAACTGGGAAGACATCTACGGGCCTCCCCTATTTGAGCTTGCGGGTCTTGGGCTTAAAGCGCATACCCGCCTGGCGTCCGCCACGTGCGGAGAATCCATAGCCGGACTGCGGCACGACGCCGGACATCAAAAACGGAATGGCAACCAGACCCGTCAGGATCGAGGACGGCAGCGCATGGCCGAAGATCGCCACGACAAAGCTCGTCTCCAAACCCATAAACAGCAAGATGATGCTGTAGATCACATTAATGACGAGCGCAAAGGCGCCCACAGTGACGCCGCGCGCACTCGGGGTACCGCCCGTCTGACCGACGGCGCTGTGCACCAGGGCAAAAGAACCCACGGTCAGCAGGAGCGACATAACGCCCACCGGCACGGCAGCGGACAGGTCATAGAACAAGCCGCTGCAAAAACCGCACACGACGGCACGGGTCGGGTCGCCCGAGAACACGCTTAGGCACACCAGGATAATCATGAAGTTGACGCGACCGCCCGCAATGGAGATCTGCGGTGCCAGGCCTGCCTGCAGCAGCACGCACACAATGGCAGCGATCACAAACGTGCGGGAGCTCATCCCCTGCTCGTGTAGATCCATGGACATGCCCCCTATTCGCTCGAGCCGGAATCGGTCGTCTCGGACGTGTCGGAACTGTCATCCGAGCTCTCGTCCTTCATCTTGGTTGCAGCATCGCGCGACGTTCCCTGCGGCGTGCTGTTGGCCGTGCTCACGTCCTCATCCGAGGCCGACTGTTCGTCGGTCAGCGAGGTGATGACCAGCACTTCCTCGTTATTCTCGGCCGTGGTCTGAGCGCGCACCACAATGGTGTAGTACACGTCGTTTGCCGATTTCTCAACCGACGAGACGGTGCCAAGCGGAAGGCCCTTGGGGAACACGCCACCGATGCCAGAGGTCACGATGATATCGCCAACCTTAACATCGGAGTCGACGCTCACGTACTCAAGACGCAGCGTGCCGTCAGCCTGACCCTGCAGCATGCCCTGGGCGCGCGTGTCCTGTACCATGGCGGACACACCCGAGTTCTCGTCGCCAATAAGGCGCACGGTAGAGGTCTTGGCCGATACCTCGATAATCTGACCGATAACACCGGCAGAACTCGTCACGGGCATGTTGATGGTAAGGCCGTCGGCAGAGCCCTTGTCGATGGTTACGGTCGAGGTCCAGGCATCGCCCGAGGCACCAACGATACGAGCAGCGGTCGATTTGAGGTTGTAGGTCGACTGCAGGCCGACCAGCCCCTCCAGACGCTCGGCGGTCTTTTGAGCCTCGGAGAGCTCAGCAACCTTAGAGGTCAGCTCCTCGTTTTGCTTCTTAAGCTCGTCAAGCGTGTCCTGCGACGCCGTAAGGTTAGAGAACACGTTGCCGATCGCATTGAAGGGGGCCGCCACAGCCGAGCCCACAAAGCGCACCGGCGAGGTAATCGTCGTCACGCCCGAACGCACGGCATGAATCGGTCCTGCCTCGCCCTCGCGGATGTAAAACGTGAGCAGCAACACCGAAATCAGGCTGAAAACAATCAACGGGCGCATACCCGTTGATTGTCGCTTGGTATTCAGATTTGTGGAGAAACCCGAAGATCGTGCCAAATGGAATCCACCTTTTGGAAATTAAGCATTGGTCTGGACGAAGCCGCCATCAAACGCATTGGCCTCGAGCACGCGGGCACAGCCGTTAACGACGTTATCGAGCGCCGTGGGGCTGACGTTGACCGAAACACCGGTCTCATCGCGCAGGCGCACGTCGAGACCGCGCAGCAGCGCGCCGCCACCAGTCAGCAAAATGCCGTAGTACATAAGGTCCGAGGCAAGATCGGGAGGCGTAGCGTCGAGTGCGTCCTTGACGGCCTTGGCCATCTCGTCGAGCGGCTTGTTGAGCGCGCGACGAATCTCCTCGCTCTCGATGCGCACGGTCTTGGGCAGACCGGTGATCACGTCGCGGCCGTTGACCTCGACGTCGAGCTCGTCCTTGAGCGGCACGGCGGAGCCGACCTTGATCTTGATGTCCTCTGCCGTACGCTCGCCGATGGCCAAGTTGTAGGCATCACGAACGTGCGTGAGGATGGCCTGATCGAACTCGTCGCCGGCAATACGGATGGACTGCGAGACGACGATGCCACCCATAGCGATAACGGCAACCTCGGTGGTACCGCCACCGATGTCGATGACCATGGAGCCGGTGGGTTCCTCGACGGGCAGATCGGCGCCGATAGCGGCAGCCATGGGCTCCTCGATCAGGTAGGCCTGGCGAGCGCCAGCCTGGATCGTGGCCTCAAAGACAGCACGCTTCTCGACCGACGTGACGCCGGAGGGAACGCAGACGACAACGCGCGGACGCGGGGTCCACGGATAGCGCTTCTCGGACGCCTTGTCGATAAAATAGCGAAGCATAGCCTCGGTAACATCGAAGTCGGCGATGACGCCGTCCTTCAGGGGACGAACGGCCACGATGTTGCCGGGCGTACGGCCGAGCATGCGCTTTGCCTCGATACCGACCGCCAGGATGCGCTCGTCGTTCTTGTCGATGGCGACTACAGAGGGCTCGCGAATGACGATGCCCTTGCCGCGCACGGAGACAAGCGTATTTGCGGTGCCGAGGTCGATGGCAAGATCGCCCGCATAGCTACCGAAGAACATATCCATCAAAGAAAACAACGCAACTCCTGATGTGTTGGATGATTGCTGGAAAACTACTAGCTCATGATACTAGCGCAAGCCCGGCACCTCACTTGCGGTGAAGCGCCGGGCAAAGCTAAATCCCATAAGGTCACTACTGGTTGTCAGCAGCCGAGAAATCCATATCGAGCGAGGAAACGGCCCAGCCGATATGATTGTCGGAGCGCACGAATTTGACGGTGTACTCCTGCTCGCCGCCCTTGGACAGCGATGCCTTCACCTTAGCGGTCGTCTCGGTCATGGACTGATCCATGCCCTCGACGGACACGGTGGCGCCCTGCGGAATCGAGGAGATGATCATCGACTTGGCGTCCTCGGACAGGCTCGAGGCCAGGCAAGACTCGGCCTTTGCGGTGTCACCGTCGCCGGCAGCCTGGAACAGATCGGTGATAACCGACTCCTGCGAGGGGAAGCCAAAGCCGCGCGTGTAGGCAAAGCCCAGACCGCCCGCAGCAATCAAAATGAGCAGAAGCAGCACGATGAAGACCTTGAGACCCGTGTGGCGATGGCGACGACGGACCTTGGCCTGCTTACGATCCTGACGGTCCTGCTGGACCATCTCGGACTCGGACAGCGTAAAGAAGCCGGTGTCCGAGGGATCGGGCATAAACTGACCGGTCGCGCCCGTAGGATCGAGCGGATCGACGGCAGGAGCGTCCATCGCGGGCGCCGGAGCCGTGGCCATAGCCGTCTGGGCAGACAGCGCGGCAAGCGAATCATGCACGCGGGCAAGCTCATCGGCCTGCTCGGAGGTGAGCTGGTAGATGCCATCGGCAGTAGCGGCGTTAAAGGCGTCGAGTGCGTCGGAGGGGCGGCCGGCGGCAGAAAGTGCCTGACCCATGCCGGCGTTGAGCGCACGCGTGTCGTCGCGGGGGCCGGCAAAGTCGATAGCCGTGCGGTAGGTCTCCACGGCATCCGCCGGACGGCCAAGCTTAATGAAGCAACGACCGAGCTCGCCGAGCGCGGCGGCAGGAGCCGGATTGGCGCCGTCGATGGCAGCCTGACGGAAGGCAGTACCCGCGTTGGCATAGTCGCCCGACTGGAACAGCGCGTTACCCAGGCCCAGATAGGCCTTGAACGGCGTGGCATAGGAAGCATCCTGCGTAGCGGCAGAAAACGCCTGGGCGGCCGTCGTGTAGTCGCCCACGGCGGCGAGCGCCTTGCCGCGGTTGGTGAGCAGCGCGCCGCGCTTGCCATAGGTGCCGTCGTTGAGGGCGGCGGCATAGGCCTCGGCGGCCTCGGCATACATGCCCAGGTGCATCAAGGCGTTGCCACGAAGATGATCGGCCTCGCCCATAATCTCATCGGGAGTTTTTGCCGCCCCAAGCATCTGGGCTGCAGCGGAAAAATCACCCGCGCGGTAAGCGGCGCGGCCCTGTTGGATCAGCTGGCTATTCAAGGAAGTCCCCTTTACTCGTGAACGATCTCGACATGGACGATCTCGTCGCCGGCACGCAGCTGCGAAATCACATCGAGACCCTCGACCGTGGTACCAAAGACGGTGTACCCGGAATCGAGGTTATGCTGGGCACCCAAGCAGAAGTAGAACTGCGAACCCGCGGAATCGGGGTCCATGGAGCGTGCCATGGCAAGGGCACCATCGACATGGCTGTTGCGCGGATTGGTGGCAAACTCGCCCTTGATGCAGTAGCCGGGGCCACCGGTACCGGGCATGCCGTCGGGGCCCTCAAGACCGGCAGCGACGTCAGCGCCGGACATATCGCGGGTATTGGGGTCGCCGCCCTGAATGACAAAACCGGGCACATAGCGATGGAATTTAAGGCCATCATAGAAACCCATCGTGGAAAGCTCGCAGAAGTTCGCGACATGAATGGGAGCGCCCTCACCGTCAAACTTGACCTTGATGGTACCCTTCGACGTCTCGATAACGGCGCACTCGTCGCCGGCAAGCTGATACTCGGGCGTGTAGAGCTCTTTCTTAAAACCAAACATGTGGTTCCTTCCTCGTGCGTTTAAAGCATATTTGTACGAATTGTAGCAATAAGCATGCGCTTACATCAATTGCGCACGTAGGTTATGCCGACTATGGCGAACTAATTTTAGGAACGCTGCTGCGGCTTCCAGGAGCCCACGTTGGCGTCGTACTGATTCAGCGCGCTGTTGCCGCCCTGCGCGATGGGCGCCAGGATCTCGCTTTGGTGGGAACTCATCGACTCACCATCAGGAATGGCCAGCGAGATGTCCCAGCTCTGACAGATCACGTCGACACGCTCGTACATCCACTCGGCAAGCTGCTTTAAGTGGGCGATGTCGTCCGCATAGACCGTATCGTCCTGATACTTAAGGTTGTTAAGCTCATCTTGCGTCTTTTTGATCTGGTCGCGCAGGGCGTAGGCACTCTGCGACAGCTCCTGGCGGGTGGACAGCGGCGTTCGGAGATAGCCGTTGTTAAAGGAATCGATGACCTCGCCGATCTGGTCCTCATCACCGTAGGACACGATGGTCTGATACAGACCGTCGAGTCTGGTATAGAGCTGATCATCGGTGAGCACGGTTTCTTCCTGGACCACCTCGGCAGAATCGTCCTGCTTGGTATCGTCCTCAGTCGCCTCGCCCTTTTGGCGCGTGGGGAAGGTCGTCTGCGCAGCCTGGCCAAACTGGTCGTAGAAGGCAGGCATGACACCCATGGGATCGGCCGTCACGAACCAATAGGCACCGCCGCAAACGACGGCAAGGACCGCGATGACGATGAGCGGCTTGGGGATATGACGCTTGTGCTTGTGATAGGCGTCCTCGTCGGGATGCACCTTGCGCTTGGGTTTTTGAGCATCGTCATGCAGGGAAACGGGCGTGGGAATATCGACCTTGGGGATACCGAAATCCTTATCGAAAGCCGGCAGCACGCAGGTCTCGTTAGGATCGGCGGCGTCCGAAAGAACCGCGGCAGCCGAGGCGGGCGCATGAGGCACCTCGGTATCGATCTGCTCTTGCGTTAGGCGCGGAAAGCCCGCCGTGCGGCCCGCTGCCAGGTCGGATGCGGCCGCGTCCTCGGAGAGGATACCCGGAGCAGGGCGTCCGCATTTTGGGCACGTGCGATCATGCGGAGAAAGACGGGCACCGCAGCCCTCACAGAACACGAACTCGGTGTGCTCGGGACCATCGCCCGGACCCACATAGGCGTTGCAGTAGGGGCAGAACGAGGCGCCGTCCTCGATAGTCTTAAGGCAATGCGGGCAGATCACGGCATCCTCTTTTCGAAGCAATTCAAACAATCGAGGTTAGAGCATAACATCGCCACGGCCCCACAGGAACAAGGCACCAATTCAACATCGCCAGGGCGCGTAGCTACTTCTTCTTTTTGCTTGGCATCGAGACTTTGATGCCTTGGGCGGACTTGGTCACACGAGAGCGCTTAGCTCCGGTACTCTTCTTTTTCTTGGGCTGGGCCTGGGCCACGCCCTCGAGTGCGCGGGCCTCGGCCTCGCGAGCGGTGCGATCTTCGCGGCGCTGCGCCATGTCGGCGGCGACGCGCTTGGCAAAACGTTCGGCCGTCGAGCCCGTCGAGCTCACCTTGCCGCCACCGCGACCCAGGCGGACGCGCACACCGCGGCCAAAACCAGTTGCGGCATGACGACGACGCGGCTTGAGCGAATCCATCATCGTGCCGAGCTTAAAGAACACCGAGCAGGTAAAGACCACGATAACAGCCAAGATAACCATCTGACCCATCGACAGGTTGGCGATGGACAGCAGCCCCGGGAACCCGATAACGCCCACCAAGATGCCGGCGACTACAAACACAAAGAGCACCACACGTAAGGGCGTGAGCGGCTGCGAGATCCGCCAGATCAGGCTGACGCTCGCCGCGCACGACGTAAGCAGGCACATCGTAGACAGCGTGAGCTGGCTAAAGCCAAACACGCGCGCCACAAAGATATCAAGCGCCGCAGCCAAAATGACCGCAATCGACGCCGGCAGTGCACGCTTGAGTACGTTGGTCAAAAACGCACCCTTCACGCGAGCATTGTTGGGCTCAAGGCCCAACACAAAGCCCGGCGCGCCGATGCAGAAGAAGTTGATGAGCGTCATCTGGATGGGCTCGAAGGGGTACGGCGGCAGCGCGATGCACAGCGCCGCCAGACCCATCGAGAACAGCGTCTTGGTCAGGAACAGCGAGGCCGAACGCTGCAGGTTGTTGATGGAGCGACGACCCTCGGCCACCACGGCGGGCATCGAGGCAAAGTCGTTGTCGACGAGTACGATCTCGGCCACGTTGCGCGCGGCATCGGAGCCGGCCGCCATGGCAACGGAGCAGTCGGCCTCCTTGAGAGCCAGCACGTCGTTGACGCCGTCGCCCGTCATGGCCACGGTGTGCTCGCGGCGCTTGAGCGCCTGCACGAGCTCGCGCTTCTGCTGCGGGGTCACACGACCAAAGACATGGTAGCGGTCCACTGCGGCATCGAGCTTGGCCGGCGTATCGAGCGTCGTGGCGTCCACATAAGCGTCCGCCCCCGGCACGCCCACCACGCGCGCGATCGACGACACCGTACGCGGGTCGTCGCCACTGATCACGTTGAGGGTCACGCCCTGCTCGTTAAAGTAGCCGATGGTCTCGGCCGCCGAGGTACGAATCTCGTCGCGGATGGTCACAAAGCCCACGGGCTCGGCCTCTCCCACCATATCGCCATCGGGCGTAAAGCCGTCCACGCGCGCCACCACGAGCACGCGGCAGGTATCGGCAAGCTCGGCGACACGGTTCTCGACCTGCGAAAACACACGCTCCGAAAGCACAAACTGCGCGGCGCCCATCACATAGGAGCCCTGCGCAAACGAAGCGCCACTCCATTTTTTTGACGACGAGAACGGAATGACCGACAGCGGTTCAGACACCTCGACCGGGCGATCGGCGTAATAGTTGAGCAGCGCCTGGCAGGTCTCGTTGGCATCGGCCGAAGTCGCACGTGCCACGTTAGCCAGCGCAAAATCGAGCACCGTGGTATCGACGGGAACGGCCGCCTCGTCCGGGCCGGCGCCTAGGCTCACGCCCTCAACCGGCAGCGGATACGTGCCCTCGACCTCCATGCGGCCCGACGTGATGGTGCCCGTCTTGTCCAGGCACAGCACGTCGACGCGAGCGAGCGTCTCGATGCAGTAGAGCTGCTGTGCCAGCACCTTGCGGCGGGCCAAGCGCACCGTAGCGATGGCGAGCATCGACGAGGTCAGCAGCACCAGGCCTTGCGGGATCATGCCCAGCAGGGCGCCCACCGTGGACAGCAGCGCCGACGAAGGCACATGACCAGCCAACAGCTCGGAGAAGCACCACGAAAGCGCGCTATCGCCCGGGGTTCCCGCGGCATCCCACAGCTCGCTCACACTCGAGGCAAACAACGCCAAACCGAGCGGGATCATGATGATGCTCGCAAAGCGCACGATGGCGTTAAGCGCGTTCATGATCTCGGAATTGACCTTTTTGACGTACTTGGCCTCGTTATTAATTTTGGCCACGTAGTTGTCGGCGCCGACATGGATCACGCGGGCGCGCAGCAGACCCGAGTCGATAAAGCTGCCGCTCATGAGCTCGGAACCGGGCTGTTTCTTGATAAGGTCGCTCTCGCCCGTCAGCAAGCTCTCGTTCACGAGAGCCTCGCCCGAAACCACCACGGCATCAGCGGGAATCTGGTCGCCGCGCCCCAGGCGGATGATGTCGTCGAGCACGATCTGGTCCAGGTCGAGCTCCACCTCGGCGCCGTCGCGCACCGCGATGGCCTTCTTGGAGGTCAACAGCGTGAGCTTATCGACCATCTTCTTGGAACGCATGGACTGGATGACGCCAATAGCGGTATTGAGGAACACCACGAACAGGAACGTCAGATTCTTAAACGAACCGGTCAAAATAACCAGGAACGCCAAGATCACGTTGATCAAATTGAACAGCGTGCAGAGGTTCTCGATGATGAGCTCTTTGACCGACTTGGTCTTGAGCTCCATGCTGCGGTTGATCTTACCGGCGGCGATGCGCTCCTCGACCTCGGCGGTCGAGAGTCCGCGCTCGATATCCGTTGCTGCCATACCACGTCCCATCACGTCGCGTCGGTATAAGAAAAACCGCCCGGACCATGCGAGGCTCGGACGGTCTTACGTTCGATGGTGCCCCATGTTGGATTCGAACCAACGGCCTTCTGCTCCGGAGGCAGACGCTCTAATCCCCTGAGCTAATAGGGCCAACGTTTGGCATTATACCCAAGTGCACCACGGGCTATCAAAATAAAAGAAAAAGCTTTGCAATTACGTGGGAGACGCGGTGCAACGGCCCACTTTAGAAGGCAAAAGCGAGTCAGATAGTATAAACTTTCATGCACCATATATACACGGCTCGCAATGCGGGCCGTTTTTGCAAAAGTTATCCATCGAGGTGAGAGGCACACCATGATTGCAATTCTAAAGCAGAGCGCCAGCGACGAGGCCGTCAGCCATATCGTCAGCTGGATTGAGAAAAAAGGCCTGAAGACCGACGTCTCGCGCGGCGAGAACGAGACGATTATCGGCCTGGTGGGCGATACGACCAAGATCGACCCGTTCCTGCTCGAGTCCATGGACGTCGTCGAGCGCGTGCAGCGCGTCTCCGAGCCTTTTAAGCGTGCCAACCGTAAGTTCCACCCCGAGGACTCCGTCATCGACTGCGGTCACGGCGTCAAGATCGGCGGCGACCAGTTCCAAGTCATCGCCGGCCCCTGCTCCGTCGAGGGCGAGAACCTCATTCGCATCGCACGCCGCGTGAAGGCCGCCGGCGCCACGATGCTGCGCGGCGGTGCCTACAAGCCCCGCACCTCCCCCTACGCCTACCAGGGCATGGGCCCCGCCGGCCTCGACCTGCTGTGCGAGGCGTCTGCCGAGCTCGACATGCCGATTGTCACCGAGATCATGGACCCACGCGACGTGCAGGTCTTCCTTGACAAGAAGATTGACGTCATGCAAATCGGCGCCCGCAACGCCCAGAACTTCCCCCTGCTCAAGGAGGTCGGCAAGACCCAGACCCCAATTCTGCTCAAGCGCGGCATGTCCGGCACGATCGACGAGCTGCTTATGGCAGCCGAGTACATCATGAGCGAGGGCAACGACAACGTCATCCTGTGCGAGCGCGGTATCCGCACCTTCGAGACCCGCACCCGCAATACCTTCGACCTCAACGCCGTGCCGGTTCTGCACCACCTGTCGCACCTGCCCGTCGTCGCCGACCCCAGCCACGCCACCGGCTACACCCGCTACGTTGAGCCCATGGCGCTCGCCGCGACCGCCTGCGGCGCCAACGGCCTGGAGATCGAGGTCCACGACGAGCCCAGCCGCGCATGGTCCGACGGCGCTCAGGCCCTCACCCCCGACCAGTTCGACGACACCATGCGCCGCATTCGCGCCATCCGCGAGGTCGTCTGCCAAGAGACCATGGAGTAGCCCATGGGTACGGTGAGAAACGCGCGCGTTAACCAGGGCGGCCCCAAATGCGCGGGCATCGTGGGCCTGGGCCTCATCGGCGGCAGCTTTGCCCGCTGCTATGCGCAGGCGGGCGTTCGCGTGCTGGCCTGGGACCCCGATGATGATGTCATGACGGCCGCCAGCATGGGCACTGTCGCCGGAGAGCTCAACGACGAGACACTCGGCGAATGCGACATCATCGTCCTTGCCTGCTACCCCGAGGCCTGCATCGAGTGGCTCGAGGCGCATGCCCGGGCACTCGCCGACGCCACCGACACCGAGGCCATCATGGGCCCCGTGGTGATCGACACGGTGGGCGTCAAGGGCATCGTGTGCGAGCGCGCCTTTGAGCTTGCCCGCGAGCACGGCTTTTACTTTGTGGGTGCGCACCCCATGGCGGGCACCCAGTTCTCGGGCTACGCGCACTCCCGCGCCGACCTGTTCCAGGGCGCCCCGCTCGTGCTCGTGCCACCCGCGGTGGACGATACGCTCAAGCTGGAGCTTTTGGGCCAGGTGCGCGAGATGGTGCGCCCCCTGGGCTTTGGCAAGTTCAGCGTGACCAGCGCCGCCGAGCACGACCGCGTCATCGCCTTCACGAGCCAGCTTGCGCATGTGGTATCCAACGCCTACGTCAAGAGCCCCACCGCCCAGGTCCACCACGGCTTTTCGGCCGGTAGCTACCGCGATCTCACCCGCGTGGCGCACCTCAATCCTCAGATGTGGTCCGAGCTTATGATCGACGACGCCGATGCGCTCGCCTTCGAGATCGACCATCTTATCGAATCGCTCGGCGCCTACAGCCGCGCCCTTAAGGACCGCGACCAGCGCTATCTGGAGAATCTCCTTGCCGAGGGCGACCGCATTAAGCGCGCACTCGACGACGAAGCCTCCCACTAGACCACCTATCACGCCAGGTCGAAAGGACCGAAGCTTATGGCGATTACCATCGATATCGACACCGCACGCCCCTACCAGGTGCATGTTGGCACGTTTTTGCTGGAGCAGGCGGGACCGCTCGTGCGCGCCACTGCCGGCGGCACCAAGGCCGTCATCGTGACGGACACCAACGTAGGCCCGCTCTACCAGATGCCCGTTAAGCAGAGCCTGGAGGCATCAGGCTACGAGGTGAGCATCTGCACCTTCGAGGCCGGCGAGGCCCATAAGCGCGCCGAAACCTATGTTGCCATTTTGGAGTTTGTGGCCGAGCACGAGCTTTCGCGCTCCGACGTGATCGTGGCACTCGGGGGCGGCGTCGTGGGCGATGTGGCGGGCTTTGTGGCCGCGACCTACATGCGCGGCTGCAAGTTTGTGCAGATCCCGACGAGCCTGCTCGCCATGGTGGATTCGTCGGTGGGCGGCAAGACCGCCATCGACCTGGCTGCCGGCAAGAACTTGGCCGGCGCCTTTTGGCAGCCGAGCGTGGTTATCGCCGACGTGGGGTGCCTGGCCACCCTCACGCCCGAGCAGTTCGCCGACGGCTGCGGCGAGGTCGTCAAGCACGCCGTGATCGCCGACCCGGAGCTTTTCGCCGAGCTGGAGAAGACCCCGCTCACGCTGGAGCTGCTCAACCGCGATGTGGCCCGCGTAGCACTCATCATCGCCCGCAACATCGACATCAAGCGCGCCGTGGTCGTCGCCGACGAGCACGAAACCAACCAGCGCAAGCTGCTCAACTTTGGACACAGCGCCGGACACGCCGTCGAGGCCTGCGAGCACTTTGAGCTCGGACACGGCAACTGCGTGTCGATCGGCATGGGCATCATCACGCGTGCCGCAGCCCTGCATGGCGTTTGCGATGCTGCACTGCCCGGCCGTATTGAGGAGCTCTGCGCCCGCCACGGCCTCAAGACCCGCTGCGACCTCAATGCCGATGCCGTCTTTGCCGAGGCGCTCCACGACAAGAAGCGCGCGGGTGACACCATCGACCTGGTGATTCCGCACGGCATTGGCCGCTGCAGCATCGACCGCACGCCGCTTTCCACTTTCCACGAACTCATTGCCGAGGGCCTCGGCCAGAAGGGAGACGCATCCGCATGCTAGCCCGCATCAACCCGTCCCCGCTTAAGGGCACCGTTCCCGCCATCGCGTCCAAGTCGATGGCGCATCGCCTGATCATCTGCGCCGCGCTTGCCAACGGCGAGACGCACGTTACCTGCAACACCACCTGCGCCGACATCGAGGCTACGGTGCGTTGCCTTACGGCACTGGGCGCTCGCATCGAGACCGTCGAGGATGGCTTCCAGGTCCATCCCACTATGAAGAGTATTGAGTTTGGCCTGCTCAAGGCCCTTGCCGGCGGAACGCTCGACTGCGGCGAAAGCGGCTCCACGCTCCGCTTTATGTTGCCCGTCGCCTGCGCGCTGGGCGCAGAAGCAACTTTTGTGGGTCAGGGACGCTTGGGCGCCCGCCCGCTGTCCCCGCTCTCGGACGAGATTATCGCCGCCGGCTGCGACCTGCAGGGTCTGGGCGGTTTTCCGCTCAAGACGAGCGGCCGCATGCGCCCGGGCGCCTTTGTGCTGCCGGGCAACGTAAGCTCGCAGTACATCTCGGGCCTGCTGCTGGCAGCCCCGTTGCTCGCCCAGCCCTCCTGCGTGCAGGTGACCGGCCTCATTGAGAGCCGCCCCTACATCAACCTGACGATCCAGGCCATGAAGGCCTTTGGCGTTGAGGTCAACGTCGAGCGCATTCCCGCCAAGGACGGTCAGCCCGAGGTCACGAACTTCCGCGTGAGCAGTGGCTCGTATCGCACGCCCGGCAACGTGGCCGTCGAGGGCGACTGGTCCAACGCTGCCTTTTGGCTGTGCGCCGGCGCCATCGGCTCCGACCCCATCACCGTGGAGGGTGTGTCGCTGAGCTCCGCACAGGGCGACCGCAACGTGCTTGCTGCGCTTTCGCGCTTTGGCGCCCGCATCGTGCGCTCCACCAACGCCGCCACCGTGCAGTCCGACAAGCTCGCCGGCTTTGAGATGAGTGCCCACGACATTCCCGACCTGGTACCCGTTATCTCGGCCGTGGCCTCGCTGGCACAGGGCCGCACCTTTATCCGCGATTGCGCCCGTCTGCGTATCAAGGAATCCGACCGTCTGGCCACTACCACCCGCGAGCTCACCGCACTGGGCGCACAGGTGCGCATTGCCGGCGACGACCTCATCATCAAGGGTGTCGACGCCTTTACTGGCGGCGAGGTCGATTCGCACAACGACCACCGCATCGCCATGATGGCCGCCATCGCTGCGAGCCGCGCCACTGGCGAAGTTGTGATCCACGGCGCCGAGGCCGTCAACAAGTCCTATCCCGATTTCTTTGACCACTACCGCCTGCTGGGCGGCAAGGTCACGCTCGAGGAGGAATAGCATGTCCTCGACCTTTGGCAACGTCTTGCGCGTAAGCATCTTCGGCCAATCGCACTCCCCCGCCATCGGCTGCTCGCTCGATGGCATCCCGGCGGGCATCGCCGTGGACCAGGAGAAGCTGCAGGCCTTCCTCGACCGTCGCGCCCCCGGTCGCGACGAGACCGCGACCAAGCGCCGCGAGGCCGACGCCGCGCATATCATCGCCGGTGTGGTCGATGGACACACCACCGGCGCACCCATCGCAGCGATTATCGAGAACACCAACACGCGCTCCAAGGATTACTCCGAGCTGCGCCGCAAGCCCCGTCCCGGACATGCGGACTTCCCTGCGCGCGTGAAGTACCACAACATGCACGATGTCGCTGGTGGCGGGCATTTCTCCGGCCGCCTAACGGCCCCCTTATGCATCGCCGGCGGCATTGCGCTGCAGGCACTCGAGGCCCGCGGTATTCAGGTCATGGCGCACGTCGCGCAGATCGGCGGCATCTCCGACCTACCCATGGACGACATGGTCTATCGCGAGACCGACCGCAAGGCGATCCTTACGAACGACCTGCCCTGCATTGACGCCGCCGCTGCCGGTCGCATGCGCGAGGAGATTCTGGCCGCGCGCGATGAACTCGACAGCGTCGGCGGCATCGTCGAGTGCGGCATTTACGGGCTTCCCGCGGGCATCGGCGACCCCATGTTCGACGGCATCGAGAACCGCATCGCGCAAATCGCGTTTGGCATTCCCGCCGTAAAGGGCGTGGAGTTTGGCATGGGCTTTGCCGTGGCCGCCATGCGCGGCAGCGAGAACAACGACCCGTATCGCATCGATGCAGAGTCGGGCGAGATCGAGGTTGAATCCAACAACGCCGGCGGCATCCTGGGCGGCATCTCCACCGGCGCGCCCGTCATGTGGCGCATGGCCGTAAAGCCGACGCCCTCGATTGGCCGCGAGCAGCAGACCGTAGACATGGACGCCATGGAAAATGCCGAGCTCTCGGTCCACGGTCGTCACGATCCCTGCATCGTCCCCCGAGCCGTCCCCGTAGCCGAAGCAGCCGCGGCGCTCGCCATCTGGGACGCCCTCCTCGAGGACGCCGCCCAGCTCTAAAAATCTCTGGGGGCCAACTCCGGCCCCCACGCCCACCCAGTGATTTTTCTGGGACGGGGATTAAAAAATCATTGTGTACCTAATGATTTTTTAATCCCCGTCCCAGAAAAATCACCGACACGTGAAAGGGGTCCCTATGGACCTTGCTGACATCCGCCAGGCCATCGATGGCATCGACACCACGCTCCTCAACAGCTTTGTCGAGCGTATGGACATTGCCACCGAGGTCGCCAAATCAAAGATCGAGATGGGCAAGGCCGTCTTCGACCCCGCCCGCGAGCGCTCCAAACTCAACAACCTCGCCAGTCGCGCGCCCGAGCGCTACGAGGCCCAAACCATCACCCTGTTCCGCCTCCTCATGAGCATGAGCAAGGCCGAGCAGCAGCGCTACATCAACGAGCTCAAGGGCATCACCGTCTCGCAAAAGGCCCACGCCACGGCTGCAGCCTCCGACACGCCCTTCCCTCAAACTGCCACCGTTGCCTGCCAGGGCGTGGAAGGTGCCTATAGCCAGATAGCCGCGTGCAAGCTCTTCGACGTGCCCGATATTGCGTTCTTTGAGACCTTTGAGGGCGTCATGCGAGCCGTGCGCGACGGGTTCTGCGAGTTTGGCGTGCTGCCCATCGAGAACTCAACTGCCGGATCGGTCAACGCCGTCTACGACCTGCTCGCCCAGTTCGATTTCCACATCGTGCGCTCGCTGCGACTCAAAATCGACCACAACTTGCTCGTCAAGCCCGGCACCAAGCTCGCCGACGTGTGCGAGGTCTACAGCCACGGCCAAGCCATTGCCCAGTGCGCCGGCTTTATCGAGAACCACGGCCTGCGCGCCACCAAGTACCCCAACACGGCCATGTCGGCTGAGATGGTCGCCAACTCCGAACGCACCGATGTTGCCGCCATCGCATCGCGCAGCTGTGCCACGCTGTATGGCCTCGAGGTGTTGGAGCCCAATATCCAAGACTCGGACAACAACTACACGCGCTTTGTCGTCATCAGCCGCGAGCCGCGCGTCTACCCCGGCGCCAACCGCACCTCGCTCATGATTACCACGGCCAACGAGCCGGGCGCACTCTATCGCGTACTCGAGCGCTTCTACGCGCTCAATATCAACCTCATCAAGCTCGAGAGCCGCCCCATCCCCGGCCGCGACTTTGAATTTATGTTCTACTTTGATCTGGACTGCCCCTTTGGCAGCAAGGCCCTCGACGACCTGCTCGATTCTATCGACGACGTGTGCGAGAGCTTCACCTACTTTGGCAGCTACACGGAGGTGCTCTAGATGACCGATACCGCCGCAACCCGCCCCTACGGAGTGTTGGGCCGCGTGCTGGGCCACAGCTACACCCCGACCATCTACAAAGAGCTCGCGGGGGTTGAGTACGTGCGTTTTGAGCGCGAGCCTGAGGACCTCGCGGCCTTTATGACGGGCGACGAGTGGGAGGGCACCAACGTGACCATCCCCTACAAGCGCGCCGTCATGGAGTATCTGGACGAGCTGAGCCCGCTCGCCGAGCGCATGGGCAACGTCAATACCATCACGCGCCTGCCCGACGGCCGCCTGCGCGGCGATAATACTGACTACTTCGGTTTTCAGTGCCTTGTCGAGGAGCTGGGGGTTGAGGTCGCCGGCAAGAAGGCTCTCGTGCTCGGAGCCACTGGTGGCGCCGGCACCACGGCAAGTATGGTGCTGGGAGACCTGGGCGCCATCGTCGTGCCCGTGGGCCGCACGAGCGAGGTCAACTACGAAAACATCGCGCAGCAGTCCGACGCGGCGCTGCTCGTCAACTGCACGCCCGCCGGCATGTTCCCCCACTGCCCCGACGCTCCCTGCAAGCTCGAAGGACTCGATGCGCTCGAGGGCGTCATCGACATTGTCTACAACCCCGCTCGCACGGGACTCATGCTCGAGGCCGAGCGTCGCGGCATCCCCCGCATCGGTGGTCTGCTCATGCTTGTGGCACAGGCGGCACAGGCCGTTGAGCGCTATACCGGCCAAGTCACCCCGCGCAAGCGCATCTTGAACGTAACGGAGCGTCTGTCCCGCCGCGAGCAAAACATTGCCCTGATCGGCATGCCGGGTTCGGGCAAGACCCGCGTGGGCGAGCAGATCGCCCTGCTCACGGGTCGCGAGCACATCGACCTCGATCGCGCCCTCGAGGAGCGCCTGGGCATGCCCTGCGCCGACTTTATCGTCAAGTGCGGCGAGGCGGCCTTCCGTGAGCAGGAGACGGCAGCGCTGGCCAACATCTCCAAGCGCAGCGGCTTGGTGCTCTCCACCGGCGGCGGCGTGGTTACGCGCGACGAGAACTACCCTCTGCTGCACCAAAACAGCCAGATCGTGATGCTCAACCGCAAGCTCGACGAGCTCGCCCACAAGGGCCGCCCCATCACCGCGCGCGACGGCATCGACAAGCTGGCCGAGCAGCGTATGCCGCGCTACCGCGCCTGGGCCGACTACATCATCGACTCACGCGACTGCGCCGCCAACACCGCCCATGCCTTCCTCGACACCCTCCCACCCGCTCTCTAACCAAAACCACCACAAAGGGGACAGGCTCCTTTGCGGTGGTTTTTCAACCGCAAAGGAAGCAACCATGAAAGCACTCGTCATTAACGGCCCCAACCTCAACATGCTCGGCATTCGCGAGCCAGGCATCTACGGCAGCGACAACTACGACCGCTTAGTGCAGATCTGCCAGGAGGCAGGCGCCGCACAGGGCTTCGACGAGGTCGAGGTCTTCCAGTCTAACCACGAGGGCAGCATCGTCGACAAGATCCAGGAGGCCTACGGCAAGGTCGACGGCATCGTCATCAATCCGGCGGCCTACACGCACACGAGCGTGGCGATCCTCGACGCACTCAAGGCCGTCGCCATCCCTACCGTCGAGGTCCACATCAGCGCCGTCGAGACCCGCGAGGACTTCCGCCAGGTGAGCTATGCACGCCTAGCCTGCTTCGCCACCATCACCGGCGAGGGCCTGAAGGGCTACGCACACGCGCTAGAGCTGTTGAAAGAGCATCTGCTACACTAATCCCTGGGACAAAGACATCAGATATGTTTGTCCCTAAACTAAAGTAACTGTCCAATCGACATACAAAGGAGCATATCCATGTCCCAGTACGATTACCTCGTCGTCGGTGCCGGCCTTTCGGGCGCCGTCTTCGCCAATGCCGCCAAGCGCGCCGGCAAGTCGGTCCTGGTCATCGACCGCCGCGACCACATCGCCGGCAACGTCTACACCGAGGACGTCGAGGGCATCCAAGTCCACCGCTACGGCGCGCACATCTTCCACACCTCCATGAAGGACGTCTGGGGCTACGTCAACCGCTTCGCCGAGTTCAACAACTACGTCAACTCGCCGGTAGCCAACTTCCACGGCAACATGTACAACATGCCCTTCAACATGAACACCTTCGCCAAGATGTGGCCGGGCGTCGTCACGCCGGCAGATGCCAAGGCCAAGATTGCCGAGCAGGTGGCCGCCGAGAACATCGGAGAGCCGACAAACCTCGAGGAACAGGCGCTGTCGCTCGTCGGCCGCGACATCTTCGAGACGCTCGTGAAGGGCTACACCGAGAAGCAGTGGGGCCGCGACTGCAAGGACCTGCCCGCGAGCATCATAAAGCGCCTCCCCTGCCGCTTCACCTACGATAACAACTACTTCAACGACCGCTACCAGGGCATCCCCATGGGCGGCTACACCAAGATGGTCGCCAACATGCTCGAGGGCGTCGAGGTGCGCTGCGGCGTGGAGTACAAGGAGCTGGCCGCCGCCGAGCCCGATATCGCCGCCAGGACGATCTACTGCGGCCCCATCGACTCGTTCTACGACTTTAAGCTGGGCACACTCGAGTACCGCAGCCTGCGCTTTGAGACCGAGACGCTCGACGAGCAGGACCACCAGGGCGTGGCCGTGGTCAACTACACCGAGCGCGAGATCCCCTACACGCGCATCATCGAGCACAAGCACTTTGAGTTCGGCACGCAGGAGAAAACCGTCATCACGCGCGAGTACCCCGCGGACTGGAAGCCCGGCGACGAGCCCTACTACCCCATCAATGACTCCAAGAACGAGGCCCTCTACAAGCAGTACGAGGAGCTGGCGGCGCAGGAGGGCGACGTGATCTTTGCCGGTCGCCTGGGCGGCTACAAGTACTTCGACATGGACAAGGCCATCGCCGCCGCCTTCGAGCTCGTCCGCAACGAGCTTGGTGTGGAGCCGACGGAGGCGTAGGGAGCTCAACGACTCGAGACCGACAACCAAATTCGCAAGAAGCAATAAGCCCGGTGCAGCGATGTGAACTGCCTCCCATTTCTTGGACATGAGAAATGGGAGGCTTTCTTTATGCGCGTTGATTTGAGGGTGAAGCATGATGCCGAGGCCAGGAAGGCGGCCATAGGGCTCTTCGAGCTCGGGCACGGGTATAAATCTGCCGCGATTGCCCTTTCGCTTCCCGCGGAAGCCGTGAGAAGATGGCAGGAGATATACCGCGCATTCGGGAGCGAGGTGCTGCTGCGCATGGACGGAAAGCAGGGCAGGTACACATACGAGCAGAAGGTCGCCGCCGCCTCCGCCGTCGTCGACGGCGGCATGACGAAGACCGAGGCGATGGCGGCGTTCGGCATAATGTCGATGTCGCCGCTCAAGAAGTGGTGCGCGCTATACCGCCGGGGCGGCGCGGAGGCCCTGCGCCCGAGGCCCAAGGGCCGGCCGAGCGGTTCCAGGGCGAGGCCGCGGACCCGCGAGGAGGAGCTCGAGGAGCGGTGCCGCAGGCTCGAGGCCGAGGTGGCCTACCTAAAAAAATTACGCGCCCTGGTGTCGAGAGGGACGGGCTCTGACCAGGGCGAAGGCCGAAGCGGTCGCGGCCCTGCGCGCCGAGGGGCACGCGCTCGGGCACCTGCTCGCATGCGCCGAGCTCAAGCGGTCGACCTACTACTACGCCCTCGCGCACCCGCCGAGGCCCACGCGCGCCGAGCTCCGGGAGGCGGCCGCCGAGATCTTCTCGCGCACCGCCAACGGCTGCGGGCACCGGCAGATAGCGATGTGCCTCAGGGCGGAAGAGGGGGCCGTGATAGCCGACAAGACCGTGCTCAAGATGATGCGCGAGATGGGGATCCGCTGCGGCATCAGACGCGAGACGGCCTACCACAGGTACAACTCGTACAGGGGCGTCGTCGGCAGGACGTTCGAGAACGTGATCGCGAGGGATTTCGACGCCGGGGCCCCGTGGCAGAAGCTGGGGACGGACGTCACCGAGTTCAAGGTGGCTGGCGGCAAGGCCTACTGGGCCCCGACGCTGGACTTCTGCACCAAGGAGATCGTGGCGAGCGACATATCGACCACGCCCGACATGGGCCAGCAGGTGAGGATGCTCGACGAGCTGCTGCCCAAGATCCCCGAGGGCGCCGCCCCGACCATGCACTCGGACCGGGGCTGGCAGTACCAGCACGCCTCGTACACATCCAGGCTCGAGGCCGCCGGCATCGTCCAGAGCATGTCCAGGAAGGCGAACTGCATCGACAATGCCGCCACCGAGCAGCTCATCGGCCACGTCAAGGACGAGTTCTACCGGGGCCGCGAGTGGAAGACGTTCGAGGATTTCAAACGCGACCTGGAGGAATACATAGTCCACTGGAACACGAGCCGGAGGCAGGTAAGATTGAAGGGCCTGACCCCGGAGGAGTTCCGGAATCAGGCCCTTGCGGCCTAGTCGCTATTTAGGGCGTCCAAGATTTGGGGCGCAGTTCAATGCTACACCGGGCTTATTGTTGAGGGAGCACTGCACGCCCACATGCCCAAAAAGCAAAGACCCGCCATTATACCGGGTCTTCAAAAACTCTCTGGTGCTCCATGGCGGATTCGAACCGTCGACCTTGGGATTAGAAGTCCCCTGCTCTATCCAACTGAGCTAATGGAGCATAAAGCCGGGCGTCCAAGCGGGTACAAGTTCACACGGCCAATAAATTATAACCTACTTGAACTGGTCGTGGTACGCCTTGCAGACCTCGTCCACGGGACCATCCATGCGCAGATCACCCTTCTCGATCCACACAGCACGCTGGCAAATACGCTCAACCTGCTCCATGGAGTGAGAAACGAACAAGACCGTGACGTCGCCACTCTCAATAAAGTGCTGAATACGGCGCTCGCATTTCTGCTGGAAAAAGACATCGCCAACAGAAAGCGTCTCATCGACGATGAGAATATCGGGCTCGGTAATCGTAGCGATAGCAAAGGCGATACGCGCGACCATACCCGACGAGAAGTTCTTCAAGGGCATGTCAACGAAGTCTTTAAGCTCGGCGAACTCAATAATCTCGTCAAAACTAGCGTCGATAAACTCCTTGGTATAGCCAAGCAGCGCACCGTTCAGATAGATGTTCTCACGAGCCGTAAGCTCCGGGTCAAAGCCAGCACCAAGCTCAATCAGCGGCGCAATATTGCCGTGAACCTTAACCTCACCTTCGCTGGGCTCCAAAACGCCAGCGATGATCTTGAGCATCGTAGACTTGCCGGAACCGTTAGTACCAACAAGGCCAACGACCTCGCCACGATGCACATCAAATGAAATGTGCTTAAGCGCACGGAATTCCTCAAAGAACAGCTCATGCTTCGCGAGCTTAATAAAATACTCTTTGAGGTTCGTAAGCGACTCGGACGCCATGTTAAAGATCATGGTGACGTCTTTGACCTCAACAGCAAGGGGCTGCTTGCTGTAATCAATAGCAGATTCAGTCATGAGCAGCACTCCTTAGATGTAGAGGATAAACTTGTGCTCGGTCTTGTGAAAGACGGCGTAACCAATAGCAAGAGCAAGAATAGCCCAAACAACACACAGCCCAAAGGTAAGCGCAGAAGGCACGGTATTAAACAGGAAGATATCACGCATAAACTGGAGGTAGTTGTACATGGGATTCACAACCACAAGGACCTGGATCCAATGTGCCATTTGGCTAATGAAGTCGGTTGTCCAGAAAATCGGCGTCAGATACATCCAGGCCGTGATAACAACGGTCCACAGGTGCATAACATCGCGGAAAAAAACCGCCAGCGCAGACAGCATCATGCCCAAGCCCATGCAGAAACACATGAGCAGGAGCAAGCAAACCGGCAGCAGAATTAAATGCCAGGTGGGAAGCACGTGGAACCAAAGCATAACCAAGGCGACGGCAACCAAAGAGAAGGCGAAGTTAACGAGCGAGAACAGCACCTTCTGCACCGGAAAGACCCAACGGTGCACCTTAACCTTCTTAAGCAGAGAGGAAGCCCAAATGATGGACATAAGCGCTTGGTTCGTCGACTCGGACATGACAGAGAACGTCACGTTACCGACGATCAAGTAAAGCGGATACATTTCGGGCGTAATAGAACCATTGCGACCTTGCGCGAAGATTGTCGAAAACACGATCGACATAACAATCATCATCAGCAGCGGGTTAAGCACGGACCATGCCACACCCAGAACACTGCGACGATATTTAATCTTAAAATCTTTGGTGACAAGTTGCTTAAGAATGAACTTGTCCTTTTCAAAATCATTTTTAGCGTGAGAGGCCGGTTTAGCCACCGCTTTCTGACTCTCTACGTTGTCAGCCACGGACCATCTCCTTGTCTCGTAAAACATAACAGTGGAAAGTATAGCCCTCCCACGTTGACGATAACTCACCGCAACAAATCTGGAGAACTAACCCATATCTAATCAAAGGGGCAGGCGATAGGTATACTTTCGACCCGTTGATTCATTAAAGGAGGTCCGACATGGACTATTCGAATACCGCCGTCATAATCCCCTGCTACAACGAAGCGCTGACGATTGGCAAAGTTGTTGACGATTTTCATCGAGAGTTACCCGGTGCAACCGTCTTTGTATATGACAACAACTCGTCTGATGGCACTTCGCAAATCGCCAAGCAGCACGGTGCCACGGTGCGCCACGAGCCCAGACAGGGCAAAGGCAACGTGTGCCGCCAAATGTTCCGTGATGTCGACGCCGAATGCTATCTAATGGTTGATGGAGACGACACTTACCCCGCCGAGGCGGCAAAGGCGCTTTGCGAGCCCATCCTTAACGGCGAAGCCGATATGACCGTTGGCGATCGCCTGTCAAACGGCACCTATGCCGAAGAGAACAAGAGGGCCTTCCACGGCTTTGGCAACAATCTTGTTCGCGCCATGATCAAGTGGATTTACGGCTACAGCTTTGACGACGTGATGACCGGCTACCGAGCCATGAGCAGACCCTTCGTCAAGACCTTCCCCGTTTTGAGCGAGGGCTTCCAGATTGAGACCGAGCTCTCCATCCACGCTGTCGATCACCGCTGGCGAATTAAAGACGTGCCGGTGGAGTATCGCGATCGGCCCGCAGGCTCCGAGTCCAAGCTCAACACCGTTAGCGACGGCATCAAGGTCATCGCAATGATTGGAACGCTCTTTAAAGACTATCGTCCGCTCAAGTTCTTTACCCTTATAGCGCTCATCTTCGCCATCATAGGCCTTGCCCTCGGAATTCCAATTGTTGTGGAGTACTTCCAAACCGGCTTAGTCCCCCGCTTCCCCACGGCCATACTTGCGGCCTCATTCATGTTCCTGTGTGGGTTGAGCCTAGCAACGGGACTAATCCTCGACTCAGTTGCAAAAGTCGAAAGAAAACAATGGGAGTTACAAGCCTATAAAACCTATTCAAAATAAGAAGAGGTCCGGACTTAATCCGGACCTCTTCTTATTTCAGACCTAAATACTGTTCCCAAAACTCTCGCGAAGTCATGTACGGCATGGCATCTTTCCATGCCCCCCTGACGCTCTTGCCCTCTTTACGATAGCGCGCCATCAGTTCGTGCTCTCGGCGGCGAATACTCTTGAACCGCGCCCGATCCATCGTGCGGACCGACCCCTTCTCGCGGGTCGGATCAAGAAATACCAGCGTCTTGCAACGCGTCGAATTGCCTTCAAGCGTACAGCTGCCATTCTTAACTGCATAGCCGGGCTTTCCGCGCAACAGCGCATCGGGAAGATAGTGTTTGTCGTAAGGAATAGATCTCCAATACTTCATAAATTTCGAAGGATGGAATTCCAGATTAACATTAGCGAGCACTTGCTCCGTAACCCCAGCCTTGCGAAGAAGCTCTGGATCCATTTCGGAAACAGGAATCAGCTTTTCGTTTAACTTACCCTTACCAATCATCGTCGCGGCGCCATCAAGCTTCTGGAGATACTCAGGGCCGCGCAGATAGTCCTCAAAGCCATCAAGGATAAACTCAGCAGCCTGATAATCCATATCGCGCAAGTTCTGACGTACCCCTCGCTGAATACGAAGGACAAACATTTTCTCATCAGCACAATCATCGAGTGAAATCATGGCAAAGAAGTTGCGGAAGTACTGGTAGCAGTCAACCGAAGCGCGGAAACGCCCCTCAAAGCTTGCATGCCACACGCAAATGCAATTCATGGTCATGTAGACAGGCTTATTGCGCATACCAAACTCAACGTCGTCGCAGCGGATAAAGAAAGGCATGGGAAGGCCGTTCTTTTCGATAGCCTTCACCGGAATGCAGCTATACCACCAAGCCCCATAGGCCTGATCAACTTCAACGTTCGTGCGTTCATTTTCGAGGATGTCGGACAGCTTGCCAACATTCAAGTCCTCTTTTACGCGACGATAGGCACCAGTGGTCGCCACATACGAGACATCCTCGAACTGACGAGTAGGGTCCTCCATTGAGAGCATGGCGCCGTTAATAAAGGCATCCTTATACTTGCCGTTAGCAAGAGAGAGGAGATTGAACGTGCGGATCAAACTCTCGGGCATAATAGAGACATCGTCATCCATCAAAATGATGTGAGTGTACTGATCAGGAGTTTCAGTAGCCGCCATCATTCCACGTGCGAATCCTCCCGAACCGCCCGTATTGGGATTCGGGAGCACGGTGACTAGCTCATCGGAAAGTGATGCAGAATCGAGCGTCTGTCCATTGTCGACGACAAACATGTGGAAGTGGTCGCGAATCGGACCGTCCTCTTTGGAGATGCCCGCTTTAACGAGTTCAATATTCGGAAGAATGTACTGCTCATTCTTAAATGTAGTAGTAGAAAGAGCAAGATTGATCTGGTTAATTGAGTCCTCAGGAACATCAGTCAGATAAGAGGCGTTCAAGAGGTCTACGGAATAGCCCTCATCACTCTCAATCCTAAAACCGATCAAGTCGTAGCCGGTTGTATCGATATCAATATCGAGAACGCAAGGATCAATTTCATTGCCATCAAAAGGATTCGATTTAAGCTCGACAGGATTCAGCTCGCTAGATCTCACTCCATGAACGACAACCCGGCCCCTGCCAAATAAAGCCATATGCAAGACGACGCCGCCAACAGACGCATACTGATGCCATTTGCCAGCAGATAGGCCATTCACATACGTCAGAAAGTCAACGTGTCCATTGACATGAAGTGAATGTATATCGTCATCATACGAAGCACCACCGGAGAGCACGCGATAGTAGAGTTCGGGAAAATCCTTTGCATGCTTTTCAACTTTAAGTACAACATTCGCAAGTTTAAACTGCATTTTAAATACCTTAATCAAAGCCGTTGTAACTACTAATTACATTCGTCGACAAACTTTGCCATCGCGGAGCGAACATCGGGATCAGACAAAACATCCTTTGCAAAATGATCATGCCCACAGATGTCCATTGGCATGTAAGGCCATCCAGGATAGCAATCATCAGCGACCTTTTCCGCTTTCGCGGGAACCAAAAAAGAGAAGCTGTCAAACGGATGCTTTCTTACGGGAAGGATATCGTTGCGGTCCCAAATTATTTTACGTTTAGGGGCATCAAAAACGTTATCAATCGCGTATGCAAAATCACCACGAGACTCATCGGTTAACAAACCTAGATCATGAGCCTTTTCGTTAAACGAATCGAATACGCTCTGGACAAGATCAATCTCCGCAGAAGAAACAACTGTTCTCTGAGCTTCCAAGTCAACATCTCCGCACTGCACGCTAAGACCACTGTGTGGATGAACCATCCAAGGATTATCTTTCCAAAAACTAAACTCACGTTCATTTTTGTCAAAGAAATCCATAAGCTCAATTCTGAGTTGCCTAAGTTGATCGTTCGCGCGCTTGGAATTCTCGGCCGCCCGGTCGTAAATCGAAATGTCCACAAAACAAGGTATAAGCGAATTAGTTGAACAAAAGCGAACTTGACGACACTTTACAAACCAGTCATATACGAGGGTGATTTGATATTCAGGGTCGTCTATTAAAGCGGCAGTGAGCTTATCCACATCGGACCTAAGCATGCAGATATCAATATCGTCGTCCCAAGGAATAAAACCCGATCGAGACAAGGTGCCAACAAGAGAACCATAAGAAAGCCAGTATTGAATATTATTGGCAACACAAATCGCGTCTAGCTTACTCATCAAGGCCGCGTTTGCCTGCTGTATCAATCGAATATCACCCTCGGCGTCGGGTAATGCATCAAAGATTTTGCAACGGAGCTCAAAAGGGGTGAGATCGGGGTACGCACGTCGCGCTAACAATTCAAAGCGAAGCCTCATTTGTTCTGACAGACTTTGTTGGCGTTGCTTGAGCAATTCAATTTCTGGAAATAGCCGAGTATCGAATTTGTAATTGATATTCATATTGATACCGTTATCGGCCTGCTCAATACGGGCGAAAACCTCGTCAAAACGACGGTCCATATCCTCATGCATAGCATGCAACGATCGGGATGAGCCAGGGAGGATCTTTTTAATAGTAGAAAGCAAGGACATGGCTTAACCTTCGCAACGACAAACAATGAACGAAGCACAATTACTCATATGATACAAAAGAATGAGTGGGTCCCACCTTGAAACCCACTCACATGAAGACTACTCCGACGCCTCTTTCAAATACTGTTTCCAGAAATCGATCGAAGTAAAGACATCTCTATACGAAGCGTATTCGGTATAAATCTTATCTTTGTTACGCTTGAATTCCTTCTCGGCTTTACGAAAACGACTCCAAACCTCTTTGAATCGCTTCTTATCCATATGTCTAATGGCACCCTTTTTATTAGGCATATCTACCACAATAAGCGTGTCAACATCCCTGATTTTACCTGCGGGATAAACCCATCCCGCAGCATCAATAACAGCAACCCTACCGTTACGTTTAGCGGAGTCGTTAACAAAACGGTGGCCATTAATGGTCAGATAATCCTTAAATGCCTGCAGCCTAGACCTGTCACCCCCAAGGCTCAAATTGCCAAAAGTCAGTTGCGTCAAGTCGACACCCAATTCTTGTGCCTGAGGGATGAGCTGCTCGATGGGAATCAATTGTTCCCTTTCACGATTTGCCGCCATAAAACGGGATTCAGCAACAGGATGAGAAATCCACTCCGGACCTCTCAAAAAATCTTCAAGACCTTTTACGGCAAGAGCAGCTTCATCGTAATTAAATTTCTTCAAGTCGAGCTCAACTTCACGACGAATCTCATAAAGAAAATCAGAGAGAGGCGCAGCGCCAGTTGTCGCCTGACTGATTAGCGTATTTCGGCTTACCTGATAACGCTCCACGGCAGCACTATACTTAAACTTAAAGGAATTATGCCAAACGCAAATACCATTCATGGACATGAACTTGGGTTTGCAACGAAGCGCATACTCAGCATCATCAGAACGAACAAATAAGGGCAAGGGCAACCCCTCACGTTCAATCGTTGCGGTAGGTATAACGCAATACCACCAGCCAGCATACTGTTGGGCAGTGTCCTCATAAAGGCCAGTTGGGGCCTTATATATCTCGGTCTCAACGACATCATGAAGTGAGGTCATATAGCCTGCAGGCTTAAGGGGAGAAAAAGTTCCCTTAGCAGTAAAGAACCCTAAATCCTCGGTACGCAAATTGGGCTCTTCCAAGCTCATCATGGCACCCGATAAAAAGGCCTCAGCATATTCTTCTTTGAGAAGAGAGAGCAGGTTGAAAGTGCGGATAAAACTCTCGGGAAGAACCTCGACATCATCGTCCATCAGGAGAACATGAGTCGCTTTAGGATTCTGCTCAAGTGACTCAATCATCCCCCGAGCAAAACCACCAGACCCGCCGACATTAGGATTTGGATGAACAGTAACACGCGATGAATCCAGGTTTGCACTATTCAGCGAACGGCCATTATCAATAATGTGTACGTGGAAATGATCAGCAATCTCTTCATCAGAATCAATAATGTTCTTTTGTAAAAGAGATACGTTACGGACAATATAGTCTTCTTTTTTAAACGTAGTAGTTGCAAGCGCTAGCTCAACTGGATGAATATCCAGTTCTTCACAATCGCAATAATAATACGCATTCCGAATATTAACAGGGCCTTCAGTACTGATATTAAAAGCGTGCAGAATCTCTCCCTCACAAAGGGAGAGTTCGATTTCAGCCGTACTCCATTCATCGGATCGTTGCAAACTAACCGCAGAGCCATCAATTGTAGAAGGAATCCAAGAATAATTATTTGCATACGTCTGCTGAAGCGTTAAGGCGGAGCCGCAATACTCGATATGAAGATAAAACGCCTTTGCAGTAGTGTATTTTCGCCACTTATAAATGGATAGCGCATTAAAATATGTTGTGAAATCAACATTGGTCGATTTCATGATTTCAATAGCGTCATTCGAAGTTGGAATAACAAGACCCTCCGTTGCCCTATAGCAAAGCAATGGATACTGCAACATCGCATCAGATCCGTTAAAAATCAAATTTGCAAGTTTAAAATGCATTGAAAACCATCCAAAAAATTCCTGGTGCAACTTGGCAAAATGGCATAAATGCCCATGGCATTGTTTGCATTCTCACTGATTTTAAGAATGCAAACAATGTACTAAAGGCATCTAATCAAAATGAAGTTTTAGCTCTTCCTCCCAGTCGGGCATGTGGAAGCCGACCGACTCGAGCCTGGAAAGGTCGAGCGCGGAGTGGACCGGGCGCGGGGCGACGGGGCCCGCGGCGCTCGCGTAGTAGTCGGCGGTCGATACCGGCACGACCCTGTCGCCGTTGCCGTTGGCGGCCTCGAAGACGGCGCGGGCGATGTCCGCCCAGCTCTTCACGGCGCCGGAGCCCGTGCAGTTATATGTGCCGAA
>DBFADZ010000042.1:0-7138 GCA_048195375.1 Collinsella sp.
GTCTTGCGCAGGACTGTAGAGCAGGAAACCTTATATCCGGCCCCTCCGGTCGGGGACCACGCCTTTGCAACTACAGCGTCATGTTCGGATCGGCGTCGACGTCGAACGGCGAGATTTCTCCTCGGTCGAAATTACGGCGGGCGACCTCCGCGATCATGGCGGCGTTGTCGGTGCATGCCGAGAGAGGCGGCACCGTCACGCGGATGCCCTGGCGCCCAAGCTTCTTGATCATCATCTCGCGCAGATGCGGGTTGGCCGAGACGCCGCCACCGATGCAGTATTCCTTGCATCCGGTAGCGTGCAATGCGTTTTTGGCCTTCTTGTACTGCACGTCAAAGACAGCTGCCTCAAACGAAGCTGCCAGATCGGGCAGGTGAATCGTGCGCCCGGCCTTGGTCTCCTGTTCAATGTAGAGCGTCACAGCGGTTTTAAGGCCCGAAAGCGAGAAGCGATAGTCTCCTCTGCTGTTAAGCGCACGGGGGAAATCGATCGCCTTGGGGTTGCCCGTCTCGGCCAGCCTGGAAATGATGGGGCCACCGGGATAGCCCAGACCCAATGCCTTGGCTACCTTGTCGAAGGCCTCGCCCACAGCGTCGTCGAGCGTCTCACCGAGCACCTCGTAGTCGCCCCACGCCTTCACGTGCACGAGCATGGTGTGCCCACCCGAGACAAGCGTGAAGATAAACGGCGGTTTGAGGTCGGGTTGCGCCAGCAGGTTGGCAAACAGGTGCCCCTCCAGATGGTTGACGCACACGAGCGGCTTGCCGGCAGCGTAGGCAAAGCCCTTGGCGAAGGCGACGCCAACCACGAGCGCGCCCACCAGGCCCGGGCCCTGTGTCACGCCCACGGCGGCAAGCTCGCTGGGGGCAATGGCTCCATCCTCAAGACCAAGCGATGCTGCGGCATCCTCGAGCGCCGCATCCACGACACTCACAATCACCTCGACGTGTTTGCGCGAGGCGATCTCGGGCACCACGCCGCCAAAGCGGGCGTGAAAATCAATCTGCGTCGACACCTGGTTGGCCAGCATATTGCCATCCGCATCGATAATCGCCACGGCCGTCTCGTCGCAGGAGCTCTCGATAGCGAGCACTAGGCGGCGGCGCTCAATTTCGGCACGCTCCCCCTCGGAGCGCCCAGGCGCAGGCAGCGGCCACACGCGCTGCTCTGCCGCCGTCGGCTCGGGCGAAGCATTGTCGACCGGAAGTACCAGGGGCAGCGGGGCCGTCATGACGATGGCGTCCTTGCCGGCACCATAGTAGCCGCGGCGACGGCCAGCCTCGGTAAAGCCCAGAGCGTTATAGAGCGCAATCGCTCCCTCGTTGCCGTCCTCGACCTCGAGCGAAGCCGTGGTGCAGCCGAGCATCTGGGCATCATAGCTCACGTGCGACAGCAGCTTGCGGGCAATGCCCTCACGGCGATGTGCCGGGTCGACGGCGACATCCAGAATCTGCACATCACCGTCCACGACCATACCGCCGGCAAGGCCCAGTAGCTTGCCGTCGTCGTGTGCCACCCACCAACTACGCGGCGCAGCGACGTCCTCGCCCAGTTCGGACAGGAACATGCCCGGCGTCCACGCCTCGTGTCCGGCACCTTCAAAGCAGGCAGCTTCCAACGCGCTCGCGCCCTCGGCATCCGCCGCGCCCATGGGACGGAACTGCAGATGACGACCGGCGAGCTCATCGGCAACGCCCGTAATTCCGCTCTGCGCACTCTCGGCAAGACCAAGACGCTTGCGCTCGTTTTCCTCGGCATCCGAAAGGCGCGTGTAAATCGGCAGGACGCGGGCCGGATCGCCGTCACCCGCAGCGTGCGCGAGCAGCAAGCCCTCGCCCGAAGGCCACCACAGGTCGCGCTCCACGCAGCGGGCGGTCTCGTCCTCACCCAGCAGCTTGCCATAGCGCACGAGACCGTCACCGGTCAGCTGAACCTGGTCCCAGTCCGCTGCTCGGCGCCACTCATCGAGCGCCACGGCGGCCTTGACCACGTGTTCGCGCTCAAATTGACGCTCGGGACCCTCATCGACCAGCATATACAGCGCCGGATATACCTCACCGCGCATAGCATCGGCCAAGATACCAAGCTTGCCGCGCACGCCAGCCTTCCACGCCGTCCAAGCGCAAGCGTCGAGCGTCGACACGCCCAGCAGCGGAACATTGGCACCACGCGCGAGGCCCTTGGCAGTGGAGATGCCGATGCGCACACCCGTAAAGGACCCCGGGCCGCGACCGACCACATAGCAACCAACATCGCTGCGATCCAGACCGGCTTGAGCCAGCACGCCATCAACGGTATTCACGAGCTCAACGTTGGCGTGACGGCGACACATGTGGTCGCCACTCACGAGCTTCGTCTCGCCCGTCTGCCCATCAATCCAGCTTGCCGCGCAGGCAAGCATGTCGGTCGAGGTATCGAGCGCCACCACCAGCGCATTGTCGTTATGCAAGCTCATCTTGTACAGCCTTATCAATCAAATGGGAAAGCTCCATTGCGCGGTCACCGTGCGCCTCAAGCGTTATCGTTCGCACATCGCTGTCGCCCTCATCACGCTTGAGCGTCACCGAAAGATACTCATCCGTCAGCTCGTCCTGGAATTGTTCGCCCCATTCCAGCAGGCAAGCACCCTCATAGCCCAGCACATCGAAAATGCCCGTATCCTCGAGCTCGTAGGCATGCTCCAGGCGGTATAGATCAAAGTGAAACAGCGGAATACGACCTTGATCGTGAACGGCCATGAGCGCAAACGTAGGACTCGTAACCATATGCCCATCGCCCAGCCCGCGCGAGACGCCCTTGGTAAAGTGAGTTTTGCCCACTCCCAGGCCACCGGTCAGGATAAGCACATCGCCGTCCTCAAGGCACGGTGCAATTAGCTCGCCAAAGTACTCCGTATCGGCAGCGCAAGTCGTTTTGTAAGTACCTACCCCCAGGCGCTCCAGGGACATATATGCTCCTTATTATTCCGAGGCGTCCTCTGGTGCGGGATGTCGCTCCAGATAATCGCCCAGCATCTTAAAGTCTTCCTCCAGCAGCTCCTGCCACGCCGGATTGCGCAGCGCTGCTGCCGGATGAAAAGTGGGCATTACTACAAAATGCCCCATCTGGTGGAACCTGCCGCGCAGCTTAGTAATGCCAATCTCGGTCTTAAGCACAAAGTGCGTCGCGGGGTTGCCGAGCGTCACGATAATATCAGGCCAGATGCTTCGAATCTGCTCACGCAAAAACGACGAGCAAGCCAGCACTTCCTCGGGACGCGGATTGCGGTTTCCCGGCGGGCGGCACTTAAGCACGTTGGCAATGTAGACGTCTTCGCGTTTGAGCCCCGCCAGCGACAAAATGCCGTTGAGGTCCTCGCCTGCCGCCCCCACAAAGGGCTCGCCCTGCAAATCCTCATTGCGGCCCGGCGCCTCACCGATAAACATCACGCGAGCGCGGGGGTTTCCCACGCCAAACACGATATTGTGACGCGACTGGTAGAGCTGGCAGAGGTGACAATCGCCCAGAACGGCCTCAATTTCCTCGAGTGCGACCTCACGTGGCGCCTGATGGGTATGGCCGGGGATGTGCATGACGCCCATAGCGGCTCCTACACGTAGACCTTGTCGAGACGCATGCCAAAGCCGCAGGCGACCTCGTAGTTAATCGTTCCGCGCAGTCGGGCCATCTCGTCCATGGTAATCTCGGCATCGCCATCGCGGCCGACAATAATCATCTCGTCACCATACTCGGCCTCGGGAATCTCGTGTGCCGGGTTGGACTGAATGGCGACCATAAACTGGTCCATGCAGATATTGCCAACCTGATGCACGCGCTCGCCGCGATACAGCACATCCATACGATTGGAAAGCGTACGCGATAGGCCGTCGGCATAACCGATCGGCAGCGTGCAGATCTGAACGCGCGTACGCGGTACGCGGTAGGTAAAACCGTAGCCCACGCCCTCACCCATCGCAGGGTGTGCCACGCGCGTCACGCGCGCATGGACGCTCATAACGGGGTCAAGCTGCATCACGCGGCCACTCAGCTCGCACGGCTGCATGCCATACAAGCCAACGCCGGCGCGGATCATATCAAAATGCATCGAGGGGTCGAGCATCGAGGACGGCGTATTGGCGCAGTGCACGATACCGCACTCAAAACCCGCATCCTTAATGGCCTGAACGGCCTCGGTAAAGCGCTGACACTGCAGCTTGTAGTCCCAGCCCGAAGGTTCATCGGCCGTAGCGAAGTGCGTAAATACGCCGTCGCACTGAATACCACGATGGAAATTTATACCGCGGACAAAGTCGAGCACCTGCGTGTAGTGAACGCCGATACGATTCATGCCCGTCTCGATGGCGAGATGATACTTGCCCACTTTGCCCGCCGCGACGGCACATTCGCCATACGCAAGAGCAAAGTCAGACGTATAGACCGAGGGCATGATATCAAACTCGAGCAACGTCGGAATGGCCTCGATAGGCGGCTCGCTTAGAATGAGGATGGGTTTCGTAATCCCGCCCTGTCGGAGCTCAACGCCCTCGTTAACCGTCGCCACGGCAAACATGTCGGCACCGGCCGAATACATGATCTTGGCGCACTCAACAGCTCCATGACCATAAGCATCGGCCTTGAGCACGCAGCACAGGCGCTGACGTGGATTCAGCAAGTTCTTATAGGCCCTCGTGTTGCGACGGAGCGCCCCGCGGTCGATCTCGACCCAGGACCAGCGCGTCAAATCGGCTTTATTCATGATTAGTCATCCGACCCTTCGTCCATGATTCCCAGATCTTCGAGCGCATCCTTTGCCGCCAGTTCCATGGCAGGACCGATCAAGTCGATAAGATCGGTCGCGATGACGCTCTTCTCACCATACTCCGTCGCCGCGGCAAAACCGGCGTAGCTGTGAAGTGCGACGGCGTACGAATACAGCAACTCCCAACGATCCATCTCGTCGCGCATGGTGGCAAGCGTGCCGGCCAAAATACCCGCGAGAACATCACCCGAACCGGCAGTTGCCAGAGAAGCCGGACCCGAGAGCGGCAGCAGCACACGCTCAACGCCACAGATAGCCGTCGTCGGCCCCTTGGCAATGACCACCAGATTGTCGGAGCCTGCAGCCCAGACAACCTTCTGCGCGGCCGCAATCGCGGTACCAAGGTCGTTCACCTCGTCACCGGCAACCAGACGCGAAAGCTCACGATAGTGCGGCGTCATAACCAACGGCTGCTCGCGACGATACATCTCGGGATTACTATCAATACCGTCAATGGCAATCTTAGCAAGGCAGTTGAGTGCATCGGCGTCCAAAATAAGCGGCACATCAAGCTCGAGCAAGCCCGAAACCACCTGCATAGCGCCGGCAGACGTCGTCATACCGGGACCGCACAGTACACAGCTGTACTTCTTTGCAATCTCGCACACAGTCATGCGCGCAGCGGCGCCAAAGGAGCCGCGGGAATCAGACGGAATAGCAAAGACGGGAATCGAAGGAAGTGCCATGCGAATAAGATTGGCGCAGGCGTCAGGAGCCGCGACTGCCACGTAACCAGCACCCGCGCGAGCTGCAGACTTGGCCGCCATAATGGCAGCACCAGGATATTGCGCAGATCCGGCGACAATAAGCACAGAGCCACGGGAATACTTATCGATATTCGTAGGTAGTGGAGCAAAGTAATCAACTAAGTCACCGGGCTCGACAATCTCGGCGGCGTGGTCGACATCATCGATGACCTCGTCAAGACGGTCGTAAAGATTGCCGCAGATCAAATCGCCAGCATACTCAGGGCCATCAGCGCTATACAGACCAATCTTGGGCGCAATCATCGTCACCGTATGCTCGGCACGAATGCAGTCGTCATCAACAACGCCCGTCTCGGCATTCAGGCCCGAGGGGACATCAATGGATACGACACAATCGGCGCATTCATTGACCGTAGGAATCCAGATGGAGAACGGCGCACGCAGATTCCCGTGGAAACCGGTACCAAAAATGGCATCAACAATAACATCGGCCTTATCGATCAAAACCTCGAGTTCGTCACGCGAGGGGCCGACACAAACGTGCACATCGCGGCCGGCAGTACGACGAGCAACATGACGTGCCAGAGCAGCAGGAATCTCATCCGGCTCAACCGGAGAAACGATATCGACGTCCACACCCTTATGGCTCAGAATATCGGCGGCAACCCAACCGTCGCCGCCATTATTACCAAAACCGACCAGAACGAGAACCCGATCGGGATTGAGCTTCAAGACCTCGTTGGCGGCAAACTCACCCGCTAGCTCCATAAGCTCGGCCTTCGAAGTCCCTTCGCGTTCGATGATGTCCTCGAGACGAACGACTTCTTCGGTACTCAAAACCGGTTTCATCTATGCTCCTAGCGTATCTTGCGAAGCATCGCCCAGGTGCTCCGTCAATGCTGAATTCTGCAGCTGCTCAAGCTCATCTAAAACAGAGCGAGCCTCTTTAAATGTCTGCGCTACGCGTTCCTTGGTGCTCACCTTTTCTTCCTTAGGCTTAGGTCGAGCATCTTCGGTAATCGCGATGGCATTCGCAACGGCTAAGTCTCCTGTAAGCGTAATGGAAAGAGCGACCTCAACAACACCCAGCTCTTGAGCGATCTCGAGTGCACGGCCCGAAAGCAGCGCCTTCGGTTTGCCGAGTTTATCGCGCGTTACCGAAACATCCTTGCGACCCACGCCTTGACTAAAACCCGTGCCAAGAGCTTTAAGCACCGCCTCGCGCGAAGCAAAGCGGCTGGCATAGTGAGCAGCGGGACGCGATGATGCATCACAATAAGCACGCTCTTCTTCGGTAAACACACGCCGAGCAAACGACGGCGTCTTTTCAAGAATTGATTTCATGCGGGAAATCTCGACGATATCAACGCCGATACCAGCTTCAGCCATGTTCACCTCCATATCGCACAGACTAAGTTATTGTAGCCCGTTCACAGAAGATGCGACAAACGAGGGTTATAAAACACAGCTACTATGTGAGACAAAAGCCCGCAAACGCAAAAAGGGGGAGGCCGCGAGGCCTCCCCCTTCTCAGTTCAAGCGTACGGCTCGGTGCCGTCCACCGGTCAGCGGCGCCCTGGCCTCCCACGGGCTGACCCCGCAGTACTCTCGGCGCGATGGGGCTTAGCTTCCG
>DBFADZ010000002.1:0-30848 GCA_048195375.1 Collinsella sp.
AGTTGCGGTGAAATACGCACGGTTGAGCCGCCCTAGGCCTTTAAACAGTCCGTATTTCACCGCAACTGACGGGGACATCCGGAAGATCGACCAGAAACGAGGACCCGCCATGATGGCAGACCACAAATCGGTGACCCGCATGCTCAAGACGGCACGCGGCCAGATTGACGGCATCTTGCGGATGGTCGATGAGGACCGCTATTGCGTCGATATTTCCACGCAGCTCATGGCCACACAGGCGCTCATTGCGCGCATCAACGCCGACGTGCTCAAGGCGCATATCGAGGGCTGCGTGACTTCGGCAATCGAATCGGGAGACGAAGACCTCAAAGCCGCCAAGCTCGCCGAGATCGAACGCGTCGTCGACAAGCTCTCCAAGTAATTGGGGACATTGGGGACAGACTTCTTTGCATCGTCTTGGTATTCCGGGGACAGGTTAATTTGCGCCACATTGGTGCAGATTAACCTGTCCCCCTTGCTCTAAATCGGGTATAAAGGCGTGCAGCATATCGAATGAAAGGCAATTTGCATGAATGACTTTATGAAGGGTCGCAATGGCGCCGACGAGCTCACCATCGTGATGGGTTTTGCCGGCATCGTCATCGCGATGATCGGATCGATGGCCCGCATCCAGTGGCTCAGCTGGATCGCCATCGCCGTCATCGTGATTGGCGTGCTTCGCGGCCTGTCCAAAAATATCGATGCACGTCGCAAGGAGAACGAGGCCTTTGTCGCCGCGACTGCCAATGTTCCCGGCTTGGGCAAGTTCGTCGCCAGCTTGGGCGGCGGCGCTGCGGCGGCCAGCACCTCACGCGCGGCCGGAACGAGCAAGGAAGACTTTGAGCGTGCCAAGCGCACGGCCAAGAAGATGTGGAAGGGTCGCAAGACCACGGCATACCTCAAGTGCCCCAACTGCGGCCAGATGCTCTCCGTCCCCAAGGGCAAAGGCAAGATCCGCGTCACCTGCCCCAAGTGCCACGCCAAGATGGAGACGCGCTCATAGCCGCCATACCATGGGACAAATAAAAGCCGAGACCTCGCACTGGGACCTCGGCTTTTTCTGATTATGACAAAAGGATTGTCCCTTTGTCGCATCGCCATATCGCGCGCTTACGCCACGCCATCGCGGGCAAGCTCCTCGGCCAACGCCTCGGCAGGCATGGCCATAATCGCGTCGAGCTCGGCGTCCACCTCGGGAATACGCTTCACCTTGAGCTTGCGCACCAGATCACCGCGACACATCACGTGCGTCGGCTCACGCAGTGCGCACAGGTCATCGAGCGGGTTCTCGCGCGTCACCAGGATATCGGCGGCCTTGCCGCACTCGATTGTGCCGGTCTCGCCGCCCAGCCCCAGCAGCTCGGCATTGACCTGCGTGGCCGTATGCAGCGCGAAGGCGTTGCGCACGCCGACATACTTGGCAAAATAGGCCACCTCACGCCACATGTCGTACTGCGTCACGAACGGGCAGCTCGAGTCCGTGCCAAGGCCCACCTTAACGCCAGCTTCCAGTGCGGCACGGGCGCTCTCGATGATGCCCGAGCACACGATGTCACCGTTCTTCTTTTGTGTATCGGTCGAATGGGTCTTTTCCGGGTCGAGCAATACAAACGGCAGCGCCGGGCTGATAGTGCAGGTCACACTCGGCGCACGCCCCTCGAGCTGCGTGCCCGCGGCGCCACGGTACAGCTCCAAAATCTCGGGTGTCAACGGAGCGCCGTGCTCAATCGTGTCAACGCCGGCCTCAAGCGCGGCCTTCACGCCCTCGGAACTCTCGACATGGGCCATAACCGGAAGACCCATATCGTGCGCCGCCTTGCATGCCGCCGCGGCAACCTCCACCGGCATACGCAGCACACCCGGCTCGCCTACCTCGGTCGCATCGAACACGCCGCCCGTCACGAACAGCTTAATGACGTCGGCACCACGCGCATACAGGTCGCGCACCTGTTCGGCCGCCTCGGCGGGGCTGTTGGCCACCTGGGCGAACAAGCCCGCACCATGGCCGCCCGGCACCGTTACGCCCGTTCCCGGCGCCACCAGGCGAGGACCTTGATACTTGCCGGCATCGATAGCATCGCGCACGGCCAGATCGGCAAACAGCGGGTCGCCCGCGCCGCGCACCGTGGTCACGCCACTTGCCAGTTGTTGTTGGGCGCTGCCCTTAAGAATATGGCGCACAATGGCGCGCCCCACGGGATTATCGAGCTTCTTCATCAGCGTGCCCGCATCGCCCGCCGAAACCGGCTTGCCCGAACCGCACAGATGCACATGCATATTGATGAGGCCCGGCATGAGATACGCACCCGCCAGGTCGATAACCTCGGCACCCGCAGGCGCCTGCGCCACAGCACTCGGCCCCATCCACGTGATGACACCGCGCTCAACGGCCACGGCCATATCGGGTTGCGGCTCCATATGCTCCGAACCATCCAGAATGGTCGCATTGATAAACAACGTGGAACGATCGGCAGTCGCCATATCGAGCTCCTCCCTCACGATTAACTTGAACATTTGTCCATTATCACCTAATGCAGCGACCTAAAGTCGAACATATCGGTTAACGGAGGGAAGAGGGGATGTGGGGGGACGGAATACGTTGCAGCCCCACCCCAGCAACATCAGGGGAATGTCTCGATCTGTAACAATTACGAGCTCAAACAACCTCTAAACGTTACAGATCGAGACAAAACCTCTCAGCGCCCATACCACTGACGTCTCCACTCCTCAGCCAAATCGGGCCGTCGCGGAATACCCGCCAGCCTCATTTTCTCGACAAGCTTCCCCGGGTCTTTGAGTTCGTTAAACGTAAACCGAAGCACCTTGTGCCCGAGCATTGTCAGATGGGACTCCCGTTGACGTTCTGCCACGAATGGATCGACCGACTCCCGGCCCTCGCCGTTCTGCAAGGTGTACTTCCCCTTTCCGTCGAGCTCGCCGATGACACACGTCCCGTCCTCGAGCCGCCAAAAATAGTCGACGCGAAACACCTGGCTCGGATCGAGCGGGTCGCGAAACTCCACCTGCAGCTCCGGAACCGGAAAGCCGTACGCAATAAAGAACGCTCGGAACCGAGACTCGCCGCCGTTTTCGGACAGCCCGTCCGCATACGACGCAATCACCTGTGCCCTGCGATACCCTCGCCTGCCCTCGCGATCGGCGCGGAGGCGCTCGCACAAATCCCAACGTGATACGCCTTTCGCCCGCAGTGCAGAATCGGCAATCGCCAACCCGTAGGAGAACGGCGCACGCAGCAAGCAACCCTCCACCGTGCGCCAAAACGACGTCACCTGCACGCCGTCGACTTGTTCAAGTACACCCGCCGCCTGCGGACGCAACAGCCGACACCCTGCACTCAGCGGCACCGAGCAACCCGTCTTAACAAGATATCGTGGCCCAAGCAGATCATTCGGCACCTCCAAACCCCACAAAAGCGCCGCGTCATAGCCCCAAAACGCCCAATCGGGATGAAATTCCGCAAGCCCTTTGATAGTCCTCAGCGCTCGCTCCGCCGGCGTCAATGCATCCCAATCATGCTTAAAACAGAACAGGTACGGCTCGGGCTCCGCAATATCGTCGGTTCCAACATGGCGTCGCAGCCACATGAGCTCGGCATTGTCATGCGTTGCGAGCAGCGCACCTTGCTTAGCCGTCTCCGTGAGCCGCGCGAGCATCCTATTCCGCGCCAACGTATTGCGAGTCGCATGTTTGTGTTTGAGAACGGTATTAGACACTTTCATCACCACCACGTCAGACAAATGGGCCATCGTCACCGTTGCCTCCGCTGACAAATGTTTTGATCTGTAACAGGAAGACAGTCTTTGAGCCTCTAGTTGTTACAGAACAAGATCTTTCGGCAGCCGCCAACCTTCCGTCTCAATCTGTAACAGTTACGGGCCCAAACAGCCGCCAAACGTTACAGATTGAGACAAAGTCAGGGCAGCAGGGCGACACCAGTCACATCCCCTACTCCCACTCCTGCTCGTAGATGTTGAGGGACTTTACATACCGCCCCTGGGCGCCCATGATGTCGCGGACCAGGCGCAAAAAGAAGCTGATGCACGAGGTGTCAAAGCCATCCTGCAGGTCCTCCGGATGCACCGCACCCGGCCCATCGACCGCCGTGTCACTCAGGCGCGCGATGTCATACAGATAGAGCTGTCCCGCCGTCAGCCAGACATCGTCGACGCAGGCGAGGCGCACCGCAATCGCGCCGTCACTCCAATGCTCCTTTTGCACGATATGCGGGTCGTAGACATCAAAGCGACGGTCGGTGCGCGTATCATTCAGCGCAACCATGCCAGTCGTGGGATCCTTGTCCAAAATGCCAAAACGCGAGAAATACTGTGTGTCGCGCACCTGCTCGAGCCGCTTGAGCGAGGCAGGCGAAAGCGATGCCGGCGGCTCATCAACATACAGCTCGAGCAGCGTCTTGCCATGGCGATAGGGGCGCTCGAAGAGCAGCCAATCGGTAAATGCCATGTTGTAGGCCATGATTTCGTTTTGGGAAGGCTCGGTGCAATAGCCGAGCCACGGGTCGACAATGATCTCGAACTGCTCGCGCGCCGGCTCCAAAAACTGAAACTTCCGCAGCATCCAAAAATGGGCCATGTCGGCAATATCGTTGCCGACGGCTTCAGCCAGATGTGCTCGGTCTAAAACGTGATCAGTCACGGCATCCTCCTCAAACTGATGAACCTCAATTTGAGCTTACGAGGAGGGTGGGCAGCCACTGTTGGCACGGACAAAATAGGCCTCCGGCTGCAAACCAACTGCTGACCAAACACTTGACGGGATGCTTGACCGAAAATGCGCACCGCAAAGAAACGGCAGGTAGATATAGACAGCTGACCCGCCATTTTGAGCCAGATGCCCGCTGCCACCACAGAAACAGCAGAGCACCACAGTCGCAAACGTCGACGAATGAATACTTGTACGTCGACAAATGACAAAGTCGCCCGCAAACCCGCAAGGGGTGTCCCTGGGTGCCGGCACATAAAGAACGTCCCCAGCTGCCGGCACTTGGGGACGTTCCTTTTGGGCCGGCCGTTGGGGACAGACCTTGACGATTCAGCTGTGGACAGCCGCCTTACAGCTCCAGCGCATCGGCGACTTCGGCTGCGCAGGCCAAGGCATCGGCCATGGCGTTCACCACGAGCGAGCTGCCGTTGCGGGCATCACCGGCCACATACACCGGCGCGGCATCCGCAGCAACGCCATCCACGCGGGCCGCAAGGTGCGAGCCTTCGGAGGCCATCACGGGCAACGGACGGCCCGCCGTGGCAACAGGCACGCCGACGGCATCGAACACGCTGCGCTCTGGACCCGTAAAGCCACAGGCGATGAGCACCAGCTGGGCCGGCACCTCGTGCTCGGAGCCCGCAATGCGTTCGGGCTTGCCGGCCGACCAATCCAGGTCGACCACGCGCAGGCCCGCGGTCGCGCCCTTCTTATCCAGCAACACCTCGAGCGTATCCACGCCCCAGGCACGCATCTCGCTGCCCATGGCAGCGATAGCCTCCTGCTGACCGTAGTCGGTCTTCTTAACATTGGGCCACTGCGGCCAAGGGTTGCTCGCCGCACGCTTATCGGGCGCGGCCGGCAGGAACTCAAACTGGCGCACGCTGCGCGCACCCTGGCGCACCGCGGTGCCCACGCAGTCGTTACCGGTATCGCCGCCGCCAATGACCACAACGTCCAGGCCGCGCGCGTTCACCGCGGGCTCGCCGCCATCGAGCACCGAGACGGTCGAAGCCGTCAGATAGTCCACGGCATACACCACGCCGGGCGCATCGATGTTCGCAGCCGAAAGCCCACGCGGGGCGCGGGCACCAGCAGCCACCACGACGGCGTCAAAGCCATCGAGCTTGGCAGCAACCTTAGGATCGCTCACGTCGGCACCCAGCTCGAACGCAATGCCCAGCTCGCGCATGAGTGCCACGCGACGCTCGACCACAGACTTCTCGAGCTTCATGTTGGGAATGCCGTACATGAGCAGGCCGCCCGGGCGGTCGTCACGCTCAAATACCGTCACGCGGGCGCCACGACGCGCAAGCTCCCATGCAGCCACCAGACCAGCAGGACCGGAGCCCACCACGGCAACCGTGGGTGCGCCCTCCCCTGCCGGCTCAAAGCGACGCGGACCGCCATTTGCCCACTCATGGTCGCTAATCGCACGCTCGTTGTCATGAATCGTCGTAGGCTGGCCATCGACCGAACCCAGGTTGCACGCGGCCTCGCACAGCGCCGGGCACACGCGACTCGTAAACTCGGGCATGGGCGAGGTGAGCGACAGGCGCTCGGCAGCCTCGCCCCAGCGGCCGCGGTACACCAGCTCGTTCCACTCGGGAATCAGGTTGTGCAGCGGGCAGCCGCTCGGGCGCGCCTTGCCAAAACTCGCGCCCATCTGGCAAAACGCCACGCCGCACATCATGCAGCGGCTCGCCTGGGCGCGACGTGCATCGTCATCAAGCTCCACATACAGCGGATCAAAATCATGGCTGCGCTCCTCCACGGGGCGGAGCTCGTGGGTCACGCGATCGATATCAAGAAAAGCACCGGGCTTACCCATGGCACTTACGCCTCCTTCTTGGTCGAAGCAACAGAGCTGGCAGCCACGGACGCAGCGCCCGCAGCACCGCCCGCGACATCAAAGCGAGCGACATCCGCGGCGCTCGCGCGACCGGTCACAATGTCAAACGCCAGCTCCTCAGCCTGCGCATGCGTCTTGCCGGCAGCCTCGCCCGCGGCGACAATCGCCAGCACGCGCTCGTACTCGGTCGGAATGACCTTCACAAAGTGCTTGCTCATCGTCTCAAAGCTGTAGAGCAACTTAATGCCACGCGGGCTCTGCGTCGCGTCCACGTGCTCCTGGATAAGCTCGCGAATCTGCGCCAGCTCGCCGGCCGTCGGGGCCTTGAGCTCAACGCTCTCGTGGTTCACGCGGGCACTGAGCGTGCCGTACTGGTCAAAGACGTAGGCCACGCCGCCTGTCATTCCGGCGGCAAAATTCTGCCCGACCTCGCCCAAGATGAGCGCCAGACCGCCCGTCATGTACTCGCAGCCATGGTTGCCGCAGCCCTCGACCACCACGGTGGCACCGGAGTTGCGCACGGCAAAACGCTGGCCGGCAAGACCGTTAATGAAGCCGCGGCCGCTCGTGGCACCAAAGAACGCAACGTTGCCCACGATGATGTTCTCGTCGAACTTGTAGGTCGCATGCGGGTTGGGGCGCACCGACACCTCGCCGCCCGAAAGGCCCTTGCCAAAGTAGTCGTTGGCGTCGCCGCACACGTTGAGCGTAATGCCGCGCGGCAGGAAGGCGCCAAAGCTCTGACCGGCCGAGCCATCGCAATCGATGGTGATGGAGCCGGCGGGCAGGCCCTCGGGATGCGCCTTGGTCACCGCGTTGCCCAGGATGGTGCCCACGCAGCGGTTGACGTTGGCGATATCGGCGCGGAAGCGAATCGGACGCAGGTGCGCACGGGCATCGGCCGTATAGGGCACAAACAACGTGGAGTCGAGCGTCTTGTCGAGCTCGCTGTCCGCGGCCATCTGCGGCAGGAAGTGGCGACCGTCGGCGCCCGGAATATGGGCACCGAACTCGCAGGTCGCGCTCGCCAGCACGGGCGACAGATCAAGCAGGTTTGCTTTTCGGTTGCCCGGGACCTCGATCTGGCGCAAGCACTCGGGATGGCCGACCATCTCGTCGACGGTGCGGAAGCCCAGGCTCGCCATGATCTCGCGCAGCTGCTCGGCCACAAAGAGCATAAAGTGCTCAACGTGCTCGGGCTTACCGCGGAAGCCGTGACGCAGGCGGCAGTTTTGCGTAGCGATGCCGGCCGGGCAGGTGTCCTGCTGGCAGTCGCGCTGCATGAGGCAGCCCATGGAGATGAGCGGCATGGTCGCAAAGCCAAACTCCTCGGCACCCAGCAGGCAGGCGACGGCAACATCGGTGCCGTCCATGAGCTTGCCGTCGGCCTCGAGCACCACGCGGGAGCGCAGGCCGTTTTGCAGCAACGTCTGCTGAGCCTCGGCAAGGCCGAGCTCAAGCGGCAGGCCGGCGTGCCAAATGGAATCGCGCGCCGCGGCACCCGAGCCGCCGTTATGGCCGCTGATCAAAATCTTGTCGGCGGCACCCTTGGCCACGCCGGTAGCAATGGTGCCGACGCCAGCCTCGCTGACCAGCTTGACCGACACGCGCGCGCCGGGGTTGGCGTTCTTAAGGTCAAAGATCAGCTCTGCCAGGTCCTCGATAGAGTAGATATCGTGATGCGGCGGAGGCGAGATCAGGCCGATGCCGGGCGTGGACTGACGGACCTCGGCGATCCAGGGGTAGACCTTCTTGCCGGGGAGGTGTCCGCCCTCGCCGGGCTTGGCGCCCTGGGCCATCTTGATCTGAATCTCGAAGGCACTGCACAGGTAGCGGCTCGTCACGCCAAAGCGTGCGCTTGCCACCTGCTTGATGGCGGAGTTCTTGGAATCACCGTTAGCCAGCGGGGTCTCGCGACGCGGATCCTCACCGCCCTCGCCAGAGTTGGAACGGCCGTGCAGGCGGTTCATGGCGATGGCCATGCACTCGTGTGCCTCTTTGCTGATGGAGCCATATGACATGGCGCCGGTGTTAAAGCGGCGGACGATGTTGAGTGCGGACTCGACCTCGTCGAGTGCCACCGGAGTGCGGCCGCTGGCATCAAAGTCCAGCAGGTCGCGCAGGCGCACGGCGCGGCCGGTGCGATGCAGGCGGGCGCTGTACTCCTTAAAGGTGTCGTAGCTGTCCTCACGGCAGGCGGTCTGCAGCAGGTAGACGGTCTGAGGGTCGATCAGGTGATCTTCGCCACCGAACGGGCGCCACTTGGTCAGGCCCAGCGTGGGCAGCTGATCGGGAGCCGGACTCTTAAGGATGGCAAGCGCGGCGTCATAGCGCTCATTTTGCTCGCGCTCAACGTCCTCGACACCCATACCGCCCACACGGCTCACCGTGCCGGCGAAGTACGCGTTGACGAACTCCGGCGTAAAGCCCACGGCCTCGAAGATCTGCGCCGAATGGTAGCTCTGCACCGTGGAGATGCCCATCTTGGACATGATGGAGACGATACCGGCGGTCGCAGCCTTGTTGTAGTTGGCGATGCCCTGCTCGGCCGTCACGTCCAGGTCGCCGCGCGCCGCCAGATCGCGGATGCACGCGTGCGCGTTGTACGGATAGATGCCGCTCGCGGAGTAGCCCACCAGTGCCGCAAAGTCGTGCGGGGACACGGCGTCGCCACACTCCACCACGATGTCGGCAAAGGTACGCACGCCGGCGCGGATCAGGTGGTTGTGCACGCAGCCCACGGCGAGCAGCGACGGCACGGGCACCTCGCCCGCAGCAGCACGATCGCTCAACACCACGATGTTCACGCCGTCGCGGACCGCAGCCTCAACGTCCTCTGCAAGTTGCTTGAGCGCAGCCTGCAGCGCGCCCTCGCCGGCATCACGGCGGTACACGGCACGGAAACGGCAGGTCTTAAAGCCCACGCGGTCAATCGCGCAAATGCGGTCGAACTCCTCCTCGTTGAGCAACGGGCGCTCCAGGCGAACCAGCTGGCAGGCCGTACGGGAGTCCTCGAGCAGGTTACCGTGGTTGCCCAGGTAGAGCGTGGCCGAGGTGACCATATGCTCGCGAAGGGCGTCGATGGGCGGGTTCGTAACCTGAGCGAACAGCTGATAGAAATAGTCGTAGAAGGAGCGTGTCTTCTTGGACAGGCAGGCCAGCGGCGCATCGATGCCCATCGAGGCAAGCGGCGCCTTGCCCTGCTGGGCCATGGGACGCACGACCTCGTCAACATCGTCCCAGTGATACCCGAGCTTAGCCATGCGCACGGCGGCGGGTACCTCGGCGTCCTCGGCGGGCGTTGCCGCGACAGGCCTATCGAGCGCGTCGACGGTCAGCGTCTCCTCGGCAATCCAATCACGGTAGGGCTTTTCCTTGGCGTAACGGGCGCGCAGCTCGTCGTTGTAGATGACGCGGCCGCGGGCAAAGTCGACCTCGAGCATCTGGCCCGGCCCCAGACAGCCGCTCGTCAGGATGTTCTCGGGGCTCACCTCGATGGTGCCCACCTCGCTTGCCAGCATAAAGCGACCGTCGCGCGTCACATAGTAGCGGGCGGGACGCAGGCCGTTACGGTCGAGGGCGGCGCCCAGAGTGCGACCGTCGGTAAAGGCGATGGCCGCCGGGCCATCCCACGGCTCCATGAGCATGGACTGGTAAGCGTCGTAGGCGCGGCGCTCCTCACTCAGGCTGTCGTTGTGGTCCCACGGCTCGGGCAGCAACATGGACGCGGCGCGCGTAAGCGGGCGACCGTTCATGACCAGGAACTCAAGTACATTGTCCAGAATCGCGGAATCGGAACCCTCGCGGTTGATGATGGGCATCACGCGCTCAAGATCGTGCTGTAGCACGGGGCTGTACAGGTTGGGCTCGCGGGCGCGGATCCAGTTGACGTTGCCCTTGAGGGTGTTGATCTCGCCGTTATGGATGATAAAGCGGTTGGGGTGCGCGCGCTCCCAGCTGGGCGTGGTGTTGGTGGAGTAGCGCGAGTGGACGAGCGCCACGGCCGTCTTGACGGCGGCGTCGTTGAGATCGATGAAGAAGCGGCGCATCTGCGTGGCGACCAGCATACCCTTGTACACGATAGTGCGCGAGCTCATGGAGCACACGTAGAAGATTTTGTCTCGCAGGGCGAACTCGGCGTCGGCCTTTTTCTCGATGGTGCGGCGGCACACGTACAGGCGACGCTCAAAGGCATCGCCTGCGGGCGTGTCGTCCGGACGGCCCAGGAAGGCCTGCAGGATAGTAGGCATGCAGGCGCGGGCCGTCTCGCCCAGGTCGTGCGGGTCGACCGGCACCTCGCGCCAAAAGAGCAGCGGCACGCCGGCCTCGGCGCAGCCCTCCTCAAACACGCGGCGGGCATCCTCTACGCCCTTGTCGTCCTGCGGGAAGAACAGCATGGCCACGCCATAGTCGCCCTCTGCCGGCAGAATCTGGCCGCACTTTTGAGCCTCTTTACGGAAAAAGTGATGCGGAACCTGGAACAGGATGCCAGCGCCGTCGCCGGTGTTCTTCTCGAGTCCCGTGCCACCGCGGTGCTCCAAGTTGACCAGAATGGACAATGCGTCGTCCAGAATCTGGTGATGGCGCTCACCGTTGATATCGGCAAGCGCGCCGATGCCACATGCATCGTGGTCGAATTCGGGGCGATAAAGGCCCTGCTGCTGAGCGGAATCTGCCTGCATCGCGATCCTCCCCTAGATATTTAGACAGTCAATTGAATAGGCATACTAGGAGCATCGCCGGCCCGTTGTGTTTCCCACCCGTTTCGAAACAATCGCGTAACGCACGCCCTACGAGTGGACACCGCCGACCTCAAGGGCGACAACAAGGGCCCCAAGTTCGGCCTGCAAACTCACCTCTTCAAACATCTCAATCTGTAACAGGAGGAGCCGATTTTGGCGCTTAGATGTTACAGATTGAGATTTTCTGCAGGACAGTTTTGGTTTATCTCAATCTGTAACACGAAGGGCCGGTTTTTGCAGCTAACTGTTACAGATCGAGATATTCCATAGGACCATTTCTTCCTGTCTTGATCTGTAACACCTAGACCCAATTTCCATCCCCAGTTGTTACAGATCAAGACATTTCGGCAACTCCTTTCCCCATCCTATTCAAATACAACAATTTTGTTAGTCTCGGTTAACCTTTAAGCCTAAAACGGGTACCCTTTACGGCGTCAAACAAACGGCACGCAGGAGTGCACCATGCTCAACCATCTCAAACAACACTTTGGTTCCCGGCGCACCGGTGGTCACGGAGGCCTAGACATTGCGCGGCATATCGGCCCCGGACTGCTCGTGACCGTCGGCTTTATCGACCCGGGCAACTGGGCCTCCAATATGGCCGCGGGCTCGCAGTTTGGCTACGCGCTGCTGTGGATCGTCACGCTGTCCACGATTATGCTGATCGTCTTGCAGCACAACGCGGCGCACCTTGGCATCGCCACGGGCGCCTGTCTTGCCGAGGCCACGACACGTTACCTCCCCCGCTTCGTTGGACGCACGGTGCTCGCCAGTGCCTATCTCGCGACCATCGCCACCGCCATGGCCGAAGTCTTGGGTGGCGCGATTGCCCTTCAAATGCTCTTTGGGCTGCCCGTACGTGCGGGCTGCGTCATCGTGGCGGCAGTATCGATGGCGATGCTCATGACGAGTTCCTACAAGCGTGCCGAACGCTGGATCATCGCCTTCGTAGGCGTGGTAGGACTCTCGTTTTTGGCCGAGCTTGCACTAGTCAAGGTCGACTGGCCGCAAGCCGCCGCAAGCTGGATCACGCCCAGTATGCCCACTGGCTCTGCCGCGATTATCGTGAGTGTCCTGGGTGCGGTCGTTATGCCCCACAACCTCTTTCTACACTCCGAGGTCATCCAATCCATGCACTTCGAAGGCCAAGGCGAGCAGGTTATCGAAGAGCGTCTGCGCTATGAGCTCTTCGACACGCTCTTTTCGATGGGCGTGGGCTGGGCAATCAACTCGGCCATGGTCATCCTGGCCGCAACGACCTTCTTTGCGCACGGCATTGTCGTAGACGACCTCGCCGTCGCAGCGGACACGCTCTCCCCCATTCTGGGCCCAGCAAGCTCGACAATCTTTGCGGTGGCGCTGCTGTTTGCGGGCCTCTCGAGTAGCGTGACGGCAGGCATGGCGGCAGGCACCATCACCGCGGGCATGTTCGACGAGGAATACGACATCCACGACCGACATTCCTCGATCGGGGTGGCGGCCTGTTTCGCCGGCGCAGTGGCGGCGTGTCTGGTCGTCCCAAATCCTTTTGAAGGTCTCATCTGGAGTCAGGCACTGCTGTCGCTTCAGCTGCCGATTACGGTCTTTGTGCTCATACGGCTCACCAGCTCACGCCGCGTCATGGGTAAATACGCCAACTCGCGCCCGCTCAACGCGTTGCTCGTAGGGATCGGTGCCATCGTGACGATTCTCGACATCGTGCTGCTAACGGGGATGTAATTGGGATGGCGTGACTGTCCAGATATAACGTCTCAATCTGTAACACGTAAGGCCGTTTTAAACCGTCAGATAAATCAAAAGGATCCCGGCCGGAATATCCAGCCGGGACCCTTGGACAGAGCTCTGTATGGCCAATCGCCGTGTGTCTACGAGTTACTCCTCGACGAGCTCAAACTCATCGGGGCCGACGCCGCAGACCGGGCATACGTAATCCTCGGGCAGCTCGGGCGTGTCGACCTCAACCTCGTAACCGCAAACGGTGCACACAAACTTATACGTCTTCTTCTCCTCAGCCATGATGTTCTCCTCTCGAACGTGACTGCTGGTGTACTTACTTATTAGTATATATTCTCAATAACATAATGCAAGTATTTTTAGAACATTTCTAGCCTTGATACGACGAGGCTTTGGGCGGCGTCTTGCCCTTTAGCACCTTGTGATAGTAGTCGTACGTCAGCGGCGTCTCGTCGCTCAGGCGCTCGGCATCCTCGACCTCGCCAATAAACAGCAGATGCGTGCCCACATCCACAGTGTCGATCAAACGGCAGCTAAACAGGGCCGCCGCGTGCTCGGGCACATAGGGCATGCCCAGAGCCGTCTCGCGGGTCTCGTATTTGGCAAACTTGTCATAATCGCTGCTGGTGCGGAACCCAAAGTTACCGATGTAGAGCATGTCGGCCGTCTGATCGATCACGGTCAGCGCGAACGCTTTGGCCGATGCGATGACGCCCGAGGTGACATTGTCCTTGTTCACGGCAACCGAAATACGCGGCGGCATGGACGTCACCTGCACCGCAGTGTTGATGACGCAGCCGGCGCGCAGCCCGTCTGCCGCAGCGCTCACCACGTACAGACCGCTCGGCATGGTAAAGAACGCAGTTTTGTCCATAACGATCACTCCCCTAGCTCGGGTTGGAACCTCATGAATGTATGTACCCACAAAAAAAAGGCGGCACCCATAACGGACGCCGCCTTTGAGACATATGTGTCAGAACAGTAAGAAAGATGAGACGCCCGCAGTTGCGGTGAAATAGGGACTGAATAGCCCCTCAAACAGGCAAAACAGTCCGTATTCCACCGCAACTTATACAGAGTGCCTAGCGGTTGCGTTCCTTGAGGGCGCGGTCGATCTCGCGTTGGACATCACGCTTGGCCATGTCCTCGCGCTTGTCGTAGAGCTTCTTGCCGCGACCCAGACCCAGCAGCAGCTTTACGCGGCCGTCGGTATTAAAGTAGAGTTCCAACGGAACCAGCGCATAACCACGGTTGCGAAGTTTGCCGTCAAGAAAGTCGATCTCCTTGCGGTGCAGCAGCAGACGACGCCGACGATCGGGATCGCGATTCCACACGCCACCATGGCTATAAGGGTGGATATGCAGTCCGACGAGCCAGCACTCGCCGCCACGAATCAGCGCAAAAGTGTCAGTGATCTGACAGGCGCGCTCGCGAATCGACTTGACCTCGGTGCCGCTCAGCTCAATACCGCACTCAAACGTCTCATCGATAAAGTACTCGTGATGTGCCGAGCGATTCTTGGAAATGAGTTTGCGCTCGCGCTTACTGGGCATCGCCGGCCTCCTTGGCTCCATCGGCGTTTGAGCCCGCAGCCTCACGCTTTGCCTTACGCTCGGCATTGAGCTCGGCATTGAGCTCGGCATCGCTCTCGCGCACCAGTTTGATAATCGCCGCGCAGGCCTCCTCGCCCACCAAGTCGCGAGCACGCACCGTCAGGCGCGTCGCCTCCTGCTTGTCGCCGTCGCTTGCAGCATCGGTCGCGCACATAATCAGGCAGATGGCAATCTCGGCCGAAGGCGAGGTCGGCACGCCTTGCAGGGCCAGTTCACCCATCACGTGGTCGTCGCTCTCATCAGCGGCATCCGGATAGGTGGTATGGATCTTGTTGAGCAGGCGCGTCGTATGCGCATCGTTGGGCGCCAGGCGCAGCGCCAGACGCGCGCAGCCCACGGCAGCCGAAACGTTCTCGGTCTCGGGCTCCAAGAAGTACTGACCTAGATTGGCGTAAGCGCGGGCGGCGCACTTGCCATCGCTTGCACGCTCCAGCACCGAGAACGAGAGCGATGCCCATTCCTGCTTGTCCTCGAGTGCGCGGAACAGCTCGGCCAAATCCAAGCGATAGTTGCAGTTCATGGGGTCCCAACGCACAGCCTGCATCAGGGCATTACGAGCGCTCACATAATCCTGCTGGCGAATGTAGGCAAACGCCATGTCAGAGTACAGGCGGTCAAACGGCACCTCGACCTGCACGAGCTCGCGCGGATCCTTCTCCACGCGGCGATAGGCCAAGCGCTCAAACTTGCTATCGAAGCTAAAGTATTGACGCTTCTCCTCCGTCTTGCACTCAGCATCAATATACTCCTCGGCGAGCTCCACCAGACGCTCCAGCAGCGGCGTCGCCGTAGCCAAGTCGCCCTGCGCCAGATAGTTCTCGGCATACGTGATGTCTTGCAAGCTGATGGGCAGATCCATGGCTACTCCTCGATCTGAGCGAAACACGGCAGGCGCCGTATATACGGTCAATACACAAAACCCGGGTCTCTTACGAGGCCCGGGCGTTCAATTTTGGTAGCCCGTACCAGATTCGAACTGGTGATCTCCGCCTTGAGAGGGCGGCGTCCTAAACCGCTAGACGAACGGGCCATATGTAGCAAATGCAATGGCTGGGATGGAGGGAGTCGAACCCCCATTGACGGAACCAGAATCCGCTGTCCTGCCATTAGACGACATCCCAATGACTGCATCGCTGCGCTCGGCTGTGCCTTTGCGCAAGAAAGAAATATACGGGAAGTCTCGCCGTGACGCAAGCCCCAATTTTGACTTTTTTGAAATTCAGTCAAATTGGCCTAATTTAGTCCAACCCGTGAAGGACCTGTGAAGCCAACCGCTGTACGCGAAGGGCAAAACGCCGCGAGCGGTAGCCGTCAACCGTTGGCAGATTCTACCGTGAAAACGATAGCGCCAGGCAACACAATCGAAGTATCAATGATCGCGTAGATATGAGGCGCCATGGACGAAGAGCTTGATTACCTATGGGAGACCCTGGGCCTCGAGATCACTGCCGACCTTTGGCCCGAACGGGACAAAATCCATCCCACACTGCGCCCCGCCATTACTGTGGTGCAGGCAAAATACCGCCGTGCATCCTTTTTGATCATGCGGATGTCATGGCACGCGGGACTCCCCGACCTTAAGCGAATCCAGGCAAGCCTCGTCGAGCTGTCCGGCATGCCGACCGTCATATCCGAGGCGCATCTGGAGCAGCGCCAGCGCGAGCGACTGCAACAGCAGCGGATTCCCTTTATCTGCCCCGGCGTTCAGGCATATCTGCCCTTTATGGACGAGGAGTACTGGAGCGGCAAGCCCAACAAACACGTAAAGGTCTACGATCCGCACGAATGGGCACAGCTGGCGGACTGACCGGGGCAGGCCCGCCGGCGGAAAGTGCGTCCCAGATTTCAAGCTCAAACTGGTCCCCACTTTCCCGTTGAGCCCTCAACCGGAAACCGTGTCCCGCAATCGAAGCTCAGAATGGGACGTGCTTTCCGCAACCGGCCACTTTGGGAAAGTGCATCCCATTCTGGAAGCGAATTCCGGGACGCACTTTCCGCAGCCGCTACAGCAACGCCTCGGCCCAAGCCGATTCCCTAAAGCCGGGAATCGCAAAGTCGTCGCCCACCAGCAGCGGACGCTTGACCAGCATGCCGTCGGTCGCCAGCAGCTCGTAGCACTCCCGATCCGTCATGCCCGCATCCAGACGCGCCTTCAGGCCCAGCTCTCGATATTTCATGCCCGACGAATTAAAGAAGCGCCGCACCGGCAGCCCCGAACGAGCAATCCAGGTCGCAAGCTCATCAGCCGTGGGATTGTCCAAAACGATATCGCGGTCGATATACTCTACCCCATGTTCGTCCAGCCATGCCTTGGCCTTCTTACAGGTCGAGCACTTGGGATATTCAACAAACAATACCGCCATGGGATTTCCTTTCTTAGAGAAAACAGGTGTCTGGAAAACTGCGCATCGACGACCGCTCACGATAGCAGCCGTTATTGTAGTCGATGTCGAAGCATAGGCAGTCGCGATGTCTCGTCTTAAGGCTAGCGCCTCGCATGGGCGCCGATCGGCCGAGTCGCATGGCGCACCAACGCCGCTGCCAGCAATACCAACAGCATGGCGGTGACATAGCCCGCAGCATCGAATCCTAAATCGATAACGTCAAAATGCCTGCCGGGAACAAAGATCTTATGTACCTGATCGCCAACAGAGCAGGCGGCGCAAAAGAGCAATACGGGCACGCAACGGGAGCATACGCTCCACGGACGCTTGGAAAAGCAGACCACGACCACCGAGGCAAACAATCCGACGAAGAAAAACTCTACGGTATGGGCAACGCGACGGACGTTTGTGCCCGCCCACATGCGAATGGAAGCAAGTCGGCCAGACCGGACATTCGAGGCAGCCGAATCGGTGCCCCCGGTCATTCCGTTCTCCGTCTGGGCTTCACCCGTGGCATCGGCAGCCTGAACGCCCGTAGCCTGACCCTCCACTACACGCGCGGTGGACTCGCTCAGCAACGACGTCTCCACCGCATTTTGCTCCGTCAGCACCCAGATGCCCGCCAGCGTTACAGCGAACAGAACGATCGCGGTCCATCCGATTATTTGTTTTACGCGCGCCAAGGGCCAACCTCCTTTTTTTGAATATCAGCGAGTGTAGCCCCAAATGGCATCGTCACCGTATCAAAATTTGAATCGCAACAGGAAGCAACAAAGCGACGCAAGCCTCTACCCCGCCTCGCGCATCCAGCGATCGAACGTCCCCACGCACACGCCCAGGCACTTTGCTGCCTGGCTGCGGGTAATATCGCCTGCCTCATAGCTATCGCGCACCAACTCAAACTGAGGAGGGCACGGCTTGCGAGGTCGACCGAAACGAACCCCTCGCGCCCGCGCCGCTGCAATTCCCTCCGCCTGGCGCCGATGGATATTCTCGCGCTCCACCTGCGCCACGTAGCTCAGCAGTTGCAGCACAATATCGGCAATCAGGGCGTTGGTCACATCCGGCGCGCCGCTGGCCCTGGCGCGCGTGTCAAGCAATGGCATGTCCAACACCACAATGGCAACCCCGAGCTCCTTGGTAATGCGTCGCCATTCCTCAAGAATCTCGGAGTAATTACGGCCAAGTCGGTCGATAGAAAGCACCACCAGCACGTCCCCGTCTCCCAGGACGTGCAGCAGCTCGCGATAACGCGGTCGATCGAAGTCCTTGCCGCTCGCATGGTCGGCATAAATATTCGCCGAGCCCACGCCATAGGCGCCCAGCGCATCCAGCTGCCGATTAAGGTTCTGATCGCGCGAACTCACCCGCGCATAACCGTACACCGTCGCCATCTCATCCCCGCTTTCTTGTAAACCTGCCAAAAAGGGACAGGTTTATTTTGGTAGGTTTTACCTCTCAAATAGCAGGTAAGCGGGCGGCCGAGCAGACGGCAAGGTAGCCACGATTCAAATGCGAAGGGCGGTCCCGAAAGGCCGCCCTCCGCTCCCCCACCATGAGTCGGGATTTGGCTAATGGATAAGCTTAAAGTCCAAGTGCCCACGCGTGGTATTGACGCGCGAGACCTCGATGATCACGCGCTGCCCCAGCTCGTAACGGGTGCCCGTGTCGGCACCCGTGAGCGTTAGCGCGTCCTCGTCGAACTCGAACCACTCGTTGCCCAGGCTCTTGATCGAAACCAAGCCTTCGACCTGCGTTAGATCCAAGCGCACAAAGAGGCCCATGCTGCTAACCCACGAGACGGTTCCGGCATAGCGCTCGCCTAGACGGTCCTCATAGTACTGGGCAATCTTGATCTTTTGCGTCGCATGGCTGGCGGCATCTGCCGCGCGCTCGGCATCGCTGCATGCGCGGCAGATCTGCGGCAGAATGCGCGGCAGCGACTCGCGCCCCTTGCCGATCAGCCGCGGCGTACGGACCAAGGCGTCCTTGCCGCCGAGCTGCTCATAGGCCAACTGCAGTTTGAGCACGCGGTGCACCACCAGATCGGGGTAGCGACGGATGGGACTCGTAAAGTGACAGTAGCACGGCGCGGCGAGCGCAAAGTGGCCCTCGTTGCGCGGCTTGTACAGCGCGCGCTGCATGCTGCGCAGAAGCAGCGTGTTAACGAGCGGTGCGTTGGCCGTACCGGCGGCAGCATCGACTGCAGCCTGCAGCTCATCGGGGCTCCCCAGGGCAATACCGGCAGCACGGCGATCGTCGATGATGCCTAGCTGCGCCAGCGCAACGGCGGCACCGTGCAGGCTATCGGGGCTCGGATCCTCATGCACGCGATAGCAGGCCTCGATATCACGGTCTGCCAGCCACTCTGCAACGCACTCGTTGGCGAGCAGCATAGCTTCCTCGATAAGCGACGTGGCACACGAACGCTCACGCGCCACAATCTGCACGGGCACTCCGTCCTCATCCAACAGAGCACGAATCTCGGCCGTGTCAAAATCGACCGAGCCGCGGGCGCGACGGATACGACGGCGGAGTTCGGCGAGTTCGTTAGCGGCGACAAGGAAATCGCCGAGGTCGACGTTGTAGCCGCGGGCGGCCTCCTCGCACGCAAGACCGCGCTCAAGCGCTTCCTCGCGCGAGGTCTCGGCAGCCGCAACATCCTCGGCTGCACCCTCCAGCACCGAATACTCAACCGCGCCGGCACGCACCAGCAGCGCCTCGGCGCCGTCATAGTCCATACGCACACGCGAGCGAATCACGCTGGGGTACGGATCGTAATGCCGCACGCGACCCTGTGCATCGAGCTCGATATCGACGGTAAACGCAAGACGGTCCTCGTCAGGGCGAAGCGAGCACAGGTCACAGGACAGGCGTTCGGGCAGCATGGGAAGCACGCGATCGGCCAGATACACCGATGTCGTACGATGGCGAGCCTCAAGATCGATATGCCCGTCCCAAGCCACATAGTGTGAAACGTCGGCGATATGCACACCCAGCTTGTAGCCACCCTCGGGCGTGCGCTCCAGCGAAATGGCGTCGTCAAAGTCGCGCGCGTCGACTGCGTCGATCGTGATGACAAAGCGGTCGCGCAGATCGCGGCGGAGCGGGTCCTTAAGCGCCGCGGACACATCGAGCGAAAGCCCCTCGGCCTCGTCCAGCGCGGCCTCGGGATAGCTATCGGTATAGCCGTAACGCGCCATCACATATTGAACGCCCAAATCGGGCGCGTCATCTCCGCCAATGCGGCGATCGATCGTCACGGTACCCGATTCCAGGCGCGTCGGGTAGGTCAAAATGCGCGCGACAACAGCATCACCCGGGTGGACACCCAGACGATCCGCCGAGGTATCCTCGGGCAGAATGAAGAAGTCGGCCTTCAGACGCGAATCGAGCGGCTCGATCACACCGAGCGGACCGGCGGTCTGGTACGTGCCCACCACGCTTATGGCTGCACGCTCAACCACGCTTTCGATCACGGCGCGCCGCTCACCGTGCGGGCTGTTCTTAATGCTCACGGCAACGGTATCGCCATCCATGATCTCGCGCTTACCGCGGCCCATGACCTTGTAGTCGCCGTTTTCGGTTACAACGTAGGCGCTATGCTCATGGAGCTGCACGCGCCCGGTCAGGCTCGGACGGCGTTCGCTGCGCACCGGCCCGCGCTGATTGCGAGCTCCACGCTTATGCTTGTTATTGCGCCCCATGGCGCCTCCTAACTATCGATTGCGAACTCCAAAGAGTCTACCCAAATGATTCGCTTTCCTGCCGTCCCCTAGGGATCAAAAAACGGGCCGCCCCATAAGAGACGACCCGTTGGAAGGGATGAATTCCAAGCATGCCTACACGCGCAGGTAGCGGCGCATGGCGATGGCAGAACCAAAGAGACCGATAATCACGCCGACCAGAATCAGCGCAGCATAGGTCACCAGGTAGTACTGCATCGGCAGGGCAAACGACATCCAGCCGATGCTCTCCTGCAGACGCGGGATCATCAGATTGCGCAGCAGCTCCAGAACGCCGATGGAAAGCAGCGAGCCCAAAATGGCCTGCAGCACGCCCTCGGTGATAAACGGGCCACGAATGAAGCCGTTGCTGGCGCCGACCAGACGCATAATCGCAATCTCACGACGACGCGCCGTGATGGACAGGCGAATCGTGTTGTTGATGAAGATGAATGCGATAAAGGTCAGAAGACCAACGAGCACCACGGCGGCGATGCGGATGTAGTTGGTCACCTGGAACAGGCGGCTCACTTCCTCCTGGCCGTACAGCACGCTCGCGTTGACGTCGCCGTCATCCGCGATCTTCTGGAAATCGGCATCCTTCTTGAGCTTCTTTGCCGTGCTCTCGACCTTGGACGGATCGTCCATCTCAATAGCGAAGGAAGCCGGCAGCGGGTTCTGGCCATCGAGCGCGCTCATGGTGGCGTCGGCGTTACCCGACATCTTGCTCGTATACTCGGCCAGCGCGTCGTCCTTGTCCTTATAGGTCACGGACTTGACGTTATTCCATGTCTTAAGCTCGGCCTCAAAAGCCTGAACATCGGCCTGATCGGCGTCATCGCTAATGAACGCGTTGATGACAACCTGATCCTCGACGGTGCCGATCACGGAGTTCAGCATCGCGGAGCCCATGATGAACAGGCCGATGATAAACAGCGAAAGGAAGATCGTGATGACGGCGCCGAGCGAGGTAGTCCAGTTACGGAAGAAGTGGCTGATTGCCTCTTTGAAGGAGTAGCCCACGTTAGTTGGTGCCATAGTTGCCGTAACCTCCCCTCTCCTGGTCGCGGATAACGTGGCCGCCCTCGAGGGCGATCACGCGACGGTGCATGCTATCGACCATCTCGCGGTCGTGCGTGGCGACGATCACGGTGGTGCCGGTGCGGTTAATACGCTCGAGCAGCTTCATGATTCCCAGCGAGATCGCCGGGTCGAGGTTGCCCGTCGGCTCGTCGCAGATCAGCAGCGGCGGACGGTTGACCATAGCGCGGGCGACGGCAACGCGCTGCTGCTCGCCACCGGAAAGCTGGTCGGGCAGCGAGTCCATCTGATCGGCCAGACCGACCAGACGCAGCACCTCGGGCACTTGGCTGCGAATGACGCCCTTGGGCTTGCCGATGCACTGCAGGGCAAACGCCACGTTTTCGTAGGCGGTTTTTTGCGGCAGAAGCTTAAAGTCCTGGAACACGGCGCCAATCTGGCGGCGCAGGAACGGAACCTTGCGGTTCTTGATCTTCATGAGGTCCTGACCGGCAACCAGGATGCGACCGCTCGTCGGCTTGACGTCACGGTTGAGCGTCGACAGCAGCGTGGTCTTACCCGAGCCGGAGTGACCGACCAGGAAGACGAACTCGCCCGGATAGATCTCGATGTTGATGTCGTCGAGTGCAGGCTTGTTGGGCTGTGCCGGATAGATCTTGGTGACATGCTCCATAAGGATGACGGGCTCGACACCGGCCTGCTTGGCCATCTTCTTGCGGCTGGCCTGGGGATCGATGGGCGCAAACACCGACGTAAAATCGGGGTTGTTGAGCGCGTTATCGAGGCTTGCGACCTCGGCGGCCTGATCGCTCTCGACCACCGGGGCAGCAGGCTGCGTGGGGTCGGGAATAGCGGCAAAGAGACCGGACTGCGCAGGCTGAGGAGCCGGCGCCGCAGGGGCCAAGGGGTCGGGAATGCCGGCCATGGTAGGCTGCGGCGTGGCGGCACCAGCCTGAGGCTGCTCCACGCGAGCGGTCACGGCCTGAACGGGCTCAAAACCCGCCGTGCCGGAAAGCGCGACATCGCTGGTTGGATTGTAGGCAAAGGGATCGGATGCCGGCTGTGCCTGATCTGCCGGCTGAGCGGGGGCCTGAGCAACAGGCTGGCCCTCTGAATCCGGAGTGGCGAAACGACTGCCCTGGACGCCTGCCTGCGTCTTGGGGGCATCATCGCCCGCACCGGAGGTACGGAAGTGGTTACCCACTGGTGCTCCTTATCGTCGTGCGTTTAAACTACATGAGCGCTTAATATTTTAGCAGCATTAGCTTTGCTGCACATAAGAAGCATGGCCGTGTTTGGGTCTCTCCGGCCGGACACAGGGTTACTTTCCAAATCGTCCTCGGACATGTCGGAGCCTCCGCTGCGCACTACGTGCGGCGGGGGCTCCTCCGTCCTGCGGAAAGATTTGGAGAGTAACCCTGTGTCCGGCCTGCGATAACTAAGGGGTCGCTGCGTTTTACTTGGGTGCAGCAGCGCCGTGCTTGGGGGCTGAATTGCACTTTGCTGGTCTGGGCCCGTTTCCCGGAAAAAGCCCTTACTTGGTGCGGGCCTAATTTGTTTGTTGCCGACAAAAAACAGGGGCGTCCTCTTTGAGGACGCCCCTGTTATGGATTGTATACGGTTGCTGAAGCGATACTTTGCCTCGTCTTGCCCTAGGCCAAGAACTCCTTGGTGGTCGCCACGATGTTGGCGGCGTCCAGGCCATACTTGTGCAAGAGTTCGGCACCCGGGCCAGACTCACCGAAGGTGTCGTTGACGCCGATCTTCTTGAGCGGCGTCGGGCACTGCTCGCACAGGACGTCGGCGACGGCGCTGCCCAGGCCACCGATCACAGAGTGCTCCTCGACGGTCACGACATGGCCGGTCTTGGTGGCGCTCTTGACGATCAGGTCGGCATCGATGGGCTTGATGGTGTGCATGTTGATGACCTCGGCGTCGATGCCCTCGGCAGCGAGCTGCTCGGCGGCGTCGAGAGCCTCGCCGACCATCAGGCCGCAGGCGATGATGGTCACATCGGCGCCCTCGCGCATGACAATGCCCTTACCCAACTCGAACTTGTAGGTCTCGGGGTCGTTGATAACCGGCGAGGCCAGACGGGCAAAGCGCATGTACACCGGACCGTCGCACTCGTAGGCGGCGCGCGTCACGGCGCGGGCCTCCACATCGTCGGCAGGAACGATAACAGTCATGCCGGGGATGACGCGCATAAGGGCGATATCCTCGCAGCACTGGTGCGTGGCGCCATCCTCGCCCACCGAGATACCGGCATGCGTGGCACCGATCTTAACGTTGAGGTGCGGGTAGCCGATGGAGTTACGGACCTGCTCAAAGGCGCGGCCGGCGGCGAACATGGCAAAGGTGCTCGCGAAGGCAACACGGCCGGTAGTCGCGATACCGGCAGCGACGCCCATCAGGTTGCTCTCGGCAATGCCCACATCGAAGAAACGATCGGGGCAGGCGGCCTTGAACTTGCCGGTCTGCGTGGCGGCAGCCAGGTCGGCGTCGAGGACCACAAAGTCATCGTGCTCGTTGGCGAGCTCGACGAGGGCCTCGCCGTAGCTTACGCGCGTGGCGATTTTTTTGACGTCTGCCATCCTAGAGCTCCTCTCCGGCGGCCGTGAGCTCTGCCATGGCCTGCTCAAACTGTTCATCATTGGGGGCCTTACCGTGCCAACCAACCTGGTTCTCCATAAAGGACACGCCCTTGCCCTTCAGGGTCTCGGCGATAATGGCGGTCGGCTGCCCCTTGGTGGCGCGGGCCTCGGCAAAGGCGGCGCGGATCTGGTCGAAGTCGTTGCCGTCGGCGAGCTCCACCACGTGGAACTTAAAGGCGCGGAACTTGTCGGCGAGCGGCATGGGGTCGTTGACCTCCTCGACGGGACCGTCGATCTGAAGGCCGTTGTGGTCGACGATCACGCAGAGGTTATCGAGCTGGTGGTTGCCGGCAAACATGGCGGCCTCCCAGACCTGGCCCTCCTCGCTCTCGCCATCGCCCAGCAGGGCGTACGTGCGGTAAGTATCGCCCCAGTGCTTGGCGGCAACCGCCATACCCACGGCGGCAGAGATACCCTGGCCGAGCGAGCCGGTGGACATGTCGACGCCCGGGGTGTCGTTCATGTTGGGATGACCCTGCAGGTGGCTGCCGATATGGCGCAGCGTCTCGAGGTCCTCCTTGGGGAAGAACCCGCGCTCGGCGAGCACGGCGTACAGGCCCGGAGCGCAGTGGCCCTTGGAGAGCACAAAGCGATCGCGGTCGGCCTTGCGGGGATCGGCCGGGTCGACGTTCATTTCCTCAAAGTACAGATAGGTCATGATGTCGGCAGCGCCGAGCGAACCGCCCGGATGGCCGGACTTGGCAGCGTGCACGCCGGTGACGATGCCCTTCCTTACCTCGTTGGCAACCTTTTTGAGCTCTTCGTCGCTCATTGTGCCTTCCTTTCATCCTCATTAGACAAAATGCGCACGGCACGGAAAGGTAATCCCAACACAGCCGCAATGCACGTACGTCATTCATTATGCTGGAAACTGATGGCTTTACCAGAGTTTTTATCATTATTTGAACAATTTAGCAGGCAGAACCGCTGATGAAACGGTTTATCAATGTGAACGTCTTTTGGATGGAACGCGGTCGCCCCTACGCGTTAATGTCCTTAAAGCCCTCGCCGAAGGCTTCCGTAACGTCGGCAACCGTCACGATGGCATGAGGATCGCGCTCGCGCACAATCGTCTTGAGGGTATTGAGCTCTCGACGGCTCACGATGACCATAATCACCGGCTTCTCGGCACCCGAATACATGCCAGTCGCCTTAAACTTGGTACAACCACGACCCAGGCCATACATGATATCGGCAGCGATATCAGGGAACTTGTCCGAGATGATGAGTACCATACGGCGTTTGTTGCCACCATCGACCACGGCATCGATCACGTAGCCGCTAATGACCATCGAAAGGCCTGCATATAGCGCGTTTTCGATTGAAAAGACCGGAGCCGACAGCGCGCATACGGCAACATCGATCGCCATGACGGTCGAGCCCACGGGCAGTGAGGTATTACGCGAGATGATTTGGCCAATCGTGTCCGAGCCGCCGGTGTTGGCGCCGGCGCGCAACACCATGCCGTAACCGATGCCCGTAATAATGCCGCCCCACATGGCAGGGAGCATCAGGTCCGCATCCGCCAGAGGTGCTACAAACGGGGCGAACAGATCGGTAAAGAAGCCCAGCAGCACAAAGCCCGTCGCGGTCTGCACCACGTAGAACATGCCACCCTCGCGCATAACGACCAGCAACAGTAAGGCGTTCATCACGATCGTCTGAATACCAACGGGAAGCGATAGGCCGCGCGATGCGCCGACCGCCTGGATAATAGTCGCAAGGCCCGTAACGCCACCGGCGGCAAGGCCGTTGGGAATCAAAAACAGGTCGGTCGCGATGGCGGCCAAGGCACACCCCAACATGATCTGGGGCAGGTCGTGAAAGAAGTTCATCGAAAGAATGCGCTTGATGTCCAGACGATATGCCATGCTGCCTCCCTCAAAAAAGCGCACCCCATCGGATGCGCTTTGAACTTCTTCTTGTATTCGATTCTACCGATTCGCCGAACAAAAACCACCCCTGCGCAGGGTTTATTCTGGATACAAACCCGTCCAACCGTTGGGCTTGGCATCGGCTTGAAGCCACGATGTTTTAGACCTCCGAGCCTTCTGCATCGGCGTTGCCGGTCGCCCAGCGATGGTAGCCAATAACAAACGGGTCCAGGTCGCCATCGTCAAGAACTGCCTCGACATTGCTGGTCTCCACGCCCGTGCGTAGGTCCTTGACCATCTGGTACGGGTAGAGCACGTAGCTGCGAATCTGGTTGCCAAAACCGATCGTGGTCTTGGGTCCGCGAATCTCATCGAGCGCCTCGGCGCGCTTCTCGAGCTCAATCTCGTACAGACGAGCCTTGAGGATCTGCATGCACGCGGCCTTGTTCTGGATCTGGCTGCGCTCGTTTTGGCAGGTGACCACAATGCCGCTGGGGAAATGCGTCACGCGCACGGCGGAGTCGGTGGTGTTGACGCCCTGACCGCCCGGGCCGCTCGCGTGGTACACGTCCACGCGGATGTCATCGGGACTGATTTCGATGTCGATATCATCGGGTAGCACGGGGATGACCTCGACGCCGGCAAAAGTGGTCTGGCGGCGCTTCTTGTCGTCGGTGGGGCTAATGCGCACCAAGCGGTGGACGCCGGCCTCGGCGCGCAGCATGCCAAATGCGTCCTTGCCCTCGACGGTAAAGGTCGCGCGGTCGATGCCGATGACCTCGGCCGCGGGACAGTCGTTGATGGTGACCTTCCAGCCGCGACGCTGGCAGTACTTCATATACATCTTAAAGAGCATGAAGGTCCAGTCCTGGGCCTCCAGACCACCCTGTCCGGGCTTGATGGTCACAATGGCATCGCCGTGATCGAACTCGCCGGTAAACCAGCTCGAAAGCTCAAGCTCATCGATGGCACGGGCCAAGCGCTCAGCCGTGACTGCAGCCTCCTCGCGAAGGGCGGCGGCGTCGGGGTCATCCCCCATCTCCTCGGCAAGCTCCAGCGCGGCGCGGGCATCGGAAAGCTCGCCGCGCGCGGTATCCACGGCAGCGATATCTTCCTTGGTGCGCGCGATCTCCTCCATGGTGGCACGGGCGGCGTCGGCGTCATCCCAAAAGCCGGGGGCCACGCTTTTAGCCTCGAGCTCGGTCACGCGCGTGCGCTTTTCGTCCAAATGGAGATACGACTCGACCTCGCCGAGCCGGTCCGCAAACGCGTCCAGCTCGGCGGGCGTTACCTCTAAAGCCTCAGCCATTAACGATTCCTGCCGTGGCAGTACTTAAACTTCTTGCCGCTACCGCAGGGGCACGGGTCGTTGCGGCCCACGTTGACGTACGGATCGTCGCTCTCGGACTTGCGATAGGTGGTCACCTTGCCACCGTTGTTGACGGCAGCCGGACCACCCTGGACAGCCGTGCGGGCCTGCACCTGCGCCTGCTTGCGCAGCACCGAGTCGCCGTTGTCACCATCGACCTCGGCAGGACCGGAGAAGCGCGCGCCCTCGAGTGCGGGGTCCTCCTTGTGCTCCACGGCACGCGGGGCAGCCTTGATCTCGATACGCAGAACCGTGCGCAGGTAATCCTCGTACATGGTATCGACGAGTATCTGGAACGCGCCGTAGGCCTCGGTCTTGTACTCAACCAGCGGGTCGCGCTGGCCAAAGCCGCGCAGGCCGATGCCGGTCTTGAGGTAGTCCATCTCCTGCAGGTAGTTCATCCAGCGGGTATCGATGACGCGCAGCATGACCTGGGTATTGAGCTCGCGCATCAGGTCCTCGCCCAAGCGCTCGGCCTTCATGTTGTAGCACTTCTCTACGTAAGCCAGGACATCGGCAGCCAGGGCCTCATAATCCTCGTCGGGGAACTTCGGCGTATCGATGTGGCCGGTGAGCTCCACAACCCACTTGCGCAGGCCCTCCAGGTCGCGCTCACCATCGTGACTGTCCTTGCTGCAGAACTCCTGCACGCAACGGTAGACGGTATCGTGCATGACCTCGGTGATGTGGTCGGTCAGGTCCTTGCCGTCCAGAATCTTATTGCGCTCGGCGTAGATGACCTGGCGCTGCTTGTTCATGACGTCGTCGTACTCAAGGACGCTCTTACGCATGGAGAAGTTGATGCTCTCGACCTTGTGCTGGGCGCTCTCGACGGCCTTGGAGATGATCTTGTGCTGGATGGGCATGTCGTCGCCCATGTCGGCCGTGACCATCATCTTGGAGACGCGGTCCATCTTGTCGCCGCCGAACAGGCGCATGAGGTCGTCCTCGAGCGACAAGTAGAACTGGGTCTCGCCCGGATCGCCCTGACGGCCGGAACGGCCACGCAGCTGGTTGTCGATACGGCGGGACTCATGGCGCTCGGTGCCGATAACGGTCAGGCCGCCGGCGGCAAGCACGCGCTCGCGCTCGGCCTTGCAGGTCTCCTTTGCCTCGGCGTTAAACTGCTCGAGCTGCTCGGGCGTCACGTCCTCCATGGTCAGGCCCTCGTACTCAAGGCGCTCGCGCACCAGCTCGTCGGGGTTGCCGCCCAGCAGGATGTCGGTACCACGACCGGCCATGTTAGTAGCGATGGTCACGGCGCCATAGCGACCAGCCTGGGCCACGATATGGGCCTCGCGCTCATGGTGCTTGGCGTTGAGGACCTCGTGTGCGATGCCGCGCTTGGTAAGGGCGGCGGACAGCTTCTCGGAGCTCTCGATGGAGACGGTACCCACCAGGACCGGCTGGCCCTTGGCGTGACGACGCTCCACATCGTCGGCGACGGCGTTGTACTTGGCCTGAATGGTGCGGTACACCAGGTCCTCGTGGTCCACGCGCTGCACGGGCTTGTTGGAGGGGATGACCTCGACGGGCAGCTTGTAGATCTCGCGGAACTCGGCATCCTCGGTAAGTGCCGTGCCGGTCATGCCGGAGAGCTTGTCATACAGACGGAAGTAGTTCTGCAGGGTGATGGTGGCCAGGGTCTGGTTCTCCTCGCGTACGAGCACGCCCTCTTTGGCCTCGATGGCCTGGTGCAGGCCCTCGGAGTAACGGCGGCCTTCCATAATGCGGCCGGTGAACTCGTCGACGATCTTGACTTCGCCGTTGGTGACCACGTACTGCTTATCGCGGTGGAACATGTACTGGGCCTTCAGCGCCTGCTGCAGGTGGTTGACCAGCTGGCCGGAGAGATCGGCATAGATGTCATCGATACCCAAGCGGCGCTCGATTTTCTTAAGGCCGCGCTCGGTGGCGGCGATGGTGTGCTTGGCCTCGTCCATGACGTAGTCGCCCGTGGGCTCCACATCCTCGGTGGCGGTGAGCATGTCATGCGACACGTCCTCGCCGCGCTCAAGGCCACGCACGGCACGCGCGAAGTCCTTGTAGGTACTGGCGGACTTGGTGCCAGCGCCCGAGATGATCAGCGGCGTCCTGGCCTCATCGATCAGGATGGAGTCGACCTCGTCGACGATGGCGTAGTTGTGGCCGCGCTGCACGCGCTGCTCGGGACGGGTAACCATGTTGTCGCGCAGGTAATCGAAACCGAACTCGGAGTTGGTGCCGTAGGTGACGTCTGCCTGGTAGGCCGGACGCTTGAGCTCGAGCGGCATGTTGTTCTGGAGCAGACCGACGGTCATGCCCAGGTACTTGTAGATGCGGCCCATCCACTCGGAGTCGCGCTTTGCCAGGTAATCGTTGACGGTAACGACATGCACGCCCTTGCCGGCGATAGCGTTGAGGTAGCCGGCCAAGGTGGAGACGAGGGTCTTACCTTCGCCAGTCTTCATCTCGGCAATGTGGCCCTCGTGCAGTGCCATGGCGCCAATGAGCTGCACGTCAAAGTGGCGCATACCCATGGTGCGCTTGGAAGCCTCACGCACGGTGGCAAAGGCCTCGGGAAGCATGTCGTCGAGCGACTCACCGTTGGCGTAACGCTCGCGGAACTTATCGGTCTGGCCGCGGAGCTCCTCCTCGGTCATCTTCTCAAACTGGGGCTCAAGACCGTTGATCTGGTCAACGATCTTGTAGTAGCGCTTAAGGTCCTTATCGGATCCAAAGGACAGCAGCTTTGACATGAATCCCATGTGGTTTTCCTTTTTGGCCATCGCCCACGCCGTGCAGCTGCGGGCGAGTTAAACACAGATGATTGTACTTTAGCCAAACAAGGCGCGGCCTATACGGTCGACCTCGACCGCCACGTAATAACTACGACCAACCTGCCAAAAAGGGACAGGTCTATATTGGCAGGCTTTATCTGGGCAAACGCTGTATCTCTACCTTTTGGTGCAATGGGGACAGGTTGGTTTGCACCAATAAAATCAGAACCACCCTTAAAAAGGGTGGTTTGCTCTTAGGGTATAACCCACGGGCCCCGGGCTCGCGTCTAAAGGCGCGGGCCCGGACTTCGTCCAGGCCTAGTGCATCTTGACCCGTGGCGCGCCGGTCGAACCGGCAGGA
>DBFADZ010000004.1:0-26788 GCA_048195375.1 Collinsella sp.
CTCACGAATAACAATTCATTTGTAAAAAATAACAAATAGACCCCCGGAAGGCTTTGAGTTGGTACCAAACACATGGCATCTGGGTGCTCCTAGACTTTGAGTCATGGTTTCGGCGTGCCGCTGCACCGGCGCCCGACTACAGGTATCGATGCCCCATCCGGGGCGAACGAAACGCCTGACCTGTCTGGAGGGGCCCACGTGCGGGGCGTCCGTCGGGGGTAGGCAAGAACCGACGAAAGGAAACATGACTATGACTGATTCGGTTTTCCAGGGTCGCCACCTGCTCTCCACGAGGGACTACACCAGGGACGAGCTCATGTGGCTCATCGGCTTCGCCGAGCACCTCAAGGACCTCAAGAAGCAGAACGTCCCGCACCGCTACCTCGAGGGCAAGAACGTCGCGCTGCTCTTCGAGAAGACCTCCACCCGCACCCGCGCAGCCTTCACCACCGCCTGCATCGACCTGGGCGCCCACCCCGAGTACCTGGGCAAGGGCGACATCCAGCTGGGCAAGAAGGAGACGGTCCTCGACACCGCCAAGGTGCTCGGCTCCATGTTCGACGCCATCGAGTTCCGCGGCTTCAAGCAGGAGCACGTCGAGCAGCTCGCCGAGCACTCCGGCGTGCCCGTCTGGAACGGCCTCACTGACCGCGAGCACCCCACGCAGATGCTCGCCGACTTCATGACCATCAAGGAGCACTTCGGCAGGCTCGAGGGCCTCACGCTCGCCTACTGCGGCCAGGGTCGCAACAACGTCCAGAACTCCCTGATGATCACCTCCGCCATCCTCGGTGTGAACTACGTCAACGCCACCCCCAAGGAGCTCGAGCCCGACCCCGAGATCGTCGCCCTCGCGCAGAAGTTCGCCGCCGAGTCCGGCGCGACCATCCGCGTCACCAACGACCCCGTGGACGCCGTCCGCGGCGCCGACGCCGTCTACACCAACGTCTGGGCGGCCATGGGCGAGGAGTCCCAGTTCGCCGAGCGCGTCCGCCTGATGTCCCCGTTCCAGGTCAACGCCGAGCTCGTCTCCCACATCGAGAACCCCGACTGGATCTTCCTGCACTGCCTCCCGGCCTTCCACAACGCCGAGACCGAGTACGCCGCCAAGATCAAGGAGGAGCACGGCATCGAGGCCATGGAGTGCACCGACGACGTGATCTACAGCGAGCACTCCCGCTGCTTCGAGGAGGCCGAGAACCGCATGCACACCATCAAGGCCATCATGGCCGCGACCCTCGGCAACCTCTACATCCCGCGTGTCTAACCGCGCCACGGACCGACCGCACGCCGCGGCCCGCCCCTCCGGGCCGCGGCGCCTCACGTAAGGAAATACACCATGGCTGAAGAAATCAAGGAAAAGCCGGCGAGGAAGAAATTCCAGATGCCGAACACCTATGTGATCCTGTTCGCCGTCATCGCCTTCATCGCCCTCCTGACCTGGTTCGTCCCCGGCGGAGCCTACGAGCTCTCCGAGGGCGGCGACGCCATCGCCGGCACCTACCACGTGGTCGAGAGCAACCCCCAGGGCCTCTGGGACATCTTCATGGCCCCCATCACCGGCATGCTCGGCGGTGGCACGGTCTCCGGCGCCATTTCGATCTCCCTCACCATCATGCTGTTCGGCAGCTTACTCGAGATGATGGATCGCACCTGCGCGCTCAAGACGGCCATCAAGCGCATCACTATCGCCAATCAGAACAACATGCATGCGCTGATCGCCATCCTCGTTATCCTGATGGCGTTCTTCGGTACGCTCGAAGGCGCCTATGAGGAAGGCATCGTCTACTTCCTGATGTTCGTGCCCGTCATCCTGGCCCTCGGCCTCGATACGGTCACCGCGATCATGATCGTCGTCCTCGGCACCCAGATCGGCTGCCTCTCGTCGATCATTAACCCGTTCTCCACGGGCATCGCATCGGGTATCGCCGGCATCTCCCCTGGCGAGGGCATGATTCCCCGCATCGCGATGTTCGTCATCTTCACCGGCCTCGTCATCCTCCTGATCTGCCGCTACGCCGACAAGATCAAGGCGCATCCCGAGAAGTCCGTCCAGTTCTTCCGGCGCGAGCAGGACCTCAAGGAGTTCCCCGCCGCCGACGACGAGGACCTCACCCTCACCGGTCGCCAGAAGGGCGCGCTCGCACTGTTCGTACTTACCTTCGTCTTTATGATCGTCGGTCTGACCCCCTGGACCTCCCTCAACCCCGAGTGGACGTTCTTCGAGGACTTCGTCGCATGGGTCGCCGCAACCCCGGGCCTGCGCAACGTCCTGGGCACCGACATCACCGCCTTCGGAAACTGGTATTTCCCCGAGCTCTCGATGATCACCCTGATCATGGTCATCCTCATCGGCGTAGTCATGCACTATGATGCCGACACTATCATCGATACGATTCTCAAGGGCGCCTCCGGCCTGGTCTCCACCGCCTTCGTCGTGCCGCTGGCACGCGGCATCCAGGTCGTCATGGACAACGGCCAGATCACCCCGTCCATCCTCAACATGTGCGAGAACGCGCTGGCCTCCCTGCCGCCCTTCGCCTTCGTCGTCGTCGCCCTGGTCTGCTACTTCCTCATCGCCTGCCTGATCCCCAGCTCCACCGGCCTCGCCGCCGCCACCATGGGCATCATGGGCACGCTGTCCACCTTCGCCGGCGTCGACGTCTACATCATGGTCATCATCTACCTCATGGCGCTCGGCCTGGCCAAGATGATCACCCCGTGCTCCATCGTCGTCATGACGTGCACGGCCGCGGCGCACATGAGCTACGGCGACTGGGTCAAGAAGATCGCCCCCATCGTCGCCGTCCTGTTCGCCGCCTGCTGCGCCTTCCTCTGCGTCCTCGTGATGCTCTAGGTCTAGGCGCTACTCCCCCGCGGGAATCCTCGCGCGGCGGGCAAGCCCCTCCGTTTTTCCCGCCGCGCGCATTCCACCTAAGGTATGTAGGTCTTAAAGAAAGGAACCTGCCATGTCTGAAGAGAAAATCTACGTCTCCAACGCCACCAATCCGCTCAAAAAGGTCATGATGTGCTCGCCGAAGTACTACACCTTCAACGGCATCAACGTCATCACCTCCGAATGGATGAAGAAGGGCGATACCGAACAGAACGACATCATGGTCAAGGAATGGCAGATGCTCGTTGACGCCTACAAGGATAACGGCATCGAGGTCGTCGAGGTCGAGGCCAACCCCAAGTACGAGGTCATGACCTTTGCCCGCGACTATGGTTGCATGATCAAGGAAGGCGCCGTCATGGGCCACTTCCGTCATCCGGTCCGCCAGATCGAGGCCCAGTCCTATGAGGCAAAGCTTAAGGAGATGGGTGTCCCCATCGTCGCCCGCGTTAACGCAGGTTGCATGGAGGGCGGCGACTTCTGGATGATCGATGAGCATACGCTCGCCTGGGGCATGGTCGATCGTACCGATGAACAGGGAGTCGCCAGCCTCCGCCATCAGCTCGAGAAGTTTGGCTATACCGTCGTCGGCGTTCCCTGCCCGCCCGACAACCTGCACCTTGACATGATCTTTAACATCGTCGCTCCCCAAGTTGCGCTCGCTTGCATTGACCAGCTGCCCTATAACTTCCTGCAGATGCTCAAGCGCCGCGGCTTCGAGCTCATCCCCGTCGCCAGTGAGGATATGTACAAGCACGGCTGCAACGTCCAGTGCATCGGCAACAACAAGGTCGTTGCCATCGAGAAGAACAAGCACATCAACGACAAGATGCGCGCTCTGGGCATCGAGGTCATCGACGTGCCGCTCGACCAGATCCTGCACGCCGGCGGCGGCCCGCACTGCCTGACCCAGCCGATCGAGCGTCCGTAGTCCGAACGTTTCGCCTGGACAGTATTTGTCCGAGCCTCTCATGGGGCGCCGCTCCGCTGGATTCCGGCGCTGCGGCGCCCCTTTTTACCCACAAGCCCCTCAAAGGGGAAAGGAAGCACCCATGAAGATCTTGATCAGCGATTATGCCGAGAGCATGATGCCCCAGCACGACCTCGAAACCGAGACCCTCAAATCTCATCTGGGTGAGGATATCGATGTTGAGGTTTACGCGTATACCGATGAGGCACGCGAGGAGTTCTACGAGCATCTTGCCGATGCCGACGCTCTGCTCACCGCCTTCATCAAGGTGGACAAGGAAGCGTTCGAGCACGCTCCCAACCTCAAGGTCATCGCCATCAACGCCACCGGCTATGACAACGTAGACATGGACGAGGCAACTGCGCGCGGCGTGGGCGTCTGCCCCGTCGGCGAATACTGCACCTGGGATGTCTCCGAAAGCGCCATCGCCTATATGTACGCGCTCAACAAGAACTTCAAGTTCTACATCGGTCAGATTGAGCAGGAGCACCGTTGGGATTACGCCGCGGCTCCCGAGGTGCCTCGTCTTGAAGACCAGACCCTCGGCATCTTTGGTTTTGGCAAAATCGGCAAGTGCACCGCCCGTAAAGCCAAGGGCCTTGTCAAGCGCATCATCTCCAACGACCCCTTTATCGACCAGAACCTTTTTGGGCAAAACGGTGTCGAGCAGGCCGAGATCGACGAGGTTTTGGCCGAGGCCGACATCATTATCAATCATATGAATCTTAACGAGACGAACTATCATTACTTTGACGCCGAGAAGTTCGCCAAGATGAAGAAAAAGCCCATCGTCATTAACCTGGGCCGTGGCCTCTGCATGGACGAACCCGCTCTTATCGAAGCTCTCGATTCTGGCCAGATTCGCGCGTTTGGCGCCGATGTTCTGTATGACGAGACGCCCGACCTGGCAAACCACCCGCTCGTTGGCCGCGACAACGTGATTATCACGCCGCACTCTGCGTTCTATTCGTCTTCGTCGCTACGCGACCTCATGATCTTCCCGTGCAACAACATCGGACACTTCCTCAAGGGCGAAAAGGACCAGCTCTTCAAGTTGGTTAACGACGTTCCTGTCGTAAACGTGTTGTAGGAGCTTAAACTGCTTCCAGAACACGTGGCTCAACGGGATGAAGGCCTATTCTTCATCCCGTTTTATTGCTCCCCCTATCGTCTAAGCGACGTGCAGTCGCCGCGAACCAAAACAGCAGGCGCCACCAGACCAACAGAAAAGGGATCACTAGGGACCAGTCCTTAAAAATACCCGCATCTATATGCGACAACGTATATCACATTGTACGTTTACCGATAGGTCGGCTCGTTTGCGGAATACATGCCACCATAGATGTCCTCACATACTCACCGGATGGTATTATTGATATGTGATGCACGCTTTATTAAACGCATTACTTCCCCGACTTGAAGGGTGCAGCTTTCAAGTCGACAACAGAGTCAAGACCTTATTGATTAACGAGAGCCCCGTCTCCCATGGCGGAGGCAGGGCTTTCCGTGAAGGAGCTTTGTATGTCGGATAAGGCTGCCGCATCTGGCAAAGAACGTAAGCCACGCCAGATGCCCTCATCTTTTACCATTCTCTTTGGCTGCCTGTTGCTCGTGGCCATCGCCTCGTGGGTCGTCTCGTCATTTAGCCCTGACGTGCAGGCCGCAACGCTTGGCAACTTTATGGCTTCTCCCTTCTTGGGCTTTGAGAGCGCCATGCAGGTCTGCGTGTTCATTCTTGTGCTTGGCGGTTTCCTGGGCGTAGTCCAAAAAACGGGCGCGCTCGACACCGGCATCGCCGTGCTCGTCCGTAAACTAGGCGGTAATGATCTATTGCTCGTTCCTGTTCTCATGCTCGCCTTTGGCATCTGCGGATCCACGTACGGCATGCTCGAGGAATCCGTCCCCTTCTACCTGCTCCTGGCATCGGTCACGTTTGCCATGGGTTGGGATCCGCTCGTTGGATGCATGGTAGTTCTCATGGGCTGCGGCCTTGGCGTTTTGGGATCGACGGTCAACCCGTTTTCGACCGGACTCGCGCTTGATGCTCTCAAGGCAGCCGGCATCCCCTATGACCAGGGACTCATGATCGGCATCGGTCTGGTTATGTTCGCCATCGCCGAGATTTCGGGCATCATTTTTGTCATGCGGTATGCCAAGCGCGTCCGCACCGACCGCGCCGCCTCATCGCTCACCCCCGAGGAATGGGAGACCGCCGAGCGTCTCTACGGCGACAAGGACGGCGATTCCGCCGAGGACGCGCACGTCGAGCTTTCCAAAATTCAAAAGCGCGTCCTTGTTCTCTTCGCCCTCACGTTTGTCGTCATGATCATCGGCTTTATTCCGTGGCAGACATTCGGAGTTGGCCTATTTGATATCGGCGCCAAGGGCGATGACCTCAGCACCGCATGGAGCGCACTTTTGACTGGCCTGCCACTTGGTCAGTGGTACTTTACCGAATGCGGCATCTGGTTCTTCACCATGACAATTATTATCGGCAAGGTTGCCGGTATGCAGGAGAAAGAACTCGTCGACACCATCCTGCACGGCTGCGCCGACCTTGTTTCTGTCGCGCTCGTCGTCGCCGTCGCCCGCGGCGTCTCCGTGCTCATGTCCATCACCGGACTCGATGTGTGGATCCTCACCAACGCCGCCAACGCGCTCGCCGGCGTATCCGCCACAGTCTTTGCCCCGCTCTCCTATGCGCTCTACTTTGCCCTGTCTTTCCTCATCCCCTCGAGTACGGGCATGGCAACCGTCTCGATGCCTATCATGGGACCGTTGGCGGCATCCTTAGGCTTTGCCCCCGAAGCCATGGTCGCAATCTACCTCGCCACACACGGCGTTGTAGCGATGATCACTCCCACATGCGGGTCCATCATGGCTGGCCTCGAGCTTGCCCAGGTAAGCTACGCGACCTACATCAAGACGGCCGCCAAATACATGGTCCTGCTTACCGTGATTACCGTTTCGTTTGTCACCGTGCTGATGCTCGTTTTGTAATCGGCGGGCGCACCACAAATCACATCTTTTGAAAGGGGCCCAAAGAGCCCCTTTCTCTTAGCTCGAGGAGGGCGTCGCTTTATAGCGCCAAACTCGCCCCCGTTCGTGCCGTTTACCGAGCTTTTGGCGCGCGCACGCATTTGTTGTACATCTTTTTTGTAGGATAGACGGGTTATACATGAGGCAAGGCGGTTTAAATGGCATATGGTTTTAACGACGGCGATCAACGGCGACAGAGCGTTCGCCTTGCCGGTCGCGCTACGCCGACGCCCGGAAGCTCGTCTTCTTCCACCGCCGCCAGCCCGCAGTATCCAAGCAGCTCGCAACGGCAGCCCCGCCCTACGCCTCGGCAAAACACCAGCGGTTCTGAGACTCGAGGGCAGGCTAGTACCGCTGCGACTCGCAGACGCGACGGTGCCGTCGCTTCGAGCAGATCCAACGCTAAAACCGAACGGCGCAGTCGCAGTACCGATCAACGCCAAAGCACGCGCTCTTTCACGGGCACGCGCCAGCGCCAGACCGATGTGCCGCAACTGCGTCGCAACGGTCGCCCCCAGCCCGGCATCTTTGTCCGCCGTTCTTTTTCGCGCCCGCAGAACGGACGCAGCGGCCTGAGCTCTCGCCCGGCATCTCGAGCCGGCTCCGGCGCTCCCGCTCTACCCTTCCGCCGCGCACGCATCGCGCTTTGCTCCATCGTCGCGTGCCTGCTCTTTTTATTTTTAGGCTCGTGTATCTCCCACGGATCAGCCGGTCTCGAGCCCACCGCCGAGGACAAGCTGCTCAAGGCCCCCGTCGCGCCCGGTTATTCTTTCGCCTTTTCGACCCCGCGCTCGCAATGGCAAGCCGGCACGATGCCCCATATCTATCAGATCGACCCTGCATGGTCGGAGCTGCCTTACGCCGGCGGTACCATCCGCCAAAATGCTTGCGGGCCTACGTGCCTCACCATGGTCTATATCTTTAAGACGGGACGCACCGATATGACTCCCGTCGATATGTGCGCGCTTTCCGAGGCAGGCAATTACGCCCCCACCGGTGCAACCGAATGGTCGTTTATGACGAGCGGTGCGTGGCAGTTGGGACTTAACGGAACGGAGCTTCATAACGATCGCGACTCGATGACTCAGGCGCTGCGTTCGGGAGCGCCCGTCATCGCCGCCGTTCGGCCGGGCACCTTTACCAACGTGGGCCACTACATTGTACTTTACGGTATTGACGACGCCGACCAGATTGAAGTCTTCGATCCCAACTCGGCCAGCCGCAGCGCCCGACGCTGGGGCGTCGTAGAGGTCCTCAACGAAGTCGAAGCCATGTGGGCCTACTACTAGTCATTGGGCACTCATTGGGGACAGACTTAAATGAGTGGTCGTCGGGGACAGTCTTACGGACGCCAGCCGAGAGCAAACGAAAAGGGCCATCCCGAACTGCTTGGAACTGCCAGCACGGAAAGCGCATCCTGCTTTGGGGCCCAATAGCGGGATGCGCTTTCCGTTAGCGGCCCGTTTGGGAAACTAGGGACCGCTTTTCGACAAAAATCCGGGATGCATTTTCCGATTGAGGGCCTCAAGGGAAACCGCACCCCATGTTGGACGCTCATTCTGGGATGTGCTTTCCGCAGTTGATCGATGCGGCCTTTAAGGACTGTCCCAAGCTGCCGGCAGGAAAGGAACGTCCCCAAGTGCCGGGTTTCCGCAGCCTGCAATGCTCCTCATGAACAGCCGCCTCAATAACAAAAGCCCCTGCGGCCGAAGCGGACCGCGGGGGCAACAGACCTGCAAGAGTTAACTCAAGTCCTCGCCATTTGATGCAATGACCTTTTGGTACCAGCAGAAGCTGTCCTTTCGGTAGCGATCGAACGTGCCTTTGCCCGTATCATCGGCATCAACATAAACAAAGCCATAGCGCTTCTTCATCTGCCCCGTCGAGGCCGACACCAAATCGATACAGCCCCACGGCGTGTATCCCATCAGGTCAACACCGTCCTCGACAATTGCATCGCGCAGCGCAAGAATATGCCTTCGCAGGTAATCAATATGATACGCATCGTGGACTTTGCCGTCTTCCAGCGCATCGAGTCCGCCCACACCGTTCTCGGCAATAAAGAGCGGAAGATGGTAACGATCGTGGTAGCCGGCAAGCGTCACGCGCAAACCCAGCGCATCGATCTGCCACTTCCAGGCAGTCTCTTTATCCTTGAGGTACGGATTGCGCAACGTCGGGAACACGTTGCCCTCCGCCTTCTCGGCGATCACCTGATCATCGGCGCACACCAAGCGCGAGCAATAGTACGAGAACGAGATGAAGTCGACCGTATGCTCTGCCAGATACTCCGTATCGCCCGGCTCAGAGGGCACGTGAACACCCTCTTTCTCGAGTGCACGCAGCTTCCAAGCAGGATAGGCGCCCGCAGCCATCACGTCTGTGTAGAAGTAGCGGCCGCGGTCCTCCTCATACGCAAGCCATACGTCCTCGGGCGCACAACGGTACGGATAGGTCGCACCGGCAGCGACCATGCAACCCACCTTGTTTGCGGGATCGATCTTGTGCAGAATCTCGACAGCGCGAGCGCTCGCCATAAACATATGGTGCGAGAACGCCGCGGTCACGGCTGCACGGTCACGCTCATCCTCGAGCGTGACACCCGCGTTGAGATAGGACAGCGCCACGCTGTTGATCTCGTTGAACGTAAGCCAATAACGCACGAGGCCCTGGTACGCGCGTCCGACGGTCTCGACGTAGTGCGCATACCGCTCGATCATCTCTCGGCTTTGCCAGCCACCATAGCGCTCGACCAGAGCCAACGGATAGTCGTAGTGCGACAGCGTCACAAGCGGCTCGATTCCATGCTCGCGCAGCGCCTCGAATACCTGACGGTAAAACTCCAAGCCCTCGCCGTTGGGCTCGGTCTCCATCCCTGTGGGAAAAATACGGCTCCAGCAAATTGAAAGACGCAGGCACTTAAAGCCCATCTCGGCAAAGAGCTCGACATCCTCGTGCCAATGATGGAAGAAGTCGTTGCCCCAGCGGCATGGATACAGCCTGTCCGGATCATCCACGGGCTTTTGCCTGCCACACATTACATCCCAGCGGTCGGAACCCTGTGGGATCAGGTCGGAGTGCGACATGCCGCGGCCGCCCTCGTTCCAGCCCCCTTCGGCCTGGTTGGCGGCGAGGGCACCACCCCACAAAAAGCCCTCGGGCATACCGGCGGCAGACGTTCTGTCAAAGTAACTCATGCTACTCAGCATCCTCGGCAGAAGCTGCCGCGGCGTTCTCCTGCTCCTGAGCCAGGAGCTGGTTATCGTACACCTTAAAGAACGGGTACCAGACCACAGCCATGACCACGATCAAAACGATCGTAAACACCCAGATGCGCGGGTCGAGGCACTGGACAAAGCCCTGAACGAAGATGGGGAACGTGCCGCTCACCAAGATGTAGAAGTTAGAGACAAGACCCAGTGAGACCGCACCCCAATACAGCAGGGCCGAGATCATGCCGCCTAGCACAAACGGAATCATGAGGATCGGGTTGAAGATGATGGGCGCGCCGAAGATCGCGGGCTCGGAGATACGGAAGAAGCTCGGCACGATCGATGCCCTGCCAAATGCCTTGAGCTGCTGCGACTTTGCCCTAAACGCGCAGAGCGCCACAAAAGAGAACGTATTACCCGTGCCGCCGATGAGGTTGATGGCCAACGACATGAGCGCCGGGTGGAACTCAAGCGGCTGCCCGGCAGCATAGAGCGAGGCGTTGGCGGCAAAGGCGGCAAGCGTGACCGGGGCGGTGATGGGCATTACGATCATGTTGCCGTGGACGCCAAAGCACCAAAACAGCAGCGTCATGAAGCAGATAAGCAGTGCGCCGGGCACAGAGTCAACTGCGACGGAAAGCGGGGCAGCGAGCAGCTTCTCGATAACCGAGGGGATGGACAGCGCGGGATCGATCATCTGGATCAGCAGGTTGCCGCCAAAGAAGATGAGGATGTTGGCGAGCATAGGTACGATGGCGCCAAAGGTTTCGGACAAAAACGGCGGCACGCCATCGGGCATCTTGATGGTGATGCCCTTGGTCTGGCAGAAGCGCGTGACCTCGACGGAGACCAAGGCAACGATGATGGCGGTAAACAGGCCCTGCGCACCCAGATAGGTGCAGGGGACCGCCTGGAGCACGGACTCGTCAGCAAGCTGGTAGTAGGACGACGGCGCCGCGGCGATCAGGAACATCACCAGCGAGGTCATACCGGCGTTAAGCTTGGGCATCTTGTAGGTGCCCGCCAGGTTATAGGCGATTGCGAACGTCACGATCACCGACAGTATGCCCATCGTCATGTTGAAGGGAATGAGCAGCGTGAGCTTATTGGCCGTGGCAAAATCGAGCCAAGGGCCAAAGACGGACCAGAACCCGCCCTGCGCCACCAGGTCGGCCGTGACCGGCGGGTTGGCGAGGATCATAAAGACGGCAGATACCAAGATGAAGCTGATCGCGCTCATAAAGCCCTTTTGCATGGAGGCAAAGTGGCGCTCGGTTCCGCAGAAATTGGCGATAGGGGTCAGTTTTTCCTGAAGCAGGGCCATGAACTTCTCCATGGTTGCCTCCTAACCCAACAGCGACTGGGCGAGTGCCAGCACGTTGGCGGCGTTGCCCATGCCGTAGTCCTGTGCGGGGATGACCGCGGTCGGCTTACCGCTCCCCTGCTTGACGGTGTTGAGCTGGTAGGACACCTGCGGCCCCAAGAGCAGCACGTCATAATTGGCGCACGTCTCCTGATACTCGCCGATACCCACCGCATCGATATCGAGCTCGATGCCGTTTTGCTCCGCATATTTCTCGAGTTTCTTCATCAGAATGCTTGTAGACAGACCAGCTGCGCAAACAAGAAGGATCTTCATAAGGGATTCCCTTCGCATTGATTGGTTGGATAGTCACCGCACGCCGCTAGGCGTTCTTGGTTGCAGTGCGCTCATACAGGCAGATCAGCTCCTGCACGAGCTCCTGAGCAAGCATGGAGCACATGAGGTGGTCCTGAGCATGGACCAGCAACACATCCACCGACAGATGCTCGCCCGCTGCCTCAGTCGAAAGCAGCTGCGTTTGGATGTGGTGAGCCTTGATTCCCGCATCCTTTGACTGCTTCATGAGTTTGGCGGCGGCGTCAAAATCCCCCGCCTTTGCCTTTTCAAGGGCTTCGAAGGCAAGGCTGCGTGCCTCTCCCGCTGCAGCGACCAGCTGAAACGAAACCATCTCGGTTCCCTGATCGTCCATAACGGTCTCCTCTCCCGTGATGTTTGGTTTGTACTTGAATATTCGAAACGCCTATCTCCCGCCCGCAATCCTCGAGGTTTATTGCAGGTAGACTGACAGGGTCATCGACAAAAGAAGTCTTAAGCCGTATGCGCTTGCACAAGCGCCATCAGCTCATGCCAGGACCGGCGCTCGCGTAGGCGCTCGACCCCCTGGCGGTCCATAAAGATCTCGGCGAGCAGTGAGCTCAAGATCCGCGCCTCATCGCCGCCCGACCGGGCAAACGACACCATAAAGACGATATCGACCTCATGGCCGTATTCGTCCCAAAGAATGGGATGTTCGAGCAGGCCCACGGTAACAAAGGCCTCGGCGCTCAAGGGATGCATCCCATGGGGCATGGCTACCCCATTGCCAAACGAGGTGGCGCTCGCGCTCTCGCGCTCGGCGACCTCTTGGGCAAACTGGGCATCGACACGGCCGCTCTCGACGGCGCGCTCGGAGAGATATCGGAGAACGGCCTGCTTCGACGACGCCTCAACGCGGTTGAAGAACAGGGCACGGCTAAAGAAAGAGCTCACGGAGTCCGATTGCGCAGTGTCGTCGCTCAGCACCTTGCGGATAGCGTTGACATCGCTCGTCTCCAAGAAGAAATCGGCCTCGCGGACGGGCACGGGCAACTTGACGTTGAGCGGCACCGTTGTGAACACGTAGTCGATATGCGAAAAATCGAACGTTCCCACGCGGGCGACATCGCATGTCTCAATCGAATCGATATACATGCCAAACTGCTTGCGGTACTGGTGCTCGAGCATACGGGCGCTTCCCGCTCCCGAGGCGCACACGATCAGGATGCGTTTGCGACGCGGCTGGTCGGCTTGCTGCTCGAGGGCCAGGGCAAATGCCATGGCGATGTAGCCGAGCTCTTCATCAGAGGGCTGGCTGCCAAAATGACGCTCGAGTACCTGCGAGGTGCCAGCTGCCATCGAATAGGCCAACGGAAACCTCGTCTTGATATCGGACAGCATGGGGTTATCCATATGCATGTGATATTCAAGGCGATAGCCCAGAGGGCCGATATGCCGAGCAAGGTTCATGCGAAGTTCAAGATCGCCGCTAAAGTCAAACCTAAACTCATCGTTGACCGCACGTACCATCTCGGAAGCAATCTCCCACATCTCGTCCGAGATAACGGCAGAGCCCTTCTCGGGCACGCCCGTGCCCCTGCCGAGCAAATGGATTGCGATAAAGGCAACCTCTTCTCGGGGCATGCTCACGCCCAGGGCATCCTTGATGTTTGCGGCAATCTGGAAAGCCGCGGCGTATTCGCGCGTTCCCTCCAGTTTTTGAACGTCCGATTCTGCAGCTGGGACATAGCAGCCCTGCTCGATGCGGCCAAGAGCAATGTAAAGATGCATGATGAGATTGCGGGATGCCAGCGAGCTCACCGTGACGGGCGAGGCCGTCAGAGCATCGTCCACACATGCGGCGATGGCCCGCAGGCGCTCGGCGAGCTTTGCATCGTCGGTGTCGGGCAACACGGGCCTCACCAGCGAGGCCAGGCACAGGCGCCGCTGCGACTCCCCGCCCGCAACGCGGATTCCGTAGCGTGGGCGCTTTTCGAGCGTTAAGTCAAATTGGGCGAGTTTCTGCTCTACCAGACGCATGTCATTGGACAGAGTTCGCGCCGAAACGTAGAGTAAATCCGCATACTCCTCAATCGTCACCCACTGGGACCGCATGAGGAGGTCGTTAAGAAGGAAGGACACACGGCCGTCGCGCGTATCAGGAATGCCCGGATGGGCCAGAGCCGCACCGTCTAGCAAGCGAGCAAGCTCATCTGCACGTGCAACATCGATACGATACTGCCCCTTGCTGCCAACGATGCGTGCAACCCCTGCAAGGTTGTCGTTTGCGCGATGGATATAGTTTCTCACGGCGCGCTCGCTTACCTCGAGACGCTTGGCAAGTACCGCGACAGCGACAGGCTGAGCGTCCTCGATCATATTTACAAGCTGCTTGACGCGAGCATCCATGTCCTCCTCCTTTCCCTGCGTCTAGTCTAACGCGGTAAAGAATGACACTCCACGTCGCGCTCGTTCCGCCAACTCGGAACAGGTTGCGGGGAGTCCAGCTGAGCTATGGAGAGCCTGGGGAGAGGGCCCGAAGGCAATGCGTCGGTGTGGGATGCGCCTTCCCAGCCATTGGGCAGTCATTGGGGACAGACTTAAATGAGTAGTCGTTGGGGACGTTCTTGTTTGGCTAGTCGTTTAAGAACGTCCCCAATGACTATTAAGGACTGTCCCAAGCTGCCGGCAGGAAAGGACCGTCCCCAAGTGCCGGGTTTGTCCCCAATGACTAGGTGAATAGCAAAAGCCCCGCAGTCGGAGCGGACCGCGGGGCTCATGAAGAGAGGCTAGTTTGTGGGCGCTTTGCCTGGCGCCCACGGGAGAGGCAACGGAGTAGGGGCTACTCGTGGATGCGGGTACCGGAGAGGCCGGCCATGGTCTCGGCGGCCTTGTCCAGGGCGCCGATGATGCAGGTGCGGCCCTTGCGGGAGCGGGCGAACTTGATGGCGGCGCGGACCTTGGGCTCCATGGAACCCTTGCCGAACTGACCCTCGTCGGCCAGGCGCTCGGCCTCGTCGGCGGTGAGGTCCTCGAGCTCCTCCTGGTTGGGCTTGCCAAAGTTGATGGCGACGTGCTCGACGGCGGTCAGCAGGAACAGGACGTCGGCGTCGCAGTCCTCGGCCAGCAGCTCGCCGCCCAGGTCCTTGTCGATGACGGCGGGAACGCCCTTGTAGCAGCCCTTGTTCTCGTAGTCGCGGACGACGGGGATGCCGCCGCCACCGCAGGCGATGACGATGAACTCGTTGTCGAGCAGGTTGAGGATGGAGTCGGCCTCGACGATCTTCTTGGGATCGGGGGAGGCGACGACGCGACGCCAGCCGCGGCCGGAATCCTCGACGAAGACCTTGGAGGGATCCTCGGCCATGAACTCCTTGGCCTGCTCCTCGGTGTAGAAGGGGCCGATCGGCTTGGTCGGGTTCTTGAACGCGGGATCGTCGGGGTCGCACTCGATCTGGGTGACGACGGTGGCGGCGTGCCAGCGCTTATAGCGCTTGTGCATCTCGCGGCCGATGCCCTGCTGCAGGTGATAGCCGATGTAGCCCTGGGACATGGCGCCGCACTCGGGCAGCGGCATCTCGGGGGTGCCGATGGCGTCGTGGGCGGCGGCGAAGGCGTTCTGGATCATGCCGACCTGCGGGCCGTTGCCGTGGGTGATGATGATCTCGTTGCCCTGCTCGATCAGGCCGAGGAGGGCGTGGGCGGTGTTGCTCACGGCCTCGATCTGCTCGACGGGGTTGTTGCCGAGGGCGTTGCCGCCAAGGGCGACGACGATACGATCGGGCTTGCCAAGAGGCTTAGACATTGCTGGAATCCTTTCTGTAAAAGGCCTACAACCCATTAATAACCCGCGCCCGTGCAATACGCGAGTTTATTAAGGTTTATATTCTCTTTATCGCTCATTTTATTCATTTTGAAAATAGTTGAACGGTGAACGGTCGTTTTTATCCGCTCAGCGTACAGAACCCCAGCTCAAGCATATCTACGTCATTTACGTGCAACTTTATTTTAATAGAGCAGGGATTAGACCAGATTATGCAAACTGTATCTTTGCTAAACACAAAACAGACAGCGCAAAATCTTACTCGCACTATACGAGATTCTATGCACTTATTGGACGAGTATGCAGCCCTGCAATAACATGGCGTTTTTCATCCAGCATAAGGAATAGACGAGCGCCTATGCCGCGCGTCGGCCGGCAGCCGGCGAGCCGTCTCGTCGATTGCCGCTTCCAGAAAATCAAAAACTGTTATTGCGCGCGCAATTGCGGCATGGTACTTTAGCGAAGAACAGCGCGGGCTGGGGCGACAGAGACCTGTCGTGAAGTTTGGGTTCGGCGACCCCGCTGCTGTCTTCTCCTTATCCGCCAGCGAACCCCTTGAGCGACGGATTGAGGAGGTCCTTACTATGACAAAAATGCTCAAGATCACGCTGAATGGCGAGACGTTTCTCGCCGATATGCTCTGGGACAAGGCTCCCGAGACATGCAAGCTGTTCGAATCGTCCTGTCCGGTCGAGTCACGTATCTTTTCGGCCAAGATCTGCGATGCCGAGGTAACCTATCCCGTATCGGGCCCCATCGCCAATTACGAGCACATCGAGAACCCCGTCTTTCACGAGCCGGCGGGCGCCGTGAGCTGGTATGGCGGTTGGTCGTCAATTTGCATCTTCTTTGACGTGTGTGAGCCCTTTGGCACCTGCAACATGTTCGCCCGCATCTGCGAAGCCGACCGCGGGCGTTTTGCCGCCGCCTGCCGCAATGTCTGGGACAACCAGGGCATGTACATTAAAAACGAAATCGTCGAGATCGAAACGGAGGCCTAAAGATGATGGATATCAACACCCTGCTCGCACTCGACCTTGCCGAGTACACCACTGCACTTGAGGCCCTCGCCGACCAAATGATGCTCGAGGAGCCGCGCGATATCGATTACATGCGCCGACGCAAGCTCGACACCGGCCGCGAATTCGCCGTCTGGAACTTCACCGTCGGCTACTGTATGAACGCCGCCGACGCCCTCTCCCTCCTGCGAGCCCAGGCCAACGAAAACGTCAACGACGGCACCGCCGACCTTTCAACGATCAACAACAGCGCCGCGCGCCTGTGCGACTGGTTCTCGGGCGCCTTCGACGTCACCGGCAAAATGGATGACACCACGGCAATCCTCGCCCACAGCCGCGACCTCTACGCCCAGGTAGAGACTCACGAACAGTTTGCAGCCCTCACCCGCGCCACCGAGCGCTATCTGGTCCAGCTCCAATTTTGGGTCGACCGCCAGATTCCCTGGCCGGCTATTAGCGACCTCGTCCACGGCTACCGCCTACGCACAGAGAGCGGCGAGACAAGATAAACCGACCAGGCAGGCCAACAAAGTCCCATCGCGGAATCCAAAGTAAGAATCAGAGGGCTGGGGACGCACCCAACAGCGTCCCCGGCCCCTTCGCAAAGTAGAGTACTGTTTCAGCGGCCTTGAGGCCTATTCGAACCTTTGCTATCTCCTAATTTTTGTATATTTACGACGTTATTATCTGCCAATTTTTGTATGATTTTAGGCGATTCTATCTGTCAATTTTTGTCATTTGGGGGTTTAATGCTACGCCGCAAGGTCACTGATAGGCTTTTGAGCTGGAAGAATAACTCCAATAAGGCATTGCTCGTTACTGGTGCGCGTCAGATTGGCAAGAGCTATGCGATTCGCGCGTTTGGAAAAAGCAACTACGCTTCGTATTTTGAGGTCAATTTACTACTCGATGTCGAAGCAAGGAATGCACTTGTTGGCGCAAAGAACTCCGTTGACTTTATCAACCGCGTAGCCCTTCTTGCGGATGTGCCGCTTGTTGAGGGCGATACGCTTGTCTTTGTCGATGAGATTCAGGAGTATCCGCAGATCGTTACACTCATGAAGGCGTTGGTCGAGGATGGGCGCTTTAGCTATGTCTTCTCGGGGTCTATGCTTGGGACTGAGTTTAAGGGGATCTCTTCTTTTCCGGTGGGGTATGTAGAGCACATTGTTATGCGCCCGATGGATTTTGAAGAGTTTTGTTGGGCAAACAGCGTTAGCGAGAATGTGCTTGCAGGCATTCGCAGCTGCCTTGTCGAGAAACATCCTGTCGAAAACTATATTCATGAGGCGATGCTCAAGAACTATAGAGCTTATATCGTTTGCGGCGGCATGCCGGAGGTCGTTCAGAATTATATTGATTCGGGTTATTCGCTCGTGAGCACACGTGAGCTTCAAACTCAGCTGGTCGATCAGTACAAAAGCGATATCTCAAAATATGCATCGACTCGAGCGTTTAACGTTCGGTCGATTTTTGAGCAAATTCCCGTTCAGCTTGAGGCGGAGTCTCATCGCTTTGTTGTTTCGTCTCTGGGTGAGGGAGCTCGCCTTAAAAAATATGAGCAGGATTTCCTGTGGCTTGTTAACGCAGGTGTTGGATTGATGGTCGCCAGGGTGACGGAGCCACGGAGTCCTCTCAAGAGGACGGAGAAAACGACGGCCTTCAAACTATATGAGTCTGATACAGGCATGCTCGCATCGCGGTACCCCGGCAGCACTGCACGCGCTGTCTATCTTGATATGAAAACTCCCAACCTTGGCGGTCTCTATGAGAACGTGGTCGCGCAGGAACTCGTTGCCCTCGGGGCGGATGCATGGTACTACCAAACGCGTGAGGTCGGTGAAATTGACTTTGTGATCGAAGGCGCCCACGGGCATGTTGTCCCAATCGAGGTCAAATCGGGCAAGAAAGTTCGAGCGCATGCGGCCCTCGATCGTCTGATGAGTGTGGGCGAGTACAAAATTCCCGAGGCCGTTGTACTGAGCCACGAGAATCTCAGCAAAGAGGGCAAGGTTCTGTACGTTCCAATCTACATGACGTTTTGTCTCGACGAATTTATGGAAAAGGATGACCCCAATAACGATTTCTCGTTCGCACCCATATCTCTCTAGCCATTACCACGCCCCCATCCAGCCCCAAAGTACCGCGAGGTTTCGCGGCAACGCCGCGAAACCGCGACCGGGACAAAGGGCCCCCACAACCACGTCCTTCATTCAGCCACACAATCCGAGGACGTAGTCGTAGCAGGATCTGAGGGCTGACCTTCGCGGACACTCCGCAGGACGAAAGAACCCCCGCCGCACGTAGTGCGCAGCGGGGGTTCTTTCATGTCCGAGGACGTCCGAGAAGGTCAGCCCTCAGATCCTGCGGTGGGAGACCTAGGCCTCGTTGTACACCGTCTTGAGCTTCAGCAGGTGCTGATAGCGGTCCATAGCGGCCTGCTCATTCTCCTTGAAGAGTTCCTCGGCGCGCTCGGGGAAGGAACGCGTCAGCGAAGCGTAACGGGCCTCGTTCATCAGGAACTCCCGATAACCGCCCGCGGGCTCCTTGGAATCGAGCGAGAACTTCTTGCCGGCAGCAGCCTCGGGGTTGAAGCGGAAGAGGTTCCAGTAACCGCACTCGACAGCCTTCTTCATCTCGGCCTGGCAGTTCTGCATGCCACCCTTCTTGATGGAGTGCATCTCGCAGGGGCTGTAGCCGATGATGAGGGACGGGCCGTCGTAGGCCTCGGCCTCGTGAATGGCCTTGAGGGTCTGAGCCGGGTTGGCGCCCATGGCGACCTGCGCCACGTAGACGTAGCCGTAGCTCATGGCAATCTCGGCCAGGGACTTCTTCTTGGTCACCTTACCGGCAGCGGCGAACTGAGCGACCTGGCCCAGGTTCGAGGCCTTGGAGGCCTGACCGCCAGTGTTGGAGTAGACCTCGGTGTCGAAGACGAAGACGTTGACGTTGTGGCCGGAAGCCAGGACGTGGTCCAGGCCACCGAAGCCGATGTCGTAGGCCCAGCCGTCGCCGCCGAAGATCCAGAAGGACTTCTTGGTGAGGTAAGCCTTGTCGGCGAGGATCGCCTTGGAAGCGTCGCAGCCGCACTTCTCGAGCTCGGCAACGTAGGCAGCGGCAGCGGTCTTGGAGGCCTCGGCGTCGTTGACGGAGTCGATCCAAGCCTGGCCGGCGGCCTTGAGCTCATCGGACGGACCATCGGCAGCGATGATGTCCTGGGTAGCGGCGATCAGCTTGTGCTGAACGGCCTCATAGCCAACGGCCATGCCCAGACCGTGCTCGGCATTGTCCTCGAACAGGGAGTTGTTCCACGCCGGGCCGTGACCGTCCTTGTCCTTGCAGTAAGGAGCGGTGGCAGCGGGGTTGCCCCAAATGGAGGAGCAGCCGGTGGCGTTGGAAATGAACATGCGGTCGCCGGCGACCTGGGTCACCAGACGTGCATAGGCGGTCTCGGCGCAGCCGGCGCAGGAGCCGGAGAACTCCAGGTAGGGCTGCTTAAACTGGCTGCCCTTGACGTTGGCCGCGATGAGCTCCTTCTTCTCAGAGACGTTCTCGACCATGTAGTCCCAAACGGGCTGCTGGTCCATCTCCTGCTCGGTGGGAACCATCTCGAGGGCGCCCTTGGGGCAAACCTTGACGCAGTTGGTGCAGCCCATGCAGTCGAGCGGGGACACGGCCATGGTGAACTTCATGCCCTTGGCCTTGGGGCCCATAGCGTCGAGCGTGCGGGTAGCCTCGGGCGCGGCGGCAGCCTCGTCCTCGGTCATCGCGAACGGACGGATGGTGGCATGCGGGCACACATAAGCGCACTGGTTACACTGGATGCACTTGGTCTCGTCCCAGTGAGGAACGACCACGGCGACGCCGCGCTTCTCGTATGCGGAGGCGCCCAGCTCAAACTGGCCGTCGGCGCAATCGACAAAGGCGGAAACAGGCAGGCTGTCACCATCCATGCGATCGATGGGCTCGAGCAGGTTCTTGACCTGCTGGGCGATGGCGGACTTGGTCTCCTCGGAGAGCTCGACGGGAGCGGCATCCTCGGCAGTTGCCCAGTCGGCCGGAACCTCGAACTTACGGAAGGCGGTAGCGCCGGCATCGATGGCCTTGTGGTTGGCGTCGACGATGGCCTGGCCCTTCTTCATGTAGGACTTGGTGGCCGCGTCCTTCATGTACTGCAGAGCGTCCTCTGCGGGCAGGACCTTGGCCAGCGCGAAGAAGGCGGACTGGAGCACCGTGTTGGTGCGCTTGCCCATGCCGACCTTGGCAGCCAGGTCGATAGCGTCGATCAGGTAGACGTTGACGTTGTTGTTCGCGATGTAGCGCTTGGCCACGGCGGGCATGTGCTCGGCAAACTCCTCGTCGCTCCACTGGCAGTTGACCAGGAAGGTGCCGCCCGGCTTGACGTCGCGGACCATCTTGAAGCCCTTGACGATGTAGCTGGGGTTGTGGCAGGCGACAAAGTCGGCCTTGGTCACGTAGTACGGCGAACGGATCGGGGAATCACCAAAGCGCAGGTGCGAAACGGTGACGCCGCCGGTCTTCTTGGAGTCGTACTGGAAGTAGGCCTGAACGTACTTGTCGGTGTGATCGCCGATAATCTTGATCGAGTTCTTGTTGGCGCCGACGGTACCGTCGCCACCCAGACCCCAGAACTTGCACTCGATGGTGCCGGGGGCTGCGGTGTTGGGCGCATCCTCGGCCTCGGGCAGGCTCAGGTTGGTCACGTCATCGACAATGCCGATGGTGAACTCACGCTTGGGCTCGTCCTTCTTAAGCTCCTCGAAGACAGCGAACGCGGACGCGGGAGGCGTGTCCTTGCTGCCCAGGCCGTAACGGCCGCCGACAACCTTGATACCCGTCTTGCCAGACTCGTAGAGAGCGGAGACGACGTCCTGGTAGAGCGGCTCGCCGATGGAACCCGGCTCCTTGGTGCGGTCCATGACGGCGATCTTCTGGACGGTCTCGGGGAGAACGTCGACGAAGTGCTTGATGGAGAACGGACGGAACAGGCGAACCTTGACCAGGCCGACCTTCTCGCCGTGAGCGTTGAGGTAGTCGATGACTTCCTCGAGCACGTCGCAGAAGGAGCCCATGCACACGACGACACGATCGGCATCGGGAGCGCCGTAGTAGTTGAACAGGCCGTAATCGGTGCCGAGCTTCTCGTTGATCTTCTTCATGTAGCCCTCGACGACGGCAGGGAGCTCGTCGTAGACCCTGTTGCAGGCCTCGCGGTTCTGGAAGAAGATGTCGCCGTTCTCGTGGCTGCCGCGGGTGTGCGGGTGCTCAGGGTTGAGCGCGTGATCGCGGAAAGCCTGGACGGCATCCATGTCGCACATCTCGGCAAGATCCTTGTAGTCCCACATGGCGACCTTCTGGATCTCGTGGCTGGTGCGGAAGCCGTCGAAGAAGTTAAGGAACGGGGTCTTACCCTCGATGGCGGCAAGGTGAGCCACCGGCGAGAGGTCCATGACCTCCTGGACGTTGCCCTCGGCGAGCATGGCGAAACCGGTCTGGCGGCAGGCCATGACGTCGGAGTGATCGCCAAAAATGTTCAGGGCGTGCGAAGCGACGCAACGCGCGGAGACGTGAAAGACGCCCGGGAGCTGCTCGCCCGCGATCTTGTACATGTTCGGGATCATCAGGAGCAGGCCCTGAGAAGCCGTGTAGGTGGTGGTCAGAGCACCGGCACCCAGCGAACCGTGAACGGTACCGGCTGCACCTGCCTCGGACTCCATCTCGACGACCTTGACCGGGGTGCCAAAGATGTTCTTGCGACCCTGGGCCGCCCACTGGTCGACATGGTCGGCCATCGGGCTGGACGGCGTAATGGGATAAATTCCCGCTACCTCGGTGTACGCATACGAAACATATGCGGCCGCCTCGTTGCCGTCCATAGACTTAAACTTACGCGCCATATACCCCTCTCCTCTCATATAGGTATACAGGCCCCGGCGATCGCCGGGATGTTGGCGTGATGGGATTTTCGTTGTTGCTTCCGATCATCTGACAGGCGGACTCAGCGGCAGGTACATGGCGTGGAGAGAAGGCATGCCGAGGCGAGGAGAGCTGCACGCGCTCCACAGGCCCAGCTACCCGTCTTGCACATGACCGAGCGCCGCAAAGGCCGCATGCCGGATGCTCCCGGGCACGCCCCGGCGATGGGAAGCGCCCGCAACGGAAATCCGCATGCGGGTTTATTGTACCCCGCCGTCAGGCCATATTTCGGCAAATATAGGTGGGCGGTAGAGGTTTACCTTAGGTGACTGCCAAGGGCCAAAATGGTCCCTCCATCCCCGGGCGACTGGCTCTGGCGCGCCAAGGATTGTCCCCAAGTGCCGGCAGAAAAGGAACGTCCCTATCTGCTGGCTAGAGGGCGCCGAGGAGGATGGCGTAGGTGGTGGATTCGCCGAGCTTGAGCTCGTCGCCGGGGTTGAGCTGGGCGGAGCGGCCAGGCTCTACTTGAATACACACACTCGTGGCCCCGTTTACCACCACGGTGCCGTTGGTGGATGCCAGGTCCTCGACAAACCATGTGCCAGAATCGTCGCACCAGATATGGGCATGGCAGGCCGAGACGTCGTCGCCGACGTCGGTGATGTCACCCTCCCCCGTCGCCAGCGCGCCGATCTCGACGCCTTCCTCACTCGGCTGAATCCAGCGCGGGGCGCTCACGACAAAACTGTTTTGCACGCGCAGCAAGCCCAAGGGGTGCGCCGGGGCGGGTTCGCGTTCGCCCGCAGTCAGCGACATGCCAAGCGAACGCGGCGTGGATGTGCCTCCGCCACAGGTCGCGTGTGCGTAGTCGATGGCATAGTTCACCGAGGACCGCACATCCGCCGAACAACCGACGGCGACAAACAGCACCAGCACGGCCTCGGCGCGCTCGGCGGGCATGAGTTCCGCCGCCTGGGACAGGCGATTGAGCGCGTTGCGATAGAGATTCGTGTCCTGGTGGCACTCTTCGAGCGCGCGTACCATCGGTTCACCTGCAGGACCGCACACCATATTGATCACAGCCGTGGAGTCCATGGGATTGCGCTGGCGCAGGGCCAGTTGCGACATAATACGCGCAGCCGAGGTACCGTATTCGGCAAAGTAACGCTGCTGAAGCGTGCCGACCGGCGCGCGAACGATAAAGCGGGAAACCCAAGAGCGATCGGCGGCTCGGCTCTGCGGGCTGCGGCCGTCGGCGAGCGGACGGGACGAAAGCACCAAGCCGCACAGCTCGATATGGCTCAGATGCGCCGCGCGCTTAAAGATGTCAAACATGGCCCCGCATGGGGTGAGCTCAACTTGAGATGCCATGACCTAGGCCTCCTTGGTCGTAGAAATAGAATCGGACGATACTTCGACAGGTCCGCCAAAAGTACGGGCAGCTGCGGCTCCACCGGCAAGCGGAGTCGCCATCTGGGCTTTTGTGCGTCGCGGTGCCGAAACGGGAAGTTCAAAGGCAAAGCCCATCGCAAGCAAAAACCACGTAAGCGTATAGGTTGCAACCAGAGCGGCAACAAGGCCGCCCATCACGGCGCGTTGGGAAAATACGCTACATGCAGCCACGACCAGCACCGGAACCTCGCAGGCAGAAAGCGCAAGCACACCCTGCAGGAACCCCGAGCGCCGATCACGCGCAAATGCCCCCGCGGCAATGCCGGCTATGCCTGGCAGCGCCAACGCCAGTGCGGCGATAATACCCGGTAGCGACCCAGACCACACGAGCGATCCCAAAGTCGCCGTCACGCGAGCGCCCGACGCCAGCAGCGCGGCCGAAACAACGACCACAGCCCAAACCACGCCACAGACGACCGTCGCGCCGACCATCAGCGCGCGACGAACCGCGCGGCCGGACGCATCCATGGGGCACGGCGTGAGCGGCTCGCCGCGGAGCGAACGACCGACATTTTGCGCATAGTGGTCACAAAACGCCGAGAGCGCCGCCTCGACCGCCGCCGGCTCGGGACGATCTTTTTGATGGCTGGACAGACAGGCCATCACCACGTTGAACAGCTGGGCATCGACAAACGCCAGCGCATCGCGTAGCTCTTCGGAATCCGGCTCAAGCCCCAGCTGCTGGGCCTGCTCGGCCGCGGCGAGCGCCACATCGGGCTCACGACGAAGCAACTGAGTCAAATCGCAACCGGGCGCATGGGCACCAATGGGATAGTCGGGCCGCGTGTCCATCTTGAGACGATAGGGGCTGGCGATGTCGCGCGTCTTTTTGCGCGAACCCGAGGTGCCCGAAGTGCCCGGCGCGGCTTCGTATGGCGCGACGCCGGCAATGAGCTCGTAAACCGTACTTGCCGCGGCATAGACGTCGATCGCCGGCGACATACGCAAAGCGCGCAGGTCGGGAATATCGTCGGTGAGCATCTCGGGCGGGGCATAGGCAACCGTCGCGCGACGCAGCGTGGCATAACGCTCCGTAAACGACGCCTTGCCGCCGGTACCGGCCACGGCCGACGCAGGCTCGAGCGCCAGCGACGAGCCAAAGTCGATCAGGCACAGGTCAAAGGTGCCCTCGGCAAGCTGCCGGTCAAGCGGCAGGCGCGCCGTACGCACCATAATATTAGCGGGCGAGATATCGCGATGGACAAAGCCCTCGCCCACCAGGCTCATACGGCAGAGCAGATCGGACAGGTCGCGACCCAGACGCGCCGCCACAAGCGGCGACAGGCGTCCGGCATCGTCCACGGCGAGTCGCGAACGCAAGCGGGCAAGCGTCTCGCCCTCGACCCATTCCATGACAATTGCAGGCACACCGTCGACCTCGCCCCAGCCATAGAGGCGGGGAAAGCCCTTAAGGCCCGAAAGGGCGCGATGGCATTCGTATTCCTCGCGAAACGCTGCCTTGAACTTGGCGACCAGCGCCTCGTGAGCGGCATCATCGTCAAACTCATCGCGCGTCGGCAAGATGAGCTGCTTGAGTGCCACGGCCTCGCCTTGGGCGTTGACGGCACGCGTCACGCGGCCGATACCGCCACGGCGCATGGTGGCATCGTCGGCAAACAGCATCGTAAAACGACGCAGATAGGCAGGCAGTTCGTCCTGACCGAGCGCAATGGCCGGCTCAAACTCGTCGACACGCGCCAGGCGCAGGCCGACCATCGGATCGCGACCGAGCGATTGTGGTGTGGTGGATGCAAGATCGGTCATCATAGGGCAAGCGCCGCCACGTTATTGTTGAAGTTACCGAGCGCGACGTCATCATCGCCGTAATGGCCGACCCATTGACATAGGTTGGTGTAACAGCCCCACAGATTGGCATACTGCTGATACCACTTTGACCGGGGCGAGAATGTCTGACGACCGAACTCGGCTCGAATGACAAACATCTCCCCGACCAGGCTGTCGCACGGTCTGGGATCTCCCGTAGAGTTATAGGTCGAGACCACGTCATTGGCACGAGAAACATAGCCGTCGAGCATGTTGTACTTGGTCACAAGCCAACTGTGAATGCTCTCTTCCTCAGCAGCGGAAAGGCCACCGGAGTTTGCATCGTTGTCAGTGTTGCCGCCCGTCGAGCCGCCGTTTCCAGACCCTCCGGTAGAAGAGCCCGACCCAGAGCCGCCGCCCGAACTCGATGAATCCGAGCCGGAGCCAGAAGTATCCGAGCTACCGGGCTTTCCGGACTGCTGGGCGTCCTGCTCCTTTTGCTGCTCGACCTTATTCACCGTTGCCGCCACGCTATTGTTGGACAACCGATCGATGATCTTGGTGTTGGTGAGCACGATGGTTTTGCCGTTGGCAAGCGTGACTTCGTTGTCCGGGGCCTCGGCACCGTCCGCATCGTCGGTGCCAAACACAATATGCGCGACCACGCTTGCCCAAGCATATCCAGTCGTGGTGCCCAGATCACTTTTGACCTCATGCCCCACGCGCGGTTCGCGTGCGGCATGCGCCTGCATCATGGACGGCACGGTCATGCCATAGGCCGAAACGCCAGCTATGACCAGCACCAGCGAGCACGATAGCAGTGCGTACGCCCGCGGCGGCAAGCCCAGTCGGCGTCGCATGCGCACCGCGGCGCCGCGCTTTGTCTGAGTGCCACCGGGCCGCATGCGTTCTCCTCCAATCAGAACCACCCTTAAAAAGGGTGGTTTGCTCTTAGGGTATAACCCACGGGCCCCGGGCTCGCGTCTAAAGGCGCGGGCCCGGACTTCGTCCAGGCCTAGTGCATCTTGACCCGTGGCGCGCCGGTCGAACCGGCAGGA